>JAJFFP010000018.1 GCA_021776595.1 Robiginitomaculum sp. | reverse complement strand
GGCGAAATCCTCCGCCTTGAGAAAAAGCTGGGCAATGAAAAGTTCACCGCCCGCGCCCCGCAAAACGTTGTCGATAAAGAGCGGGAAAAACTGGGCGGTTATCTGGCACAAAAAGAAAAACTGGAAGAGGCATTAAAAAACCTGTCATAGGCGGGACTGTGGTTGCATCTGTTTTTTATTCTCAGTGCATTTGATTTGTGTTATTTGTTTCTCAAAGCATAGAGGAACAATGCGCCATGATGAAAACAATGACAATCGGCCTGGTGGCCGCTCTGGGTCTGCTGACGGCCTGTCAGGATGCCGGGCAAGGCACCAAAGCGGCGAAGGAAACCACAAAACCTGCGGCCCAAAGTGAGAACAAGGCCGCCGTGCCGCTTTATGATGCCAAGACGTTTTTTGAAACCACGTCTTATGGTATGCCGGGCGGCGCAGGTTTTACGTTTTTCCCTGATGGAAAATCCATTCTGGTCAGCTCTGACCAGAGCGGTATTTTCAATGCCTATGCCATTAATATTGAAACCGGCGCGCAAAAACCGCTGACCCATTCTACTGCCAATGCCACCTTCGCGGTCAGTGTTTTTCCGGCCGATGGACGGATTTTGTATTCCGCTGATGGCGGCGGTAATGAATTATCCCATGTCTATGTGCGTGAGGGAGACGGCACGACACAGGACCTGACGCCGGGGGATAAAAGCCGGGCCGGATTTCTTGGCTGGGCGCGCGACGGTAAATCATTCTATCTGGCCATCAATGAACGTGACCCCCGCTATATTGATGTTTACCGCTATGACAGCGATGGCTATGCCCGTGAAGTGATTTTTGAAAATTCTGGTTTCCAGCTCAGTGGCATATCCCCGGATGGCAAATGGCTGGCGTTGAGCCGCAATAATTCTTCTGCCGATTCAGACATTTTCCTTGTCGATCTGCAAAGCGGGGACAAGGAGCCAAAACTCATCACCCCCCATGAAGGCGCCATTAGCTATGGGGTTTATGGCTTTTCTGCGGATAATGCAGCGCTGGAATATTCCACTAATGAAATGGGCGAATTTAATCAGGCCTGGTCTTACGATCTGGCCAGTGGAGAAAAGTCACCGCTGGTGCAGGCCGATTGGGATGTTTCCTTCACCACCACATCCAAAAGCGGCAAATACCGGGTGAGCGGCGTCAATGCCGATGCGCGCACCAAAGTCAGCCTGAGCGATGCTAAAACCGGTGCGGCACTGGCTCTGCCAGATCTGCCGCCGGGCGATATTCGCAGTGTTCGCTTTTCCAGAGATGACAGCAAAATTGCATTCTTGCTAAACGCCGATACCAGCCCGTCAAATGTGCATATTATTGATCTGGTCGCCGGCACCGATAAGGCGCTGACCAAGGCGCTGAACCCGGCCATCGCACAATCTTCGCTGGTGGATAGCCAGGTGGTGCGGTATGAGAGCTTTGATGGCTTGAAAATCCCTGGTATTTTGTATCGCCCGAAAATGGCAAGTGCGGACATCAAAGTGCCTGCCATTGTGCTGGTGCATGGTGGGCCGGGCGGGCAAAGCCGCACTGGGTATAACCCGCTGGTGCAGCATCTGGTGAACCATGGTTTTACCGTGCTGGCGGCCAATAATCGCGGCTCGTCCGGTTATGGCAAAACCTTTAACCACATGGATGATAAACGCCATGGCGAAGTGGATTTGCAGGACATAGTTTACGCCCGTAAATACCTGGAAAGTCAGGATTGGGTGGACGGCGGCAATATTGCCATTATGGGCGGCTCTTATGGCGGCTATATGGTGGCGGCGGCGCTGGCGTTTGAGCCGGATGTGTTTGATGCGGGGGTGGATATTTTTGGCGTCACCAATTGGGTGCGCACCTTAAAGTCCATTCCGCCCTGGTGGGAATCTTTCAAAGTCGCGCTTTATGACGAGATGGGCGATCCGGCCACGGATGAAGAGCGCCACAAACGTATTTCGCCGCTGTTTCATACGCAAAACATCGTCAAGCCCTTGCTGGTGGTGCAAGGCGTGAATGACCCACGGGTGCTTAAAATCGAGAGCGATGAGCTGGTTGAAAAAGTCAGGGCCAATGGCGTCGAGGTGGAATATCTGGTGTTCCCCGATGAGGGACATGGCTTTCGCAACCGTAAAAATCGCATTGCCGCCTCGGAGGCCTATCTTGCGTTTTTGGACAAGCACCTGAAATCAGCACCCTGATATTTTGTCAGATAACCATGGCTGATAAACCAATCATGGAAGGCTTTGATGCCTTTGTAGATGAACGCCTTTTGCCGTTGTTCAAGGCCACATTGGTGGAGCGCAATGCTGGTAAGGCGCAGCTGAAAAAGGGGGGGCTGACAGGCTTTCTGGCAGGAGCGGGCCTGGGGCTTGCAATTTTTGTGTTCTTCCAGTCATGGATTTGGGCATTGGTCGCTTTTGTGCTGGTGTTGCTTCTTGGAATGGCACCCGGTTTTTTGAAAATGTCAGAGGCAGAAACTTCATTCAGGGATTCTATTGTCACACTGGTATCTCGATTTTTGGGCCTGACATATCAGGAGGATGGCTTTACGCCCCCGCATTTTAATCGTTTGAAGCGCGCAAAGCTGGTCCCGGATCATGACCGGGCGAAATTTACTGAATTGGTTACGGGGGAACGTCATGGCGTACCGTTCAGCATGTTTGAGGCTTATCTGGAAAGCCGCGTTGAAAGCGGCTCAGGTAAAAATAAAACAGTGACGTGGATTCCGGTATTTTTCGGCCAATTATTGCATATCCCCTATCATCGTCATTTTGCAGGCCATACCCTGATTGCCAGGGATGCCGGCTTTTTTAATAAACGGTCAGGTCCGGCAAAAGGATTGAAACGCGTTGGTCTTGTGGATCCAATGTTTGAGAAAATATTTGAAGTCTATTCAACGGATCAGGTGGAAGGGCGTTATCTGGTTGACCCCCTGTTTATGGAGGGGTTGTTGAAACTGGAGCGAAAGAACAAAAATCGTGAGCTACAAGCCGTGTTTTTTGAACAATCGGTTATGGTTTCTATCACTGGCGGTGATGGTTTCTATCCAGACTTTGCTGATAATACCCAAGGCGTGAAAAATGCAGCCCGTGAGACAGCATACGCGTTTTTGGGCATTTTTGATCTTGTCGATGGCGTGATTGGCAATAAAAAAAATCCCTGAACCACGCGATCAGGCTCTTTTTTGCACCATACCCCAAAACAGGAACATCTGTGCCAGATAATAACTGCCCATGACCAGTAAATGCCGTTCAGGCAGGGGGTGCGCAAAACGATCAATGCCGATCAGGCTATCGGAAAGCAAAAATAGAACCGCCCCGATTTTGGCGATATTGGAGACCTTTCCACCAAGCGCCAGCAAAACCATGAGGGTGAGCGCACCAAAGTAAACCATCAATGCCGGGGCCAGCGGGCCAGCCAACGGTAACAGCCATGCGCCCAGGGTTATCGCCAAAAGTATAACCAGCACCATGATGGCTTTTCCTGGCATGGACAGTGCAGACAGTCCTTGCCGCTGTGGCCAGAAGCAAATGATAAAAGCAATTTGCGCCAGCAGGAATGCCCCCATGCCAAAGGCAAAATTATTGCCAAAAGACAGGGACAGGAACAGATCGCCAAAGCCGGAGAATAAAAACGCCAGAGCCAACGCACGATGTGCCGCCACATTACCGGCATTATATGCCAGCCAGGCCAGTATCCAGATGGGCAGGGATTTTACCCCGGCAGCCAAAACGCCACCAAGTTGATCCGGTACCAGCAAATAGGCCAGAGCCAGAATGGCTGCGGTGCCCAGCCACAGGTTTTCAATCCACCTGTCCGCAGGCTTTTGCATCATGCCCATGGGTTCAGGCGTCCAGCGCGGCGACCACCGGCACATGGTCCGATGGTTTTTCCATGGCACGGGCTTCTTTATGTATTGTAACACTTTCCAGAACATCGGCGGCCTGTGGGGACAGCAGGATATGGTCAATGTGGATGCCGTGCCCGCGCTGCCAGGCGCCGCGTTGATAATCCCAAAAAGTGTATTGATGCGCCCGCCCGTCTTTGGCCAGATACGCATCGGTCAGGCCTTCCCACATCAAAGAGGCGAAGGCATCGCGCACCTCTTTGGCATAAAGCGCATCATTGGCCCATACCAAAGGGTCCCAACAATCAACATCGCGGTAGATGACATTATAATCCCCGGCCAGCACCAGTTTTTCCTCATAGGCAAGAAGTTGTTTCGCATGGGCGTGCAGCCGCTGCATCCATTCCAGCTTATAGGTAAATTTATCGCTATCCACCGGATTGCCATTGGGCAGATAGATGCTGGCCACGCGCAGGGGTCCTTTTGGGGCATTGATTACGGCTTCGATATAACGGGCATGGTCATCATTTTTATTACCGGGCAGGCCATTTATACTTTCCTCAATCTCATAACGTGAAAGTATGGCAACGCCATTATAACTTTTCTGCCCGTGCACGGCACAGTTATAGCCAAGCGCTTCAAACTCGGCACGGGGGAATTGCTCATTCTGGCATTTGATTTCCTGCAGGCAGGCGATGTCCGGTTGCGCGCTTTCAAACCAGTCAAGCAAAGTAGGGAGGCGGGTCCGCACCGAGTTTACATTCCAGGTCGCAATTTTCATACTCATATTCCTGCGGTATAAATAATAATGGCGTATATCACCATTTTCATGGCTTGCCTTGCACACAGGTATGGCACAGCCTAAATGGACTGCAAGGAGAAAAATTCACTCCTGTGGGCATGGTTTATCGACGAACAGGGGTAAAATATGCTGACAAAGTGCTGGATTATAAAGACACGCCGCTTTTATGGATGCGATTCTGGCGAGGCATTTGTCTATTAAAGCTCGGGCAAGGCGCAGGCAAAGCACTGGCAAGGCACAGGTTAACCATTGGCTTGCCGCATTCTGTTGCGGTTATGCCACATGTGTTGGGCAATAGGCGCTCGCTTGTGAGGGGAAAAAGCGGGAAAAATACAGGGAAACCACCTTTCCGCATAAGGGTTCTGGCAAAATTCGGGTAAACACACAGATAAGCACAAGTTTTTTATCAAAACAGTTGACAGTGCGGTCAAGCAAACTGTAAAACCAATCCTGCTTGACGTAATCCGGGGGGCTGAGGTTTAGAGGGTGCCCTAGATACAGTAAGTAAATTTAGCTATGGCCTCCAGGTATGGTGTGCCCAGTGATTACACGTAAACCTTTTAATGATTGGAAACACTCATGACGATTAAAAAACTTCTCGCTACTACAGCGATCGCTGCCCTGGCGGCCACAAGTGCCAATGCACTTGGCGTTACACAGGGTGACTCAAATGCTTCTGTCGGCGATGCTATTGAAGCCAACCCAACTCTGGCTACTGAAGTAAATCTTGGTGCTGGTGGAACGACAGGTGTTTTTGAATTCCTGGTCAATACCACCACAGCAATTCCGGCTGCGGACAATGTGAAGCTGTCTGTTTCATTGCCGGCTGGCGTAACCTTTACAACTTCCCTTGCTTCAAGCGCGGTTACAATTGGTGATGATGCCGTTGCCTCCAACTCAGCTCTCGTGAGTGTGGGTGGTGGTGCTGGTGGAACTACAGTAACCTTCCTTATTGACACGGCGCTGACAGAAGACTCCATTGGTCTACGTTTGCCGCTGACCTTGCCTGCAGGCTTTTGTGCCTCACCGGGTGGTATTAATATTGGTCTTTCTACCGAAAACAATACGCCAATTGAAAATGGCGGTTCTAACGGCAGCACACCTATTGCTCTGGCCACCAATCTTGTAACATGTGGACAGGCTTTGGCACTTGGTGCCGGTGCTGATGGTGTGGACTCAATTCTTGAGTTGACCGGTAACTTCATTAACTTCTCTACTCCAGCTGTTGGCGATACCATTACAACCGCTACGCTTGGTGCTACTTCTGGTGCTATTGGTGCTCAGAATGTTACGTTGGTAAATACCGGTGCTCCGGCGGATCCTCTTCTGCCAGGTGATATAGCTTCAATTGGCTTTGATATTACGTTCAGTGGTCCCGTTACTGGTATTACTGGTGTGACAGTTGGTGGTATTGCTGCAACAGGCCCTGTTGGTAATGTGTTCTCAATTAGTGCAACGGGTGGTGATGTCACCACACTTACCGATGGTGCTAATGATACTGTGGTGGTTACCATTGATGGTGCCACTTCTATTGCCAGCCAGACCGTTACTCTTGGTTCCATGACGGCCACCTTTACAGACCGGGTCGGGCCCCCTGCAGTTGATTTCATTACCTCTGAATCCTTTACTGGCTCTGCTCTTGATGCATTGCAACGTGAAGGTACGACATTTGGCCCGTTTGACTGGGTAGGTGATGCTACTAAAGCCGGTCGCCATATTTTCCGTTTCACCGGCATGAATGCTGATGCGATTGCTGGTGAAATTGATTTTGCCAATTGTAGTTCAGGTCAAAATGGTTCTTTTGGTCCATTCACACTGAATACTGTAAATGGCGAAGGTCAAATGCTGAACCACACCGCTGGTGGTAGTGGGAATGTGACAATCGACTCACTTAATCCGAATTTTGGGCGTTGTGATGTTACTTTCCGTCTGTTCTCAGACGTGGCTGTAACAGGCGATGTTGATCGCCTGATGCTTCGCAATGATGTGCTTTCAAACTTTGGTGATGATGGCAACTTTGCACCAGGTGGTGCAGTTGGAGACTAAGTCTTACCGACTTATCTAGCTTACGATTTAGGGCGGCCTTCGGGTCGCCCTTTTTCTTTGTCTGTTTATGGAACAATGTTTTCCTCAAGCTATTTTCCCTCTCCCTGGGGAGAGGGTTAGGGTGAGGGGTAGTAGAAGACCATTGTGACATTCTTATCGTTCCCACATTATCATTTGAGAAACGCCTTTTTCTTTGTGTATTGGGTTTTATGGATAGGGTTCCATCGAAAGAGGTGCGGCCTGTTCAATCATAAATCATTGTCACCCCGGACTTGATCCGGGAGCCGGTTATGATGCAAGGTCCATGTGGATTATGGTTTGGAAAATATTCTCTGATGCCAATAAAACGCTGTCATAATGTGCAAGGCTTTCGCGCCCTTGCCAAACGCGCTTTGCCTTCGCCGATGTTTCATTATCTTGATGGTGGGGCGGATAATGAATGGTCACTGGCCAATAATACTTCTGCTTTTGATCGCTATGAATTACTGCCACGGGCATTGGTTGACGTCCGAAAAATAGATACCGGCACAACGCTTTTTGGACAGCCCATGGCCATGCCGTTATTGCTCTCGCCAACCGGCGGCGTTCAAATGTTTCACCATGAAAAAGAGTTGGCGGTGGCCCGCGCGGCGGCTAATGCCGGGCTTATGGCTTCCCTTTCTACCGTGGGAACCACCAGTATCGAGGATTTTGCCGCGCATACGGGCGGGCCAAAACTGTTTCAGCTTTATGTGTTCAAGGATCCGGGGCTTACCAATGACTTGATTAATCGTGCCAAAACCGCAGGCTTTAATGTTTTGTGTCTTACGGTGGATACCGCTGTTGGCGGTAATCGTGAACGCGATCTGATTACCGGCATGTCCATGCCGCCAAAACTGACACTGGCCAGCAAGCTCAGCATAGCAACGCATCCAAAATGGCTATTAGGCAAGATCAAGGGCGGTAAAATCCGTATGGAAAATATCGCGAATTGGGTGGAAGCCAATTCAGATAGCGCTGGCGGCGGGGCGGCGGCTTATATTGATGCGCGGTTCGAGCAAAGCCTGACCTGGGACGGGGCCAGAAAAATTGCGCAAGAGTGGTGCGGGCCATTTGTAATCAAGGGGATAATGACACCAGAAGATGCCTTGCGGGCGCAAGATATTGGGGCTTGCGGGGTGATGATTTCCAATCATGGCGGGCGGCAACTGGATGGCGCCCCGGCCCCCATTGATATGGTGGCACCTATACGTGATGTCGTTGGCAATGCGCTGGATCTGGTAGTTGATGGCGGGGTGCGCCGTGGCGCGCATATGGTCAAGGCCCTGGCGCTGGGCGCGGATGCCTGCTCAATCGGACGGCCATATCTTTATGGTCTTGCTGCGGGTGGAGAGGCTGGCATTGCGCGTGTTCTTTCCCTGTTTAGCGAAGAATTTAACCGCACCATGGCGCTGATGGGCTGCATCAGCCTTGCCGATGTGAATAAGAAATGTATACAGGCTTGTAAAAATTAGAGGAAAAACAAATGTTTGCTGCTGAGAGCATGGTCAGAACCCTGATTAATCAGGGTGTGGAGTTGTGTTTCACCAATCCTGGAACGTCAGAAATGCACATGGTGGCGGCGCTTGATCGGGTTGAGGGTATGCAATCCGTGCTCTGCCTGTTTGAAGGGGTGGCTACGGGTGCCGCCGATGGCTATGCCCGCATGAGCGGTAAACCCGCCTGCACCTTGTTGCACCTTGGGCCGGGGCTGGCCAATGGGCTGGCCAATCTGCACAACGCCAAACGCGCTTTTGCGCCTGTGCTCAACATTGTCGGCGATCACGCCATTGCCCACCGCCCTCTGGATGCCCCGCTAACTTCGGATGTCGAGGCGGTTTGCGCGCCCATGTCACGCTGGGTTGGCACGGTGAAATCCTCCGCCGAGGTTTCCACCATGGCAATAGAGGCGGTGCGCCAATCCTATGGACCGGCACGCGGTGTGGCGAGTTTAGTGCTGCCTGCCGATTGCGCCTGGTCAAATGATGAGCCCGATGTTTTACCAAAAGCAGAAATGCCGCCGTTAAACCCGGTGCCTGGGAACGTTACCAGCAAAGCGGCTGAGGCGCTAAAAAATGCAAAAAACCCGATCATTTACGTTGGCGGCACGGCATGTCTTGATGCTGGATTGCAGGCGGCGGGGCGTATTGCCGAAAAGCTGGATTGTCGCCTTGTAATGGAAACCTTTGCGCCACGGGTTTCGCGCGGGGCGGGGCGGGTTTCCACCACCCGTTTGAATTATTTCGCCGAGCAGGCAGCCGAGGATTTGAAGGATTGCGATCTCTTGCTGGTCGCGGGCTCCAAATCACCGGTCAGCTTTTTTGCCTATCCGGGTGTAGAGAGTAAGCTGACGCCAGAAGGGGCTAAACTGGTTCACCTTGGTGGGCCCGCTGATGATATTACGGCCGCGCTTGAAGAGGTTGCGGTGCGTATCGAAGCGCCGGCTGCGCCTACGCTGCCAGAGCGTAATTTCGCTCCTGACCTGATTAATGAGGATGAGCCATTAAACCCTGGCTATGTGGGCTTATCGCTCTGGCGGCATATGCCCGATGATTCGGTAATTTGTGATGATGCCACCACATCGGGGATGGGCATTTATCCCTGGCTGGAAAACGGGCCGCCGCATGAATGGCTGTGCCTGACCGGTGGTGCCATTGGCATGGGTATGCCCTTGGCGGTTGGCGCCGCCTTTGGGGCACCGGACAGCCAGGTATTTGCACTTTGCGGGGATGGCGCGGCGGCTTACACCTTGCAGGCCTTGTGGACGCAGGCCCGCGAAAAACAAAATGTTATCAACGTCGTATTTGCCAATCATTCATATCTGGTGCTGAATTTCGAGCTTGACCGGGTGGGTGCGGGCGAGCCTGGGCCGGCGGCCAAGGCCATGCTGGACTTGTCCAACCCGAAGATGGATTGGGTGAAACTATCCGAAGGCTTCGGCGTGCCGGCGGTGCGGGCCAGAACCGTTGGGCAATTTGATAAGGCATTGCAGGATGCGCTGAAAGCCAGCAACAATGCAGAGGGCCCGCAACTCATTGTGGCAGAGATATAACGTCTGCCTTTAACCCGCCATAATGACCCTGTTTATGGTTATATGAGCGGGTGATCCATTCCCATAAAGCGTGACTTTATAATGGATTGAAACGCGTCTCTAAAATGACCCAACATCTCCTAGAGTCTTAATATGAAAAAAGATGTTCAATATTTTGAAACTGTGATTATAGGCACAGGGTTTTCAGGCTTGCTATCGGCTATAGGGCTGAAAAAAAAGAATTTTAATGATTTTATCTTGCTGGAAAGAAGCGCAGAATTAGGGGGAACCTGGCAGCAAAATTCGTATCCGGGTGCCGAGGTGGATGTGCCTACCGGCCTGTATTCCATTTCCTTTATTCCTTACCAGTTTAGCAAAAAATATGCCCCCCAAAGCGAGTTGCTTGCCTATACAAACCACATCATAGAAAAATATGAGATACGCAAAGACGCAAAAACCAATCAGGACGTCACCAAGCTGACTTATAATGAAAGTGCATGTTTGTGGCACATTGAGGTGGCCTCAGGTGAGGCATACAGCGCACGCTTTATTATCGATACCAGCGGGGTGCTGGCAAACCCGAAAACCCCTTGCATAAAGGGCGCTGAATTTTTTCAAGGCGCAAAATTTCATACCGCACAGTGGGACCATAATGTTTCCTATAAAGGCAAACGCGTTGGGGTAATTGGTTCGGGGTGTTCAGGGGTTCAGGTGGTTTCAGCCATAGCCAGCCAGGTGGACAGGCTAAACCTGTTCATGGGAACGGCAGAATGGATCATTCCACGTTCAGACAGGCATTACGGGTCTATAGAGCGCTTGGCATTGAGCCTTCCCGGCATACGCCACATTAACCGCTTTATCACATTTTGCGTCCATGAGGCGCGCTTTATCGGCTTTCGCCGCATTCCGTTTACGGTAAAAATCAGCCGTTTTTTCAAATATTTATATGCCCGAACCCTGAAAAAAAATCTTGTAAAATATATCGCAGACGACAATGTGCGCCGCCATATGATGCCTGATTATGAATTGGGTTCAAGACGCCTCATACCCACAAATGTTTACCTGCCGGCCCTTTCTCGTGAAAATGTTGACGTTGATATCAGTGGAATAGAAAAGATTACGCCAACCGGAGTTCAAACGAACGATGGCAAAGATATACCTTTGGATATCATTGTTTATGCAACAGGGTTTTATGCCTATTCAAATGCGCAAAAAATGCTCTCGTTTCAGGTTTACGGCAAAGGCGGTCGCAATTTGAACAATGAATGGGAAACACAAATTGCGTCCTATCAAGGCATTACCATTTCGGGCTATCCCAATTATTTCAAAATAAACGGCCCCAATACCGGCACTGGTCATAGCTCGCAAATCTCATACATGCAGACTATGGTCAATTACACGGTTAATGCCATTAGCGCCGTAAAGCGGGACAAAACGGTTCGGGCTATCGACGTTAAAAACGATGTTCAAATGAAGTATGTTGAAAATATTAAAAAGTTAATGAAATCAACGGTATGGCAAGCCGGAGAATGTAAGTCATTTTACAGGAAAGGGATGACGGGTGAAGTGACCAGCCTGTCCCCGGAATCGTTAATCCATTTTATTTTTTCACGTAAAAGATTTCATATGGATGATTATCAAAGATTGAAATGAACCCGGTGTGGGCCGGTAAAATTTAAGGCTTTGCAAGGTCGAATACGCAATGAGTCCTGCCCCCTGGACTTAAACTTCAACCACTTTACCCGGATTCATGATGTTATCCGGGTCAAGCGCGCGCTTGATGGTGCACATCATGGTCATGGCGCTTGGGTGTTCTTGTTGTAAAAACAATCGCTTGCCAATGCCAATGCCATGTTCACCTGTGCAAGTGCCACCAACGGCTATGGCCCGTTCCACCATACGTTTTACCGCGCCTTCGGCAGTTTTCAAGGCCGCTTCATCGTCCGGTTCCACCCACAAGGTGGTGTGGTAATTACCATCGCCCACATGGCCCACCACGGCGGCCAGAATGCCGTGTTCATCAAAGTCTTTGCGCGTATCGGCTATGCTTTGCGCGAGCTTTGAGATTGGCACACAGACATCGGTGATCAGGCCTTTTTTGCCGGGGTTCAGGGCCTTGGCAGCGTAAAGCGCTTCATGGCGGGCACGCCAGAGTTTTTTGCGTTCTTCCGGGCTGGTGGAAGCCCTAAAGCCCTTTCCCCCTAACTCATTGGCAATATCGGCAAATCGTTGCTGATCATCGGCAACACTGGCCGTTGTGCCGTGAAATTCCAGAAACAGGGTGGGCGCGACTTCATTTTCCAGCCCGGCATAATGGTTCACCGCATATATGGCCAGCTCGTCCATCAATTCCATACGCGCCAGCGGGATTTCGCACTGGATGGCCAAGGTCACTGCATCGACCATGTTCTGCACACTATCAAAGGCACAAACACCGGAGGCTTCGACCTCTGGCCGCCCATATAACCGCAATGTCAGTTCTGTAATGATGCCAAGCGTACCTTCGGACCCGATCAGTAGATGCAGCAGGTCATAACCTGCCGAAGATTTGCGCGCCCGGTTGCCAAGCTCAACAATAGATCCATCCGCCAGCACCGCCTTTATCGCCAGCACATTTTCGCGCATGGCACCGTAGCGCAAGGTGGTGGTGCCCGAAGCGCCAGTGGCCGCCATGCCGCCAAGGGTGGCATCTGCCCCCGGATCCACCGGAAAATGAAGACCGGTATCACGCAAATATTCGTCCAGTTGCCGCCGTCTCACGCCGGCCTCTACCGTTACATCCAGATCTTCGCCTTGCACCGATAGAACTTTATCCATCTGCGACAGATCAATGCAAACCCCGCCCATAATGGCATTGACGTGTCCTTCCAGCGAAGTGCCGGCGCCAAAGGCAATAACGGGGGCTTTATGGCGGGCGCAGGCTTTAACAATACGGGAAACCTCATCGGTATTGTGTGCAAAGGCTACAAGGTCCGGTGCGGCGCAAGGGTGGAAGGATTCGTCCTGCCCATGTTGTTCGCGCACGGCCTGTGATGTGCTCAGGCGATCCCCAAGAAAAGCGCTCAAATCGGCTTTAAGTGCGTTTACTTCAAAAGCGCGGGCATTGGTCATGTGTATTCCGATCAGCCAATTTCTTTGGCAATGCGGCGCAAATAATCCTGATATTGCGTATCCAGACCATCGTCAATGAGCGCCTTGAATGCCGCCTTGCCGATAAAGCCCTTGCGATAGGCGATTTCCTCCGGGCAGGCGATTTTAAGGCCGGTGCGGTCCTCAACCACCTTGATGAACTGCCCCGCTTCATAAAGGCTGGCATGGGAGCCACCATCCAGCCAGGCGGTGCCCCGGTTAAGCGGTATGACGTTTAGTGCGCCATTTGCAAGATAGGCCTTGTTAACGTCAGTGATTTCCAGCTCCCCACGGGCGGATGGGGTCAGGTTGCGGGATATTTCCAACACCTGATCATCATAAAAATATAGCCCAGGCACTGCGAATTTTGATTTTGGTGCTTTTGGCTTTTCTTCCAGGCAAACCGGCTTGCCGTTCTTGTCCAGTGTAACCACGCCAAAGGCACTGGGGTCAGCGACCTCATAGCCAAAAATGGTGGCCCCATCATTATCCAGCGCCAAGGATATCAGCTCTGGCAGGCCGCTGCCGTAAAATATATTATCGCCAAGAATCAACGCCACATTACACCCGGCAATATCTTCGGCGGCAATTTCAAAGCACTGGGCAATGCCCCCCGGTTTTTCCTGCGCCCGATAGGTAAAATTAACGCCCCAGGGTTTGCCATCGCCCAACAGTCGTTCCAGTTGCGGCAGGTCGCCCGGCGATGAAATTACGATAAAGTCCTGCATCCCGGCCAGCATCATAATGCTCAAGGGGTAATAGATCATCGGTTTGTCATAGATGGGCAGCAAATGTTTGTTGACCGCATGGGTAAGCGGGTAAAGTCGGCTGCCTGTGCCACCTGCCAGTATAATGGTTTTCCAGGGTTTTCCCATAATCGGCTTCCGTTACGCTTTTTGCCCAAGGCCCAGGCGTTTTATATCGTTTGCGCCGTCCCGCCACCAGTCCTGGTTATCAAGATACCACATGACCATTTTGCGCATACCCTGTTCAAAGCTCAGCACGGGGCACCAGCCCAGTTCGGTTTTAATTTTGCTGGCATCAATGGCATAGCGAAAATCATGGCCTGGCCGGTCTTTGGTAAAGGCCATTTGGTTTGCATAGGACTTGCCATCGGCGCGCGGGAGAACCTCGTCTAGTATGGCGCAAATCCGGTTGGCCAGATCAAGATTGGAAACCTCCGCATTGCCGCCAACATTATACTTTTCGCCGATTTTTCCGTTTTGGGCGATACACAATAATGCGGAAACATGATCATCCACGTAAAGCCAGTCCCGCACATTTTCCCCGCGTCCATAAATCGGGATTGCGCGGTCCATCAGGGCATTGCGGATAATGGTGGGCAGGAACTTCTCGCCATTTTGAAACGGGCCGTAATTGTTGGAGCAATTAGTGATTATGGTCGGTAAATCAAAGGTTTCGCACCAGGCGCGGGTAAGGTGGTCGGCCGACGCCTTGCTGGCTGCATAGGGGGAGTTGGGTTGATAGGGTGTGGTTTCACAAAAGCTGCCAGTAGCCCCCAATGCGCCATAAACCTCATCGGTGGAGACATTCAAAAAGCGAAAATGATCGCGCGGCTTACCGGACAGGTTTTTCCAGTATTGCAGGGCGGCATCCAGAAGGACAAATGTGCCCCTGATATTGGTCTCAATAAAAGCGCCCGGTCCATCGATCGAGCGATCCACATGGCTTTCTGCGGCCAGATGCAACACCACATCGGGTGCAAAATCTGTGAACGCCTGGCTCATGGCTTTTGTATCGGCAATATCGGCGTGGAAAAACTGATAACCCGGTGCACCGGCAACATCGGCCAGGGTGCGTAAATCACCGGCATAGGTCAGTTTATCGATGTTCAGCACACTGTGCCCGGCAGCCACCAGATGGCGCACCGCCGCCGAGCCTATAAAGCCTGCGCCACCGGTAATCAGATATTTCACCAAAACACTCCGAAACTGATATATACTTATTGTGCTGTTCTGTATCCAGTTTGCGGAACAGGCGCAACCAGGCCGGGGGCAAAGCATGAATGAGAATCGTTCATTGATCGTTCAGCCTGGTTACGTTAAACCGCCCTCATGAAGAATATTATTTACGTGTTGTTCGCCCTGGTTTTATTTCCTTTATCTGCGATTGCAGGGGAGGAGAGCGAAACCGTTGTCGATTTTGGCCCGTCGCAAGCCCTGGTCATAGAAACGCAAGGCGGACCGGTGACCTTGCAGGTTGAGTTTGCCGATAATGATGAAGAGCGCGCAAGGGGCCTGATGTTTCGCACCGTACTGGCCGATGAGGCGGGTATGTTGTTTGATTTTGAAGGCCCGCGCCAGGTCAATATGTGGATGAAAAACACGCTGATAAAACTCGATATGATCTTTATTGATGAACATGGCCGGGTGATTTCCATTGCCCGAAATGCGCGACCAAAATCCTTGCGCTCTATCCCGTCCGGCGGGCTGGCGGCGGCGGTGCTGGAAATTGGTGGTGGCCGCGCCCGCGCCCTTGGTATTAATCGTGGCGATCTGGTGCGTCATGAAATGTTTGGTAATGCAATTGTGGCGCAGGAAGATGCAGCCAAAGACTTGCCGGGCACCGCCAACGCACCTAAGAGAGCGCCAGAGTAATTCAAGTAAGTTCTGACGGGGAGTAGCGCAGCCTGGTAGCGCATCTGCTTTGGGAGCAGAGGGTCGCAAGTTCGAATCTTGTCTCCCCGACCATTAGACGGCCGATCACCACGTGGTCGGCCGTTTGTGTTTTCAGTGGTTTGACCCACCGGCAAACCAACGTATAAATGGTTCCTATAAATGGTCAGATGACAGGAAGGCCAAGATGACAGCTCTGATCTTTCAGCCTGCAAAAAATGCCATGCAGTCCGGCCGTGCCGGTACCAGAAACTGGGTATTGAAGTTCGAGCCATCGGCCCGGCGCAATATCGACCCGCTGATGGGCTGGACTGGCACCACGGATACCAGCGGCCAGATCACCATGAAATTCAATTCCTGCGCCGAGGCCGAACGCTTCGCCAAAGATCATGGCCTTGAATATGAAATTATTGCCACGGCACCACGGCGCAGGCTTTCCAAAAGCTATTCGGATAATTTTCGCCCGGATCGAAGACAAAGCTGGACGCATTAGCAGGCCCGGATTTTCCTGAAACGGTCCCGTAGCTCAACTGGATAGAGCAGCCGCCTTCTAAGCGGCAGGTTGAAGGTTCGAGTCCTTCCGGGGTCACCATTATCTTTGCGCTATCGCGATGCTGACGCTCGCTATTTGAGCGCGGTTCCACCATTATCTTTGCGCTACCACGATGCTGACGCTCGCTATTTGAGCGCGGTATTAAACCCAATTGGTGGCGCGCTTAATCAGTAATTCGCAATCAATCTGGCTGGCATTGGCACCCCAAAGATGCGACGGGGCCATCAGACGCAACTGGATATAAGCATCGCGCAATGGCCCGGCGGGCAGCGCATCGGTAGAAAATACCAAGGCGGCTCTTTCGGCAAAAAGGCGCGGGTCGGCATCTTGATGATCGCGCAACCAGTCGGTCAAGGCTTGCAAGGTGGGAATGTTCTCACCAAGGCGCGCAATTTCCAGATCAAAGGCGGCCTTGACCTTTTCATTGCCAAGGGCGCGAACAATATCCAGCGCGATGACATTGCCAGAGCCTTCCCAGATCGCATTTAAGGGTGCGCCGCGATACATTCGGGCCATGCCCACTTCTTCAACGAAGCCGATGCCGCCAAAGCATTCCAGTGCTTCATTGATGAGCGCAGGTTGGCGCTTGCAGATCCAGTATTTGGCAATTGGCGTGAGCACGCGCGAGAGCGCCGCTTCGTGTGGGTCTTTGGCGGCATCAAAGCTGGCGCCTACGCGAAAGGCGAGCGCCAGCGCTGCTTCGGATTCAAGAGCCAGATCGGCCAGCACATGGCGCATGAGGGGTTGATCGATCAGCTTTTTTTGAAAGGCGGTGCGTTGGCTTACATGATGGGCGGCCATGATAACGGCTTTGCGCATGGCCCCGGCCGAGCCGGTAATGCAGTCATAACGGGTATGGTGCGCCATGATGATGATGGTGGGTATGCCACGCCCCGGCTCGCCTACGCGTTTTGCCCAGGCACCACGATATTCAATCTCGCTGGAGGCGTTCGAGCGATCGCCCATCTTGTCTTTCAGGCGTTGTATTTCCATGGCATTGCGGCTGCCGTCCGGGCGCCAGCGGGGCACCAGAAAACAGCTAAGACCCTCATCCTCATAAGCCAGGGTCAAAAAAGCATCGCACATGGGCGCAGAGCAAAACCACTTGTGGCCGGTTAGTTCCACTTCACCGGTATTGTTATCGTCAATGGCCACCGCGCGGGTGGAATTGGCGCGCAGGTCCGAGCCACCCTGCTTTTCAGTCATGGCCATGCCCAGGGTTGCTGCCGCTTTTTGTGCAGCGGGTAAAACCCGCGCATCATAGGCCGGCGTGGTGGCACGGGGCAGCCATTCCTCGCGGGTCCAGTCATGCCCCTTGAGCACCGATGAAACCGCATAAGTCATGGATAACGGGCAGCACACCCCGCCATCTGTCCAGGCCATCATTGCCATCAATGCACCGTGGGTAATATGGCCGCCATCGGGATGCGTCCAGGCACGGCTGGACACCCCGTTTTTAAGGCCAAGGTCCAGCAATTGGTGCCAGGCGGGGTGAAATTCTATTTCGTCAATGCGCTCGCCGCGCCCATTAAAGGCTTTGAGTTTTGGCGTGTTTTCATCGGCCAGGCGACCCCATTCGCGCGCCTGTTCACACCCCGCCAGTCTGCCAAACTGATCAAGATGATCGCTTTGTGCGTGCCGGTTTGCCTCCTTGAAGCCTGGATTGTTGGTGCCAAGACGGGAAAAGGCGCCTTTTACGGCGTCACGCATAGCCGGATCGGCCATGATGGCAACATCGCCCAGCGGGTTTGGTTGATTATTGACCTCATGGGTGGCGAGAGTGGCGCGGGGGTGAAACTGGTTCATGAAAATTATCTCAACTATGGTTACAGGAAGGCCCTGGCTGGCTTTAAGAGGATTTTATATCTTCTGTGATTATATGGCATCAAATAATAAAAATAAGGGGAAACCATGATGCTCGCGCAGAAATCGCAAACGTCAGTGGAACACAAAGATCAGGGAATGCAGCAGGGCTATTTGCGTACGTTAATGCTGGTGGAGCGCCTGCATAGACAGCTACTGGATGTGGTCAAGGATGAGCTGGACCGGATGCGCCGCGATGACATAAACAGTGTGCAAGCGCTGCTCTTGTTCAATATCGGTGAAGATGAACTCACGGCGGGTGAATTGCGCACACGCGGGCATTATCTTGGCTCGAATGTGTCCTATAATCTCAAAAAACTGGT
This sequence comes from Robiginitomaculum sp., assembly GCA_021776595.1. Classification (GTDB taxonomy): domain Bacteria; phylum Pseudomonadota; class Alphaproteobacteria; order Caulobacterales; family Maricaulaceae; genus Robiginitomaculum_B. Next base: position 46,862 of record JAJFFP010000018.1, on the reverse strand, counting down.
CGATGGTGGCTATCTTAGCCATGAACGCTCTGCTGCTGATAAACGCGCGGTGCGGGTGCGTCTGACCGAAGACGGGGCTAAAGTTTGCTTGATGGTTAGCGAACTTTTTGACCGACAGCTAAAAAGTCTGGGGCCGGTGGCCAATCTGGGCGGCGATGAACTGACATCATTGAACGGTGCCTTGATGCGTCTGGAACGCTTCTGGACCGACCATATCCGCTATCGTCTGTAAATTTTTCTTCTGATGTGCAGACTGTGTTATGCTTCCATGGACACATGGTCGGCAGCATGGGTTGTGTTCACAGTTAACTCTTCGCCTTTTCTGTTTTTTCTTCTATGCTCTGCATCCAATTCGCTGATGGGTGCATCATATGGTTATACGGCACATAGCCGTGTGAACAATGGAGATAAGAATGGAAGATATTTTAGTGCCGATAGCAGTTTTTACCATGGTGGTTGGCATCGTTTGGCTGACCTCCTGGTCTCGTGCCAAAACCAATGCAGCCATACAAAAAACCGTGCAAAAAGCCATCGACAAAGGTGTGGAATTGAATCCCGACACCATACGTGCGCTCGGCGTAAGAGAGCGCAGCCAACATAGCGATCTGCGTGGTGGTTTGATTTTGATTGCCATTGCTCTGGGTCTGATTGTGCTGGGCAGCAGTGTGGGCATAGCTTCAGGTGAAGAGGACATGTTTGCTATTATGGCTGGCGTTGCCGCGATTCCCGGATTTATCGGACTGGCGTTACTGGGCATGCACTTTTTTATCAAAAAAGATAACACCTGAACGCGTGTAAAGGGATTCTGGGGAATGGCCGCGCACGATCTGGAATTGGTGGGGCTGGTCGTCGCAACCGGCGACCGGCACGCCTTTGGCCAACTGGTCGAGCGCTATCAAACCCTGGTGCGGGCCATGCTGACCCGGATGACAGGCAATCATGCGTTGGCCGATGATCTGGCTCAGGAAGCCTTTATCAAGGCTTATCGCAAGATTGGCACATTTACCGGCAAGGGAAGTTTCAAAAGCTGGTTATGCAAAATTGCCTATACCGAGTTTTTGCAATCCCTGCGCAAACGTAAAGCGGCGGCGGCGGCGATGGAGCGTTACAAGGCGCATCAGGATATGGAAGAACGTAGTGCCAAATGGGACTCTGGTGATGCCATGGACCTTGACCGGGCGCTGGCAGAACTTAGTGAGGTTGAGCGAACGGTGATTGTATTGTGTTTTTCATCGGGCATGAGCCATAGTGAAGCCGCCGAAGTAACGGGCTTGCCATTAGGCACGGTGAAGTCCCATATTAATCGTGGCAAAGCGAAAATGCGCGCTTTGCTGGAAACAAAGGAGGCTGTGCAGGTATGATGACCCCCGAAGATGGATTTGAAGCCCGACTGCGCACGGCCTTTGAAAAGGCCGACGCCAATATTACGCCGGACGCGCACTTTACCCGGCATGTGGAAAGTCGCTTGGGCAAGCCGCTTAACTCTCGAACCATGGTGCTTGGCGGTGCCGGGGCCAGTGGTTCTGCGATTGCCGCCAGCCAGTTGGAAAGGCTGGCCGACGGGTTGCAGTTTCATAACCCACTATTGACACAATTCTTTGATCTTGTCGGCACGCAAAGTGTGGTGGCGATCGTATTTACGCTGGTGGCGGGGACATTTATTTATGTCCTGCCAGGAAGGCGTATCTGACCGCTTTTACGTGGTTGCAGCTTGGTCGTTGTGCGGGTAGGTTCGCTCGCCAACAGGTGCCACTTTGGGTGCCGGTTAGAATTGCAGAGTATAATCCGTGTCAGACGTATTTAATGAAGTTGATGAAGAACTGCGCCGCGACAAGGCCAGTGAACTGTTTACCCGCTATCGCCCGCTAATGATTGCTGTGACCCTTGCCATTGTGCTTGGGGTGAGTGGCTTTAAGGGCTGGCAATGGTATAGCCTGCAAAAACAGGCCCGCGCTGCCGAAAGTTTTAATGCGGTGATTGAATTGCTTAAAAAAGGTGATCTGGAGGCTGCAGACAAGGCGTTGGGCGATTTTGTAAAAAGTGCACCCAAAGGCTATGTTGCCCTGGCGTTGATGGAACAGGCGGCAGTGAAGGTGCAACAAGGTAAAGCCGCTGAAGCTGCGCAATTGTATACACAAGCCTCCACGCAATTTAACGACCCGCTATATCAGGACCTTGCGGCACTAAAGGCGGTGATGGCGGTTGCGGATGAACTGACCCTTGGGGACCTTGACGCCAAGCTGGCACCACTTGCCGGCCCTGGTCGCCCGTTTCGCTTTACCGCCAGAGAATTACTGGCGGCAAAGGCCTTTGAAGAAGGTGATTTAAGCCGCGCCCGTGATGAATATAATTACCTTTCATTCGCGCTGGATGCCCCCACCGGTGCGCGCACCCGTGCCGGGCAGGCTCTGGCCTTGCTGGGGCCGGCGCCAGAGGTAAAACCGGCAACGCAAGATGAGGCCGGGAATACATCACAAACAGGCGCGACAGCTACCAATACAGAAGACAAGAATGAGGAAACCGGACAATGAAGCGCATCGTTTTAGGTTTGTTTGGTCTTATGATATTTCTTGGCGGGTGTTCGACTGTCAGCAAGGTGGCCAATGTCATCCCTTTTGTCGGGGGCAATGAAGAAAAGAAAAAAGCCAAACAAGGGATTTTGCCCGATGAAGAACGGCGAATTTCAATTCTGACATTTGAGCAGACTTTGCAAGTCGATACCGATGCGGCCAGCACAACGATCACCCTGCCGCCACCTTATGTAAATGCTGACTGGGCACAATCAGGCGCTTTTCCCAGTCACGCCCCACAGCATTTAAGCGCCAATGTGGCGTTGGAAAAAGTGTGGAAGCATAAGATTGGACGATCCAGTTATACGCGCGGGCGTATTGTCGCCCCGCCTGTGGTGGCTGGTGGCATGCTTTATGTGCTGGATGCCAAGGGGATGGTGCGGGCCATAGATGTGCAAAACGGCAAAACCAAATGGCGAAAACTGGTATTGCCTGCCAAGCGCAAATTACCCAAGGAAGATCGTCGTGGCCGATTTGCTGCCGGCTGGCGCGGGGTTCTGAAACTGGGCCTTTTCCCTTCCCATGAAGGGTATGGCGGCGGACTTGCGGTTTCCGGCGGCAAGCTATTCATGGTATCCGGGCATGGTCTGGCCGCAGCTTTGGATGTGAATACCGGTGAGCCGATCTGGGTCAAAGAAACACCGACCCCGATTCACAGTGCCCCCAGTGTTGCCGAAGGGCGCATGTTTGCCGTAACCCAGGATGATGAACTTTATACCTTTGATACAGAAACGGGCGAAGTTCTTTGGACGTATCAGGGCATATCTGAACCCGCGCGTATTCTGGCCGCATCCAGCCCTGCGGTTTATGGCGAAATTGTTGTTGCCCCGTTTGCCTCTGGCGAACTGGTCGCACTGCGGGTGCAAAATGGCCGCAATATGTGGAATGAGGCCCTGACCCGTCAGTCCGGTATGACGGCCCTTGCCGAGTTGAATGACATTGCCGGCCCGCCGGTTATTTTTGACCGCACGGTTTATGCCATTAGTCATTCTGGTTTGCTGGCGGCAGTGGATATGCGCTCTGGCAGCCGCGTCTGGGCGCGCCAGGTTGGCGGCATTAATATGCCCTGGCTGGCGGGCGATACTTTGTTTATCGTCACCAATGACGGCCAGGTTTCTGCCTTGTCACGCCATGACGGGCGCGTGATCTGGGTGCATGATCTGCCGCGTTATAAAAAAGAGAAAAAGCGCAAAGGGCGTATTTCCTGGTCTGGTCCGGTGTTGGCCGGGGGCAAGCTGGTGCTGGTTTCCTCACAGGGTGATGTAGTATTGGTTGAGCCGGAAACCGGTTTTATCGTTGCCGAGGAGCATTTCAAGGACTCGTTTTTCATTACCCCGGTCGTGGCAAACAAGAATATCTATCTGCTTTCGGACAAGGCGGTCCTTTATAAGTTGCGCTAACGCCAACACATTGATGGTATAATTATGTCTTTTAAACTGGTCATAACCGGGCGTCCCAATGTGGGTAAATCGACCCTGTTTAACCGCCTGGCCGGGCGCAAGCTGGCACTGGTGCATGATCGCCCTGGTGTGACGCGTGACCGGCGTGAAGGTTTTGGCCGTTTTGGCGACATGGATTTAACGCTGGTTGATACCGCCGGTCTGGAAACCGCTAAAAGCGGGCTGGAAGCGGACATGCGCGTGCAAACCCTGCAGGCGGTGGGGGACGCGGATGTCTGTCTGTTTTTGGTGGATGCGCGCACCGGCATTACCCCGCTGGATGAGGTATTTGCCGACATTTTACGAAAATCCGGCAGGCCGGTTGTGCTGGTGGCCAATAAAACCGAAGGCCGGGCCGGTCGCGATGGCCTGCTGGATGCGTATTCGCTGGGGCTTGGAGAACCGGTGGCCGTCTCGGCGGAGCATAATGAAGGCATGGGCGAGTTATTTAGCGCCATTGTCTCGGTTGCCGAAGCGGCAGGTCTTGATGCCTCTCCATCAGGTGATCAGGATGAGTCGGATCAGGAAAAACCCTTGCGTATTGCTGTCATTGGGCGGCCCAATGCGGGTAAATCCACATTGATTAACAGCCTGATTGGCGAGGAGCGCCTGATCACCGGGCCGGAAGCCGGGGTCACGCGCGATTCAATCGCCGTTGACTGGTCCTGGGATGGTCGCCCGGTGCGGCTTGCCGATACGGCAGGCATGCGAAAAAGAGCCAAGATTACGGACAATCTGGAAAAAATGGCGGTTAGTGACAGCCTCAAAGCCATCATGTTCGCCGAAGTCGTGGTGGTGGTTATGGATGCGATAAGCCCGCTGGATAAACAGGATTTGCAATTGGCGGACCTTGCCGAGCGCGAGGGCCGCGCCGTGGTTTTTGCGGTGACAAAGTGGGATCTGGTCAAGGACAAGGCGGCCTTGCTGGCGCATTTGAAAGAACGCCTCGATCGCTTGTTGCCGCAATTACGTGGCGCGCCATTGGTAACGCTATCAGGCTTAACGGGCCGAGGCCTAAGACGACTTATGCCCGCGATTGAAAGCATCCACAAAGACTGGAATGCCAAAATCAAGACCCGTGATCTGAATGACTGGCTCCATGCGCAAATTCAGCGCCATCCCCCCCCCGCCGTGCAGGGAAGGCGGATCAAACCGCGCTATATCAGCCAAACCAAATCACGCCCGCCTACTTTTGTGCTGATGTGTTCACGGGCCAAACATTTACCTTCGGCCTATAAGCGCTATCTGATCAATGGGTTACGCGATGATTTCGATCTGATGGGGGTTCCCATCCGCCTGATCGTAAAAGCCGGTAAAAACCCTTATGAGGATAAAAAGCCCGATTAAGGCGCGCCCGGAGCCAAAAGGTCGCATTGGCAATGGCGGTATTGCAGTGCACACAGATAATATGAAACCTGTGCTTGGAAAATATGCCTTGGCCGAAGTGCCGCGCTATACCAGTTACCCTACGGCGGTGCAGTTTAGCAAAGACGTAGGCGCGGCGGACTATCGCCGCTGGCTCTCGCAAATGGCACCGGACGAGCCGCTTTCGCTTTATGTGCACATCCCGTTTTGCCAGAAAATGTGCTGGTATTGCGGGTGTCATACGACCATTGCCCACACCTATGACCGGGTTGGTGCCTATGCAAAATATCTGATGGCCGAGATGGATTTGCTGGCGGCGGCCCTGCCGGATCATCATGCCGGTCTGGCCCATGTGCATTTTGGCGGGGGCAGCCCCACTATGCTTGATGATGAGGATTTTACCGCACTATGCGCCAAAATAAGATCCATTTTTGGCTCTTTGCCGAATATGGAACTGGCCGTTGAGATTGATCCGCGCACCATGAGCGCGCACAAGGCGAAGGCCCTGGCAAAGGCCGGTGTTACACGGGCCTCATTGGGTGTGCAGGATTTTAACCTCCACGTGCAGGAGAAAATCAACCGAATCCAGCCCTTTGCCATGGTCAAACAAACTGTGGAATGGCTTCGCGCGAAGGGCATAGACGCCATCAATTTTGACCTGATTTATGGCTTGCCCGGACAACGCATCGAGGACGTTCGCCGCAGCACGGAGCTGGCGATTTCCCTGCGGCCTGACCGTCTCGCCGTATTTGGCTATGCCCATGTGCCCTGGTTCAAAAAGCACCAGGAAATGATCCGTCAGGAGGATTTGCCGGGCATGGAAGAGCGCTATGGTGAGGCCTGTGAAGTGGGCCGGGTGCTGGAAGGCGCCGGGTATGTGGCGGTGGGCTTTGATCATTATGCGCACCCCGAAGATGACATGGCCAAAGCGGTGAGCGCAGGCACGTTGCGCCGTAATTTTCAGGGCTACACCACCGATACAGCCGGCATTTTACTGGGCCTTGGGGCGTCATCCATTGGTGCGCTTGGGCCGGGTTATGTGCAAAATGCGCCTTCTCTTGATCAGTGGCGCAAGGCCATTTCAGCCGGACAACTGCCCATCGTGCGCGGGGTGGTGTTGCAAGGTGAAGATGCCATGCGCCGCGCTGCCATTATGCAGATCATGAGCACGATGAAGCTGGATTTGGATGCCCATACCCATGCCTTTAACGCTGCGCCAGAGGCGCTGGACGATGCCCTTGAAAAACTGCGCGTGCTGGCGGCAGATGGTCTGATAAATATTCAGGGAAAAAAGATCACGGTTACGGCGCAGGGACGTATGTTTGTGCGCAATATTGCTGCCTGTTTTGACACCCACTGGCAGGCCAGTGCTAAACGCCATTCGCGCGCGGTTTAACCTTGCGCCGCTTTCCAATCGGCAAAATCCACCCATTCTCCGTGTCGTGTGCAATCGGCGCTGGATAATTCCAGAAACAGCGGTGTGATCCCCTCCGGGGCGGGCACACTTTGCGGGTCCTCGCCGGGCATGGCCTTTTGCCGCATAGCGGTGCGTGTGGGGCCTGGGTTTACCAAATTGACCCGTAAGGGCAGCTTTTCAACTTCTTTGACATAGCAGGTAATCAGGGCATCTAGGGCCGCTTTTGAAGCACTGTAAAGCGCGAAAAACGGGCGCTGGCTACGGGCAGCACCTGAGGTGACAAATATCGCCCGCCCCGCTGGTGCCGCGCGTAATAGCGGGTCCATGGAGCGGATCAGCCGCCAGTTGGCATTGACATTCACCGCCATGACATCCTCCCAGGTTTTGGGATCAATATGGGCGGTGGGGCCGACCATGCCCAACTGGCCGGCATTGCCGATCAGAATATCAAGATGGCCCCAGCGTTGGGCAATGACCCCGCCAAGGCGATCAATCGCCTCCATATCAGTCAGGTCCACGGGCACCAATGAGGCGGAACCTGGTGTGCCCGCGATGGCATCATCCAGTGCTTCCAGGGCGCCCTGGGTGCGCCCGACGGCAATGATATGGGCACCACGTTCGGCCAAGGCCAGAGCAACGGCGCGGCCAATGCCGCGTGTGGCACCGGTGACAAGGGCGACTTTTCCCTCGAAATTATGTTCTGGATTTGTCATGTCTGGCCTTATGCGACTTCGGAAAGCAGCGATAACTGCTTGGCCTTGTCAGAATTGTGATGTTCAAAATCGGTTAAACGTGTGGGGTAATCCCCGGTAAAATAATGGTCTGAATAGGCCGGGGCATCATCATTTCGGCGTTCTTCACCCATGGCCCAATAAAGGCCATCAACGGAAAGAAAGCCGAGGCTGTCTACCTCCAGCATTTTTTCCATGGCAGCATGATTATGGCGGGCTGCCAACAGGCGCTCGGCATCGGGCAAATCAATGCCATAAAAATCAGGGAAACGGATTTGTGGACTGGCAGAGCGAAAATGCACTTCACTGGCCCCGGCTTCGCGTACCATGCGCACAATTTTCAAGGAGGTCGTGCCCCGCACAATGGAATCATCAACCAGTAAAACCCGCTTGTCTTTTAATACTGCGCGGTTGGCGGCATGTTTAAGGCGTACGCCAAGGTCGCGGATCGACTGGCTGGGCTGGATAAAGGTGCGGCCTACATAATGGTTGCGGATTATGCCAAGTTCAAACGGAATATTGGCCCCTTGTGAAAACCCAAGAGCGGCTGGAACGCCAGAATCCGGCACCGGCACAATCACATCCACATCCGCAGGGTGCTCAATGGCCAGTCTCTGGCCCATGCGCTTGCGCACTTCGTAAACGCTTTTGCCGTCTACAATGGAATCAGGCCGGGCAAAATAAACAAACTCAAAAACACAGGGGCGCGGGCGGACCTTGGCAAAGGGCTGGTAACTTTCCACCCCGTCTTTGGTGATCACCACCACTTCGCCAGGTTCAATATTGCGCTCAAAAGTCGCCCCGATCATATCCAGCGCGCACGTTTCGGAGGCCAGCACCGGCGCGCCATCCAGAAGGCCCAGCACCAGCGGGCGAATGCCATAAGGGTCGCGCGCGCCGATCAGTTTTTTATTGGTCAGCGCCACCAGTGCATAAGCACCCTCGATCTGTTTCAGGGCATCAATAAAGCGGTGCACAAGATTGGTGCGGCGGGAGCGGGCCACCAATTGCAGCACCACTTCGGTATCTGAGGTGGATTGAAATATTGCACCATTGCTGACCAGGGTTTCGCGCAGGGCGCGTGCATTGGTCAGATTGCCATTATGGGCTACGGCAATGCCGCCGGATTTCAGATCTGCATAAAGCGGCTGCACATTGCGTAGCGCCGTTTCACCCTGGGTCGAATAGCGCACATGACCAATGGCAGCATCTCCAGGCAATCGGGCGGCGACATCGGTGCCAGCAAAATTGTCACTGACCAGCCCCATATGGCGTTCCGAGTGAAAGCGCTTGCCATCATAGGCGGTAATGCCACAGGCTTCCTGGCCCCGGTGTTGCAGGCCATGAAGGCCAAGCACGCTCAGGGCGGCGGCGTCTTGCAGACCAAAAACACCAAAAACCCCGCATTCCTCGCGAGGTTTATCTTCATAGGGGTCGATCAGCAATGAGGGCCAGGCATGATGGTTTTGGCGGTGCATCACTTTTTATCCTTGGCAGGTTTTTTGTCATCATTTTCGGTGGACGTGGTGATAAGCTGGTCAAGGCTCTGGCGCTCGCCACGACCATAGCCCTGATCCTTGTCCTGCCGATCTTTATCAAGTGATTTTTCCGGCACGGCGTCTGCCGAGGCGCTAACCGCGCGCTTGTTAACCGGGGCCGAGGCCGGGGCCAGGGCTTGCAGTGCCCGCGCCGTAGCATTGATTGCGGGATAAAGTTTGGCATGGACCAGCCAGCGGGGCATGCGGTCACGCGGCGTGAGCTGGTTAAAAAGGATCAGCGCCAGCCCAAGTAACGCCATGCCACGGACAATACCAAAAACAAACCCGGCGCTGCGGTCCAGCGTGCCGACATCGGATCCGCCGCGCAACCGTTCGGTGAAATGGTGTGTCACCAGCGTAACGGCCATGTAAACCAGTATGAACACGCCGGCGATGGTAAACGCATCAGCCGCCCAGCCCGGTGTAATCAGGCCGCGCATGGGAATTTTGAAAGTGGGATAGGTGAATATGGTGGCCAGTGCCGCCACGACAAAAGCCGTGACAGACAAGGCCTCGCGAACGAAGCCACGCGTCAACGCCAAAATGCCGGACAAAAACAAAAGCCCAAGCGCAAAGGCATCAAAAGCGGTTACAGAGCTACCATCCAAACCCTTACTCCTGGGTTGTTATCGATTCGCCGGTATCGATCAGGTCTATAAGATCGCTTAATTTGACCATTTTCGCAATGGTGCAACCAAAATTACGCTCAGTTTGTCGGTCATTTTTATTGGCCGGGCTGATGGCGTGCTCAAAACCCAGCTTGCTGGCTTCTTTCAAACGCGCGCTCATACGCGAAACCGGGCGAATATCCCCCGACAGGGCAATCTCTCCGCAAACCACTGATTTTGGGGGCAAAGGCAGGTCCAGCGCCGAAGATATTAGCGCCGCCGCCACCGCCAGATCCGCCGCCGGTTCAGAGATTTTAAGCCCGCCGGCCACGTTGAGATAAACATCCTTGCCGCCAAAGGAAAACCCGCAACGGGTTTCCAGCACCGCCAGCACCATGGCCAGACGCGCATTGTCCCAGCCGACCACGGCGCGGCGCGGGGTGCCAAAGGCGGCGGGGGCCACCAGCGCCTGAATTTCGGTGAGCACCGGGCGCGTTCCCTCCAGTCCGGCAAAAACGGCGGTGCCGGTGGTGTGGTCCTCTCGACCGTCCAGAAACAGTGCCGACGGGTTGGCCACTTCGCGCAGGCCCGCATCAGACATTTCAAATACGCCAATTTCATCGGTTGGTCCAAAGCGGTTTTTTACCGCGCGCAATATGCGAAACTGGTGCCCTCGCTCGCCCTCAAAATACAGCACACTATCCACCATATGCTCGATCACACGGGGCCCGGCAATCTGACCATCCTTGGTCACGTGGCCGACCAGCACCACAGCGCAACCACGTTTTTTGGCAAACCGGGTCAGTTCCTGTGCACAGGCGCGCACCTGACTGACGGTGCCCGGCGCCGCGCCAAGGGCATCGCTCCACAGGGTTTGGATGGAATCAATTACCACAAAGTCCGGTTTTTCGCGCTTGAGCGCATCCAGTATCGGCCCCAAAGCCGTTTCAGTGGCCAGCATCACATCGGTGTCGGCAAGGCCCAGCCTTTGGGCGCGACTGCGGATTTGATCGATGGCCTCCTCGCCAGAGACATAGGCCACTTTGGACCCGCCCTTGGCCAGTTTTGCGGCGGCCTGTAGCAGAAGCGTCGATTTACCAATGCCCGGATCGCCGCCAATCAGCAGGGCGGAGCCGGGGACAATACCGCCGCCGCACACCCGGTCAAATTCGGCAATATTTGTCTGCATACGGGGAAGGGGTGCTTCGGCGCTTTGCAGATCATGAAACGCCACGCCGCGCGATTTCGTGGTCCGCGTCTTTGGCCGGGTGGAGGCAGGGCCGCTATCTGCGGTTTCCTCAACCAGTGAATTCCACCCGCCGCAGGCCTCGCAGCGTCCGGCCCATTTGCCATAAGCCTCGCCGCAGGACTGGCAAACAAAAAGCGTGGCTAGCTTGACCATAATGAATCACACCCCATAAGTTCATGATATGTTCTATTGTATTTTTATGATGGTGGCAAGGGAGTTAAAGCAACTCCATTAAGTGCGCGTTGACTGCTTTAAAGCAAGCAGTTTTTTTGGTGCTGCATTACGCCAGGCGATCATTAAGGCTGTGCGGGCTGTATCGTGATCTATAAACTCAAAGTGTATTGTTGTGCAGCCATTCTCACCCCATTTGTTGGGTACACGAGTAAAAGTTTCAGGTTCAGCACCCATCAACATTTCCTGCTCATCGCGCAATAATATCAGATTGGCATTTTTGGCGTTTTGACCCATGGTGGCGAATATCTTGCCACCCTTGCCATCGACACGAAACGAGGTTCGGTCGAAATGTGGCTTTTCTATCGCCCCTGGCAAAGACAGTGCGATGACCCGAAACATGGCATGATCGATCATGGCAAAAATTCTATCCATCAACCAAACCAAATGCAAGATAGACTTGACATGGAACTAAAAGGTTTCTTATAAAGGAAACGAAAAGGTTCCCTATTATGCAAACCGCAGAGATTTTCAAGGCTATTGGTGACCCGACCCGGCAACAGATTGTCGGCATGTTGCGCCATCAAAGCCTGGGGGTGGGAGAGATCGCCGCCAATTTTAGCATATCCCGCCCGGCGGTGGCCAAGCATCTGGCGATGATGCGCCGGTGTGGCTTGCTCAGTATGGAGGTGCAGGGGCGGGAGCATATTCACCATCTGCACGTTGAAAAACTGCAACAGGCGCAACGCTGGCTGGATGAGATGAGTGCGTTCTGGGATGAAAAACTGGAGGCCCTGAAACAGGCCTTGGAGGAAGATAATGACTGAGATGACCCTGGTAAAAACCATTATATTGAAAGCGGCACCGCAGAAGGTTTTTACCTATCTGACCAAGGCCAGCCTATTGGAAAAATGGTTTCATGAAGGGCGGGAGGATTTTGTCGGGGGCAAGGCTTATGCGTTGATGTCCAAAGAGCATCCGGGGGAAAAATTATGCTGGGGCGAGGTGCTGGAAATGGAGGCGCCAAATCGCCTTGTTTACACTTTCACCCATACTATGCTTGCAGGGCATGAGACCAGGGTCACGTTTGATCTTGAGCCATGCGCCGGGGGCACAAAGCTGACGCTGACCCATGAAGGCCTGGGCGACGGCCCGGCAGATGCGCTAAACATGCTGTCCAGTCATGACACGGGTTGGGATGAGCACATGGCCAGATTGCGTGAAGTTGTCGAGGCTTAACGCGCCAGCACCTTGATCGGGCCGTTTTCGCTGCCGGTGACAAATTGCTCAACATAAGCATTACCGGAATTGTCCACGTCTTTGGCAAGGCCACGCCAGATGATCTTGCCCTCGTGGATCATCGCTACATCATCGGCAATTTTACGGACCGACCCCATGTCATGGGTGATGGAAACGGCGGTGGCGCCAAGGGCGGTGACCTGTCGGCGGATTAAATTGTCGATCACATCGGCGGTAATCGGATCCAGCCCGGTGGTGGGCTCATCAAAGAATAGAATTTCCGGGCGGGCGACAATGGCGCGGGCCAGCCCTACTCGTTTTTGCATACCACCCGATAATTCCGCCGGGCTGAGGTTTATGATTTCAGCGCCAAGATTTACCTGATTAAGCGCGGCAATGGCCTGTTTTTTGGCCTCCACCCGCCCCATGCCATCGGCATACAGCAAGCGGAAGGCGACATTTTCCCAAACGCTTAGCGAGTCAAACAAGGCCCCGCCCTGAAACAACATGCCAAACTTGGCCATGATCCGTGCCCGCTTGCGCGCGCTTAAATGCGTAACCGGCTGGCCATCAATGCAGATGCTGCCGCTATCGGGGGTAATCAGGCCTAAAATACATTTAAGCAGCACCGATTTGCCGGTGCCGGAACCGCCAATCACCACCATGGAACGCCCGGCGCTGACATCAAGATCAATCCCGCGCAAAACGTGATTGCTGCCAAAGGATTTATGGACATCGCGGATGGCAATTTTGAGGGTATCGGTGGTTTCAGTCATAGCAGGGCCATCAGACAAACAAGGTGGTGAGGACATAATTGGCGGCAAAGATCAAAATGGCGGCGCTGACTACGGCATTGGTGGTGGCCCGGCCCACACCTTGCGCGCCGCGCTTTGAGCGATAGCCGTGATAACACCCCATCAATGCGATAATAAAGCCAAAGGTGGCCGCCTTGATCAGGCCGGAAACCACATCCCACCGGGTTACAAAATCAATGGTATTGCGGATATAGGTGGCCCCGTTAAAGCCAAGGATTTGCGTGGATACCGCCCAGCCACCAAGGACACCGATAATGTCGGCCACCAGCACCAAAAGGGGCACGGTGATAATCGCGGCCAGTATGCGCGGACCCACCAGAAAGCGAAACGGGTCGGTGGACAGGGTTTCCAGGGCATCGATTTGCTCGGTTACGCGCATGGCCCCGATTTCAGCGGCCATGGCGGCGCTGACCCGCCCGGCCAGCATCAGGGACGCCAACACTGGCCCAAGCTCGCGGGTAATACCAAGCACCACAATATTGGGCACAAATTGTTCGGCATTAAAGCGCGCCCCGCCGGTATAGATATTCAGCGCCAGCGCCGCCCCGGTAAAAACCGCAGTCAGGCCCACCACCGGCAGGGAAAAATAACCAATGCGCATGAGCTGCGCGCTCAATTGGCTCCCATACCAGGGCGGGGACAAAATGGCGCTCACCCCGCGCCAGGCAAAAAGCCCGATGGCCCCGGCTTCACGCACCAGGGTGAGGACGGCATGGCCAATAATAGCAAGCGGGTTCATGCACCATTTCCTTTATATTCACGCACAAAACGAGGGCCAAGGCCGGTGAGTATCTCGTATGACAAGGTTTTGGCCGTTTTGGCAAGGGCATCCAGATCCCCGCCCAATACCATTACGGTATCGCCTGCCTGCAATGGTTGGGTAAGGGCGCTGACATCAAATACGCTTAAATCCATCGATACCCGCCCGATCAAAGGCACGGCCTGGCCCGCTATACGGCCAAATCCGCCGGGGCTGGCGGCGCGTGGCAGGCCATCGGCATAGCCAATGGCGGCGGTGGCAATGCGCATGTCTTCTGGTGCGGTAAAACTGGCCCCATAGCCCACCGTTTCGCCTTTTTTTAACACGCACACTTGTAATATAGGGGCTTCGATCCGCGCCACGGGAGTGAGTGCCGGGCCGCCTTCCTCCAAAGGCGCGCCACCATAAAGCGCAATGCCGGGCCGGGTCAGGTCATGGTGATAGGCCTTGCCCAACAGCACACCGGCGGAATTGGCGAGACTGGCGCGCAAGCCCGGATAGGCCTTTTTAATATCTTCAAACCGCTTACACTGGATCTGGTTCAAGGGATGCGCAGGCTCAGAGGCGCAAGCCAGATGGCTCATCAGCAAATTTAGGTTCAGGTCTTTGGTCTGTGTCATGATGTTTTCATCAAATGCCAGGCCCAGCCGGTTCATACCCGTATCAAAATGCAGCGCCGCCGGGGCATTTTCACCGGCCTCGCCCCAAAGGGCGATGTGCTCAGGTGTGCTCAGCACCGGGATTAGCTGTTTTTGACGCATCAGTGGCGCTTCCCCAAAACATACACCGTTGAGCACAAAAATTTCAACGTCATGGCCAAGGATTTGGCGCGCCGTCATGGCTTCGCTGACATGGGCACAAAAAAAACTGGAGCAGCCGGCATCACGCAATAATGGAGCAATTTCATTCATGCCCAAACCATAACTATCGGCCTTGATCGCCGCCCCGGTATTGGCGATGCCGGAATGTTCAGCCATCAATTGATAATTGGCCCGCACAGCATCCAGATCAATGATCAGGCGCGGCGCGGAGGGAAGGGGGGCATCAACACTCATGTTAGGGTTCTTTCTTGCTTAAAGGCGTCAAAAGGCTTTGAAAATACCCCATATTTCCTGCATCCTTTCTCCTGTTTAATCAATAAACCTCTCCTCGTGAAATCAATCATCTGAAGAGGCAAGGACCCTAAGGCTATAGCGCGCCAAAGCCTTGATGTCATTGGGCGCAGACCTTAATGCGCACTGTCTTCATGGATTTTATCAAGGTTACCAAATTTGGTCAGTTCCTCGATGAAGGACAGGTCAACATTGCCAATGGGGCCGTGGCGCTGTTTGCCAATAATGATCTCTGCACGGCGGCGCATTTCATTCATTTTGACCTGCCATTCGGCGTGTTCCGGCGTGTTATAGGTAGGTTCAGTGCGGCCAAGGTAATAGGCCTCGCGATAGACAAACATCACCACATCGGCGTCCTGCTCGATCGAACCGGATTCGCGCAAATCAGAGAGTTGCGGCTTTTTATCCTCGCGCTGCTCGACCTGCCTTGAGAGTTGCGACAGCGCAATCACCGGCACATCCAGTTCCTTGGCTAGTGATTTTAGCCGCTGGGTGATCTCGCTGACCTCCTGCACACGGCCATCCTTGCGCCGCGATTCGGCGGTGACCAGTTGCAGGTAATCCACCACAATCAGGTCCAGCCCTTTGGACGTGCGCTTCAAGCGCCTTGCCCGCGCTGCCAGCGCCCCGACGGGTAAGCCGCCAGTGTCATCAATGTGCAAAGGAATAGCGTTCAGGGTGGCGGCGCTATCCAGCAGGGTATCAAAATCATTTTCTTCCAGCTCGCCCCGGCGAATGGTCGAAGAGGAAATCCCTGAATGTTCAGCCAACAGCCGCGTGGCCAATTGTTCGGACGACATTTCCAGGCTGAAAAAGGCAACAATGCCACCATCGGTGGTATGGCGCTCGCCATCGCGCACTTCGTATTTGTAATTTCTGGCCACATGAAAGGCGATATTGGTGGCCAATGCGGTTTTACCCATAGACGGGCGCCCGGCAATAATGATCAGATCCGACTTGTGCATACCGCCCAGCTTGCGATCCAGATCATCAAGGCCACTGGCCACGCCGGAAAGACCGCCATCGCGCTTGTGCGCGGCGGCGGCCATGTCCATGCTTTCCTTGATGGCCTCGTTAAAGGGACGAAATCCCCGCGATATGCCGCCGGTTTCAGCCAGGGAAAACAAGAGTTGTTCGGCATCCTCGATCAGTTCCGGGCCGGATTTTGGCTCCACCGGATCAACCGCTTCTTTTAATATGCTGTCGCCAATGCGCATCAAATCCCGGCGCAGTGCCAGATCATAGACCAGGCGGGCGTATTCGGGGGCATTGGCCGAGCTTGCCGCTTCGCCCAGCAGGCGCGCCAGATATTCCAGCCCGCCAATTTGCGCCAGCCCCTCATGATGCTCAAGCGTGGTTTTCAGGCTGATGGCATCGGCGAGCAGGCCCTTGCCAATGGTTTTGGCAATGGCTTCAAATATCTGCCCATGCACCGGGTCATAAAAATGATCGGCTTTGAGATAATCGGCAGCGCGAAAATAAATTTCATTGTCCAGCAATAGCGCGCCAAGCAACGCCTGTTCCGCCTCAATATTGTGCGGGGCAGAGGTTGCGCTATCTGCCGGAATTTCTGGATCATCAGCCATGAAGATTGTGTATCGCAGAAGTCGCACGGCGGCGAGAGGCGTTGCCGTCACAATTCCTGTTGTTCACAGATCATTTTATTTTGTGAAAAAATGTGGGCTGATGACCTGTGGATAACTCTGTGTGAAATTGTATGACAAGGTGTGAAAACACTTATCCCGGCCATAATGACGAGTGTAGTTCCGCACACATTACTCCTGAACAGCCAAAGTCAGTTTGGCCTGCATCTGTCTGTGGTAGAGACAAAAATAATCAAGCATGGTTTGGCTGTTAATGCTTAGAGTAAAACTCTCACCGGTTCGTAACATTCCTGAATCCCAACTTTTATCCCTTGCGGTTGCCGTGTGGGGCACAATATCCCTGTTTAACCAGGTAATGCTGTCGCCAATTCTGATGGCTTGTGCTATTGTCTGGAACGCCATCTTATGAATTTCGATTATATGTGTGCGTTTTAGCTTTGCCGGTTCACTGACTTGTGAGGTGTCTGTGGCAGGCAAAGGAAGGGGTAGTGGTTGGGACATTTGTGCCCCGGCAGAGTCGGGATTGCAGGCTGCAACCCCTATAACTCCACCCAGAAAAAACAGGAAATAATTTTTATGACGCATGATATGCGATTATTTCTCAAGCTTTTTTGTCATCATATGGGCATGTTTCTGGTGGCCCTTGAAAATACCCAGGCCAGCTTCAAACAGGTCCTTTACTTCCCCGTTTTCAATGTTGGGAATAAAAGAGTGCTCGATGAGGTCGTTAACGGCCATGTGGTAATTCAATTCGTTGTTGGCGTAAAACTGGTCAAACTCCAGACCGTTCAAACTTTCTAGCTTTGCCGCTATTTTTTCGGCATCCGTATTCAGCATCTGGCTTAAAAAATTATCCTGCGCACTGACACCCAGCTTGTCCAGAAGATCAAGCGCAAGTTTGTTTACCGCCGTATGATCGCGGATCATGGTTTGCGCAAAATCATGAATGTCCGGATTTGATGAGCGCCTCAGGGCAATCTTGGCATAACGAATGTCAATATTGTCTGCGGTATAGGCAACATGGGCAATCTCAAGATCATTCAGTTCAGCCGGTGACATGGCCATGGCTTTGGTCTGTGCGGGGGTGTCGCCAGCACTGGTCTCACATGCGGAAAAACCAAATGAGGCAGCAAGAAAAAGCGGGATTATGTAGGGTTTCATTGTATTTCCTCTAGCGGGTTAGAACATGCAGTCCTATGGCATGGGAACATTATATAGTCAATAAAAACATATTAAAATGTTTTATAAAAAACATATACCTTATCCAAATTATAGCTTATGAGGGAAATCAGGAGAGAGCATGGCCGATGAATTACCATTTGCGGGGCGTACGCAGACGAGCTTGTTTCATGTGCTTATGCACAGCCCTGAGGCTTTGTCGCTGGATGAAATTGCAGCCCGGATTGGTGTAACCAAAACGGCAGCGCGGCAACACATACTCAACTTGCAGGCGGATGGATATGTACAAATTGCTGATCCTGCGCCTGCCCATCAAAAACGTCGCGGACGCCCCACCATTACGTATGTAATTTCCAGGGAAGGGCGCGAGCTTTTTACCCGTCAATATGCCCTGTTCTCTGAAAAAATGATCTTGATGCTAAAAGACGGGCTTGATGACAAAGAGTTCAAAAAGAAAATGCAGGAATTGGGAAGGTCTCTGGCTGAGGATTTGCAGCTAGAAATGCCAAAACCAGAACTGGGGCAATCGCTGGGGCCCGATACCTTGAAATCGCTGGCAAACCTGATGTGTGAAATAGGGTATGATGCGTATCAAAGCGCGGCAAATGAAATCACGGCCCATAACTGTGTTTTTCACAAGCTGGCAGAAAAACATGAAATGGTATGTGAGGTCGATTTAACACTGATGCAAAAACTGACCGGTAAAAAACCTGTGCATTCCGAGTGTCTGGTTCGGGGTGGCAAGAGCTGTAGATTTACATTTTGAGGCTTTGCCCAACCCCCACAAAAAAAGCGGGCCATAAAGACCCGCTTTTCATGTTTTCTGAAACTGACAAACCAGCCTATTCGTTGGCCTCTATGGTTTCACCGGCTTCTTCGGTAACGACGATGGTTTCGCCGTCCTCGCCAGTGGCTTCCATTTGTATTTCCGCTTCCGGATCAAACATGGCGGCGGCCTGTTCTTCGGCCATTTCCTTGTCAGCGGTGCGATCATCGTTGCGGGCAGAATCAATGACGTTTTCACCGGCTTCCTGGCGGGTGGCTTCATCGGGTGTGCGCGCCACATTGACCCCAATAGTGATAAACACTTCGGGGTGCAGATTGATGCGCACATCATGAACACCAACGGCCTTGATCGGGGAATTCAGCACGACTTGGGAGCGGGAAATGCCGT
Source organism: Robiginitomaculum sp. (assembly GCA_021776595.1). Lineage (GTDB taxonomy): Bacteria > Pseudomonadota > Alphaproteobacteria > Caulobacterales > Maricaulaceae > Robiginitomaculum_B. The sequence continues at coordinate 27,891 of JAJFFP010000018.1, read as the reverse complement.
TATCCATGACTTCGGCAATATCTTTGGCCGAAACCGAGCCGTAAAGATGACCGCTCTCGCCGGCCTGGCGGATCAGCACATAGCGCTTGCCATCGAGATCCTTGCCGGAAGTTTCGGCATCAGCACGTTTTTCCGCATTACGTGCTTCAATGGCTTCACGTTCGCGTTCAAAGCGTTCAATGTTGGCTTTGTTGGCGCGAAGGGCTTTTCCTTGTGGCAAAAGGAAGTTGCGGGCAAAGCCATCCTTTACGGTGACAACATCACCGATGGAACCCAGCTTTTCAACGCGTTCAAGAAGAACAATATCCATAATCGTTCCTCCTATTTCACAGCATAGGGCAACAGGCCCAAAAACCGCGCGCGTTTAATGGCGCGAGACAATCGGCGTTGCTTTTTGATGGACACAGCGGTGATCCGTGAGGGGACAATCTTGCCCCGTTCAGACATATAACGCAGCAACAGCTTGGGGTCTTTATAGTCGATCTTCGGGGATTTATCCGAAGAAAACGGGCAGACCTTGCGGCGGCGGGCAAACGGCCGTTTTGACGGCAGATTGGTAATATTGATTTTCATGGTCCTAATACCTTTCGTGGCGGCGTTTGCGCTCTTCGCGCTTGACCAAAATCGGGGACGGGTCTTCGCTGAATTCATCAACGCGAATGGTCAGTGTGCGCAAAATATCTTCATTAATGCGCTGCTTGCGTTCCATTTCCTGCACCACTTCGGCGGGCGCTTCAATATTCATCAACGTGTAATGGCCCTTGCGGTTTTTGTTCATGCGATAGGCCATGGAGCGCAGGCCCCAGTATTCGACCTTGCCGACTTTACCGCCATTGTCTTCGATGAAGGCCTGCAGGCCTTCATTAATGGTGTCCACTTCGGCCGAGGAAATATCCTGGCGCGCAATGAGGACGTGTTCGTATAGAGGCATAGCTTTCCCTTATGCTTGGCGCGGCGTGAGGACAGACAGGGTATGTTCTGCATCACGGTGGCTCTTTCCTGGCAAGACAGGCCCTGTGCCCGCCTTTTGTGCCATTAAAGACCGCGTCCATTAAGGCGGCGCACTATAGGGGCAAAGCCCTTGCTGGCAAGAGGTGCAAGCGGACAAATCGCATATGTGCTGCGCTTTATTGGCATATTCACACAGGCCCGGAATTGCTATAACGCTGTAGCTGGTTGAAACAATTATGGGGTTCTTGCATGGCAATCGCATTCACCTTTCCTGGACAGGGCAGTCAGGCCGTGGGCATGGGAAAGGAATTGGCGCAGTCTTTTGGCACCGCCAGGGCTGTATTTGATGAAGTGGATGAAGCCCTTGGCGAAAAACTCTCGACGATTATATGGGAAGGTCCGCTTGAAACCCTGACCCTGACCGAACATGCGCAGCCAGCCCTGATGGCCACTTCCATGGCGGTCATGGCGGTTTTGCGCGATGAGTTTGGCGTTGGCGTAGACATTGCCACGCACGTAGCGGGTCATTCTTTGGGTGAATATACGGCGCTGGCCGCCGCCGGGGCGCTTAGCCTGAGTGATGCGGCAACATTATTGCGCCATCGCGGCCAGGCCATGCAGCGCGCCGTGCCGGTAGGTGAGGGCACCATGGCCGCCCTACTGGGTGCCAGCGAAGAACAGGCGATCACGCTTTGTAATATCGGCAGTGAATATGGCATTTGCGAACTGGCCAATGATAATGCGCCAGGTCAGGTGGTTATTTCCGGTGCGACCAAAGCCATAGAGGCAGCGGCGGCGGCGGCCAAAGAAAACGGTGTTAAAAAAGCGGTGATCCTGCCGGTATCGGCACCGTTTCATTCCTCGATGATGGAACCGGCAGCGCGGGAAATGGAAGAGGCACTGGCTGATGTGACCATTCGCACCCCGGTGGTGCCGGTGGTTACCAATATTGCCGCCGCGCCGACGATCAACCCGCAAACCATTCGACGCCAACTGGTCGAGCAAATCACCGGGCGGGTGCATTGGCGGCAAAGCGTTAGCTGGATGGTGGGGCACGGGGTGGATACGTTCATCGAGCCAGGTTCAGGCAAGGTATTGACCCTGCTGGTGCGGCGCATATCCAAAGAATCAACCGGCATTGCGCTAAATTCTCCGCAATCCATCGAAGAGTTTGCCAATGCCTGTTCATCTGAAAACCAGTCATAAGGGCAGGAAATGTTTGATTTAAGTGAAAAGCGGGCGTTAGTTACCGGGGCCACGGGCGGCCTTGGCGGTGCAATTGCGCGCGCCCTGCACAGCGCCGGGGCCAGTGTGGCCATTTCAGGCACACGAGCGGAAAAACTGGACGAACTGGCTGCTGAACTGGGTGGTGACCGGGTGGCCGTATTGCCCGCCAATCTGAGTGATGCCGATAGTGTGGACGCCCTGCCAGGGCGCGTGACCGACGCACTTGGCGGGCTGGATATACTGGTGTCCAATGCCGGTGTGACCCGCGATGGCCTGTTGATGCGGATGAAGGACGAGGACTGGGATCTGGTGCTCAAGGTCAATCTGGAGGCCTATTTTCGGCTATCGCGCGCCGCCTTGCGGGGCATGATGAAAGCGCGCTGGGGCCGCATAATCGGCATAACGTCTATTGTTGGCGTAACCGGTAATCCGGGGCAGGCCAATTATGCCGCTTCCAAAGCGGGGATGATCGGCTTTACCAAGGCGCTGGCTGCGGAAACTGCAAAACGCAATATTACCGCCAATTGTATCGCGCCGGGCTTTATTACCTCGCCAATGACCGATGCGCTGAACGACAAACAACGCGAAGCGATTTTAAGCACCATTCCGGCCGGAAAACTGGGCACCGGGGATGATATTGCTGCCGCCGCGCTTTATCTGGCCTCACAGGAAGCGGGGTATATGACCGGGCAGACTTTGCATATCAATGGCGGCATGGCGATGTTCTGATTGCCCTTTTCGCACGTTGGCGCTTGGCGCGGCGTGAAAAAGTGTGATAGGCACCGCCGCAACCGTGTAAACGTGAATTATTAACTTTAAAGCGCCCTTATGGCGTATCTATAAAAAGAGGAAGGGCACTAGCATGTCAGATATTTTGGACCGCGTTAAAAAGATTGTAATTGAACACCTGGACGTGGAAGACAGCAAAGTTACAGAAAGCGCCAGCTTTATTGATGATCTTGGTGCCGATTCGCTCGATAATGTTGAGTTGGTCATGGCCTTTGAAGAAGAATTTGACATTGAAATTCCCGATGATGCCGCCGAACATATTCAAAAAGTGGGCGATGCGGTTAAATTCATTTCTGAAAAAGTCGGCTGAACCAGCCGGACAGACAGATGAGCAATCGCCGCGTAGTCATAACGGGACTGGGTCTGGTTACGCCTTTGGCTGCCGGGGTTGAGCCTTCGTGGGAGGCGCTCATTGGCGGACAATCCGGTATTGGCCCGATCGAAAATTTCGATACTTCCGACCTGAGCTGCAAAATCGCCGGTTATGTGCCGCGCATTGACGGACAGGGCGGCGGGGCCGAGGGGCAGGTCGGCGCGTTTGACCCGGACCGCGTAATGTCGGCGCGTGATCGCAAGCGCGTGGACGAGTTTATTCTGTATGGCATTGCCGCTGCTGATGAAGCCATAGCCATGGCCGGATGGACGCCAGAGGATGAGACCGCGCGTGAGCGCACCGGGGTTCTGATTGGCTCTGGCATTGGTGGCCTGCAAACCGTTTATGAAGCCTCGCTGACCATTCATGAAAGGGGCGCGCGCCGCCTAAGCCCGTTCGTGGTGCCTTCTATGCTGATCAATCTGGCCTCTGGTCAGGTGTCCATGCGATACGGGTTCAAGGGACCGAATCATTCGGTGGTTACGGCCTGTTCAACCGGGGCCCATGCCATTGGTGATGCCGCCAATTTCATACGCAACAATAATGCCGATGTGATGGTTGCCGGTGGGGCCGAGGCGGCCATCTGCCGTCTGGGCATAGGTTGTTTTGCCGCTTCACGCGCCCTGTCCACGGCCAATAATGATAATCCGCAAAAGGCATCGCGCCCATGGGATGCGGCCCGCGATGGCTTTGTCATGGGTGAAGGTGCCGGGATTATGGTGCTCGAAGAGCTGGAGCACGCTTTGGCGCGCGGGGCCAATATTATCGCCGAGGTAAAGGGCTATGGCCTTTCCGGCGATGCCTATCACATCACCGCACCGGCTCCCGATGGCAATGGCGGGTTCCGGTCCATGAAAATGGCGTTGCAGAGCGCGGGGCTATCGCCAGAGGATATTGATTATGTCAACGCCCACGGCACCTCGACGCCGTTGGGCGATGAGATCGAACTCAAAGCCGTGGAGCGCATGTTTGGCGATGCCGCGCAAAATCTGGTGATGTCCTCTACCAAATCCTCAATCGGGCATTTGCTGGGGGCCGCCGGTGCCGTGGAAGCGGCGTTTTGCGCTCTGGCCATTCGTGACGGGGTTTGTCCACCGACATTGAACCTTGATAACCCTTCCGTTGAAACCAAGGTCAATCTGGCCCCGCACAAGGCCGTAAAAAAACCGGTCAGGGCGGCGCTTAGCAATTCATTCGGCTTTGGCGGCACCAATGCCTCGCTGGTGCTGACCGCCTATCCGTGAGTGACGAGAAATCAAATTCAGAAAAAGCCGACCCGGTAAAGCGCAAAGCCAAAACCGGTAAAGGTAAATTGGCAATTGCCATTGTGCTATTTGTGCTGGTTTTGCTTGCCGCCACCGCTGGTGGATTGTGGCTGATATGGCAGGAAAAAGTTATCAAGGCCATGGCCAGGCCGGGGCCATCTATGGTGCCTAAAGTTCTGGTCGTAAAACCGGGAAGCGGGGCCAGCGCCATTGCCGACCAGTTAGAGACCGAAGGCGTCATTGCCAACGCCTTGCTGTTTCGTCTTAAAACCCGGCTTGCCGGTGAGGGCGTGACCTTAAAAGCCGGGGAATATCGCATAGCGCCCCGTGCCAGCGTCAATGCCATCTTTGAGCAATTGCAAAACGGAAAAATCGTCCAGCATTTTGTCACCATTCCTGAAGGGCGCACCGTGCGTGAGGTGCTGGAAATCGTCCGCCAAAGCCCGGTGCTTAGCGGTGATATTGCAGACGTGCCACCCGAAGGCACTCTCCTGCCGGAAACCTATTCGGTAACGCGCGGCGCGGCGCGGGAAAAGCTGATTGCACGTATGCAGAGCGATATGCAAAAAGCGCTGGAGGCGGCCTGGGCGGCCAGAGCGGATGATCTGCCGCTGGCCAATGCACAGGAAATGCTGATCCTTGCCTCGATCGTGGAAAAGGAAACCGGCATAGCCGCAGAGCGGCCACAGGTAGCAGCGGTTTTCATTAACCGCTTGCGCCGGGGTATGCGGCTGGAAAGTGATCCGACCATCCTTTATGGGCTGAATGGGGGGCAAGCATTGGGCCGTGGCCTGCGCCGCTCCGAGATTGATCGTAAAACCGCCTGGAATACCTATCAGATTGATGGTTTGCCGCCGACACCGATTAGCAATCCGGGGCGTGATGCCCTGATGGCGGTGGCGCAGCCGGCGCAAACCAAAGACCTTTATTTTGTTGCCGATGGCAAGGGTGGACATGTGTTTGCCTCGACCTATCGGCAACATCTGCGTAATGTCGCGCACTGGCGTAAAGTAGAACGCCAGCGCAAAAGGGACCGGAGAAAAAAGGGACAGGCCAGACCATGAGCATATCCAGCATGACCGGCTTTGCCCGCCTTGAGGGTGCCCATGAAGACTGGGCCTGGGTCTGGGAGGCGCGCAGCGTCAATGGCCGGGGGCTGGACGTGCGTATGCGCCTGCCGGGTGGCTTTGAATCGCTGGAAACGGCGGTGCGCACGGCGGCCAAGGCGGTGCTGTCCAGAGGCAATATCCAGATCAGCCTAAGCTATCAACGCGCTGGCAAAGCCGCCGATCTGGTGGTGCATGAAGAGGTGGCCCGCGCCCTCGTTCTGGCGCTGGAACCGCTGGTTCTGGATGGATTGGCCAGTCCGGCAAGGGTGGATGGCCTGCTGGGGGTGCGCGGGGTATTGGATGTGCCGCGTATCCATGATGACCCGGCGCAAATGGAAGCCATAATAGAAGCCGTGGGTGAAGATATAACGCGGCTTATTGCGGCCCTCAAAGTGGCGCGCGATAGTGAAGGCAAGGCCACAGCGGCCATCATCGGCGCGGCACTGGACGAGATTGAAAGCCTGACCCAAAAAGCCCGCCAGTGTGCCGGGGCACAGCCCGAAGCGATAAAAAACAAACTGCAGGCACAGATCAACACCCTGCTACAGGGACAGGAAATAGATGCGGAGCGGCTGGCGCAGGAAGCCGCCATATTGGCGGTTAAGGCCGATGTGTGCGAGGAGCTGGATCGCCTGGATGCCCATATTGAGGCCGGGCGCAAATTGCTGGCACAAGACGGTGCGGTCGGGCGAAAATTTGAATTTCTGGCCCAGGAATTTAACCGCGAAGCCAATACATTGTGCTCCAAATCTTCTGATATGGCCTTGACCGGGACCGGACTGGCGCTCAAAACCAAAATCGACCAGTTAAGGGAGCAAGCGGCCAATGTTGAATAAGAAACGCCCCCGGCGCGGCCTGATGCTGATCCTGTCCGGCCCGTCTGGCGCCGGCAAAACCGTGCTTAGCCGCCTGTTGCTGGATGAATATAAAGACATGCAGCTTTCGGTTTCCGCCACCACCCGTGCGCCTCGCGAAGGGGAAGTGGATGGCCAGCATTATCACTTTATCGACGAGGACAGCTTTCGCCAAAAGGCAGAAAACGGCGAGTTTATGGAGTGGGCCGAAGTCTTTGGCGCGTTTTATGGCACGCCGCGCGCTGCGGTGGAGGCCGCATTGGCCTCAGGTCATGATGTTTTGTTTGATATTGACTGGCAGGGGGCGCAACAGCTTAAACAGGCCGCCGCCAGCGATCTGGTCAAAGTCTTTATCCTGCCCCCCAGTCTGGCGGAACTGGAAATGCGCTTGCGCAAACGTGATCAGGACAGCGAGAGCGTGATTGCCGAACGTATGGCGCGCGCACGTGATGAGATCAGCCATTGGGGCGAATATCACTATGTGATCGTCAATGAGGATGTGCAAAGCTCGATGAATGACTTGCGGGCGATTTTGTCCGCCGAGCGCCGCTTGCGCAAACGCCAGCCCTGGCTAAACGATTTTGTGCGCAATCTGATCCTGCCGTTTTAAGACCTGACCCCAAGTCTCAGCTTTCGTCCAGCAAGGCGCAGGTCTCCGGCGTGGGTTTCCAGCTTGCAAAGCCATTATCCCCACAGGCCACACCCAGCAGTTTTTGCCGCTCAGTGGCCAGCCAGGCCTCATAGTCATCGCGCAGCGCCTTGAAACGCGGGATGTCATTCCAGCCAAGATGACGGTAGGGAAAGTCAAGGACAGAATGCCTAAGCATCCCCATGGATAGCGCCCGGCTGGCATGGTCATAGGCCGCATCTTCATCACCTTGCAGATAGGCGTATTGCGCCTTTTCCCAATGAACGGATGGTGTATCTATGCCGGCCTTCAGGTCTGCATCCACACGGGTCTCAAGCGGGGCAAGGCGCGCATCCATGGCTGCCTGATCGCCCTTTGCCCATGCGGTCATTACCGCAATCAGATTGGTTGATGCAATGGGTCTGGCGGCTGATCCCAGTTTTGCCAGATGCCGCGCGGCCAGTTTTTGCGCCTGTTGTTGATTACCGGTATTGAAATAAGCCCAGGCAAGATTTTTAAGCGTATTCAAATTGTTGGGATCATCCTGATAGTTTTGCTGCGCCATTTGTAATGTGCGCTGATAATCGGTCCCGAACAGAATGATGGGCCAACCACCATTGGAATATGGCCAGGCCTTAATTGCCTCTTCCCCAAGACCCACAATTAATAGACCAAAGGCGGCATTGACCTTCAACTGCAGATCTTTGGGGGCGTTATCAACGCCGCGAAACAGGGCAATTACCCCCCTGGCGGCCTGATGTTGGTTCATGAATATCAACCCCCTGTAGGCGGCAGAAAGGGCCGGTTCGATCTGGTCCAATTGGTTCAGCACAGACTCTAACTCATCATAGTGTCTACGGATGCGCAAGTCGTTGGCATAATTATCACTGGTCAGGCGCGACAGGGGATCAAGCTGATAAGCAATTTTGAGCTGTTCAAAGGCCTGGTTTTCCTGTCCCATATTGCCAAGTGCCTGCGAATACCAGACCCTGACATTGGTCAAAGACGGATTTAACCGTATGGCCTGTTCATATTGTGCCATGGCCTGTTCAGCCTGTCCTTTTGCATAAAGAACCAGCCCCATCACCCCGTGGGCAATGGCAAGGTCCGGGTCCAGTGCCAGCGCCTGCTCAACAGATGGCATGGCCTTGGCCAGCATCTCCTCCAGCGTTAGCGTGCCGTATGTAGTGGGGCCTGTCTGCAATAATTTCCAGGCAAGGCCAAGATAGGCATGGGCCGGGGCGTAAGCAGGGTCCAGCGCAATGGCCTTCTCAAACTGAAGGATTGAAGCCTCAATATCGGCCTTGGTGCGCAGCCGGATCAAATGCTGGCCCAGTAAGAAAGCATTATAGGCTTCGGTATTAACCGGGGCCTTGATTGACGCTGGTGCGGTTTGCTCCGCAAGGCCCAATGTGTCTCTCAGGGCAGCAGCAATGGCCGCCGAGATTTCATCTTGCACCTTGAACACATCCTCAAGGTCACGATCATAGGTCTGGGACCATAAATGCCTGTCGCTGCTGGCCTCGATCAATTGGGCGGTGATGCGCACCCTGGCGCCTGACTTTCTGACGCTGCCCTCCAGCACATGGGCAACACCTAACGCTTTGGCGATGGTAGGAATATCAATGGTCTTGCCCTTAAAGGAAAACGCCGATGTGCGGGCGGCAACGCGAAGTTCGGGGATTTGGGCCAGCACGTTCAGTATTTCTTCGGAAATGCCGTCCGAGAAATATTCCTGATCACTTTGCGGGCTCATGTCGACAAACGGCAGGACAGCAATCGAGGCCTCGGCGGCCTGCGTTGCAGCAATAGGGGGTGCGACCGGGCCAGCGTTGGGCGATAAATTCTGCCAGCCAATGAAGCCCAGCGCCAACACCAGCGCCCCGCCAATGAGATAATTGATCTTCTGTCCCGTCTGCGTGGTCACAGTAGTATCGCCGCTGACTTCCGCAGTTTTCTTCACCCCCTCCGGGGTCATCTCAAACGCCCAGGCAAAGAGGAGTACAAGGGGAAAACCAACGGCGATAAGCACGATAAAGAAGGTTTCCGCCCATGCCGGCAAGCCCAGTGGTTCACTCACCGTGCCTATAACCTGTATCAACAACCAGCCGACCACTGCATAGGCAATGGCCACACGAATGACGTTACGGCGTTTTAGCTCGTCGAACAGGTTTTTCATAAGCGGTATTATATCCCCATCTTCACAAATGGATAGCATGGTCAAGCCAGAAAAGGGAATACGCCTTGAGAACGCCATTGGTCATATTTGGGCATTGCCATTTAAGTTAATTTCTTGCCTGTCTATGATCCATCCTGATTTGCGTTTCTCCATCCTTCGAGCGCGCTCAGGATGAGGTGTTTAGTATAATAGCAACCTCATGTTGAGGTGGCGCGCAGCGCCCTCAAAACATGGAGGGCAAATTGCCGGTAATATACCCTGCAAGCGCCAGCGTTGGACAAGGTTTGGCAATCCCCCACGTTTGAAAACAGGACACGGCCAGGAAACCAGCCGCTTTCTTCTCCCATAGTGAGAAGAGTAAGATGAGGGGATGGAGCGCTATAAGGCATACTATGCAGTTGCGTTTGCCAACCCACAAACCCCTCACCCCGACCCTCTCCCGCTTTCCTTTTGGGGGAGAGAGGGAGTTATCCCGTGCATAGACTGACAAGGGACATTTTGAGGGTCACAACTACCCCTTAATGACCCTCACACTGACCCTCAAAACCCCCTTAATTGACCCTTATTACCCTTTTATGGACCCTTAAATCAGGCTTATTGACCCTTATTGACCCTCAGGGAAGCGGGGATAAAACTGATTTTTTATCCATTGCATTTACTATGATAATATGGTTCCCCGTTTGGTAAAATAATACTAGACTGCACCCATGATTCAAGATTTTAACGTTAAGGGCGGACCACAGGCTGGCCGTACCCACTTGCCTCTATTGCGCCGCGAATTATCGCAGCGCCAACTGGATGGCGTCATCATTCCTCATGAAGATGAATATCAAAATGAATATCTGCCAGCGGCAACCGACCGGCTGGCCTGGGTAAGCGGATTTACCGGTTCGGCTGGAGCCGCCATAGTGATGCAGGGCTGCGCCGCCATCCTGACTGATGGGCGTTATACCCTTCAGGTTCGCGATCAGGTGGATAGCGATCTGTTTGATTTTGCAGACCTTGTAGCAACCGGTATTGCAGGATGGATCAAAGCGAACACCAAAAGCGGCGATAAAATTGGCTATGATCCACGCCTGCACAGCCCCGATGCCCTGGCCGGCATTGAACAGGCAGCCAAGGCCGCCGGTGCCATTCTTATGGCGCAAGAGAGCAATCCGCTTGATGCGGTTTGGGCGGATCGGCCAGCCATGCCCGAAGCACCATTGCGTGTGCAGGGACTGGAATATTCTGGCCAGCCCCATGGCGAAAAAATTGCACAAACCGCCAAGGCAATCAAAGATAGCGGGGCTAATGCCACCATCATTACTTCGCCTGCCTCAATCGCCTGGCTGTTTAATATCCGCGGCGGTGATGTGGCCTGCTCCCCCTTGCCGCTCAGCACAGCGCTGGTTCATGAAAACGGCACCGCAGAGCTATTTATCAACCCCAAAAAAGTTACTGACGATGTGCGTGCGCATCTTGGCAATAGCGTAGCCATAAAGACAGAAGAAGAATTCCCTCAAGCTATAAAAACGCTGAATAATAAAGACGTCAGCCTGGACCCCGCCACCGCCTCGGCCTGGGTGTTTGATAGGGTGCGCCAGGCAGGCGGCAGCATTACCCGCGCCCAAGACCCCTGCGCCTTGCCACGGGCCTGCAAGAATGAAGTGGAAGTTGAAGGGGCGCGCCGTGCCCATATTCGTGATGGGGCAGCCCTGACCCGGTTTTTGTGTTTTATGGCCGGCGAAGAAGGCCAAAGCGGAGAAATGAACGAGATCAGCGCCGCACAAAAGCTGGAAAGCTATCGTCAGGAAACCGGGTGTTTAGAGGATTTGTCTTTTGAATCCATTTCCGGTGCCGGTGCCGATGGTGCCATTGTGCATTATCGCGTGACCACCGCCACCAATGCACCCTTGCACCGAAATACGCTCTATCTGATTGATTCTGGTGGCCAATATCGCGATGGCACCACCGATGTTACCCGCACAATTGCCATTGGTGAGCCCAGTGAAGAGATGCGTGATCGTTTCACCCGTGTGCTTAAAGGTCATATTGCGCTTGCCTGTGTGCGCTTCCCGCAAGGCACCACAGGCACTCATCTTGATATTTTGGCGCGGGCGGCACTTTGGGAAGCGGGGCTAGATTATGCCCATGGCACCGGGCACGGGGTTGGTGCTTATCTTGGGGTGCATGAAGGTCCGCAACGGATTGCACGGGCATGGAATGAAACCCCGCTCATGCCAGGCATGATCGTTTCAAACGAGCCGGGATATTATAAAACCGGGGCCTATGGCATTCGCATCGAAAATCTACAGGTGGTTAGCACCTGCGAAGCCATTGAGGGGGGCGAAACCCCGATGCTGGGTTTTGAAACCCTGACCCTGGCCCCCATAGATCATCGCCTGATCCAGGCCAGCCTTTTATCGGAAAAGGAAAAGGGCTGGCTGAACACCTATCATGAACGCGTATTTGCCATACATGAGATGGCCCTGAATGAAGAGGAGAGCGATTGGCTGCGCCGGGTTTGCGCGCCGATTTGATACCCGGTTTTGCGAAGGCATAAAAAATGACGGCCAGCTTGCGCTGACCGTCATTCCTGCCACCTGCGCGTCCCCCCTAAGGGCTGCGATGCGCGGCAATGTTGTGGTCTTAGTGGCGGCTCCAGGTCCCGTTCACACCGCGACATTCCTTAACCTTGCGGGTACGATACGTGCCATTATTAAATCGCGTGGTGACTTTGCGAAAACGGCATTTGTTTGCCTGATAGGGCTGGGAGCCATAACCGGTATTATAAGCTGCTGCGCGTTCAATACCGCCTTCCAGACGCTCATTGCCAAAGCCATAGCGTTCACGTTGCTCATGGCGGCGATAGCGGCGGCGCTCGTTACGCTCTTGACGGCGATACTGGCGACGCTCATTGGCATAGGGATCGCCATAACCGGTTCTGGTATTATTGCCGTAGCCATTATTATTACGGTAGCCGTTATTGTTACGGTAGCCATTGTTATTGACGTAGCCGTTATTGTAACCGGCTTTTCTGTAACGATTATGGCGCTTGCGTTTGCCATAGCGTTTGTTTTTGCAATCCGGACCATCGGCAATGGCGGCACCGGCAACCCCGCCGAGTAAGGCACCGGCTACAGCGCCTTCGGTACGATTGCCCCGGCCAGCCACTTCGTTACCTAGGAGGCCACCCAGAACCCCGCCGATCAGAGCGCCAACAACCTGGTCGTCCTTGTCGCTCTTGCAACGATACTGGCCGCTATTGCTGTTGTGCCCGGCAAATGCCGTAGCGGGAAGAATGAGTGCAGCGCCAAGCGCTGCTGCAGTAATGAGTGCTTTACGCATGTTGATCTCTCCTTGGTTTCAAACGCTTCATTCAAGCGATGAGGAGAGACTATGATTCCCTGCCTGAACGAAAGCTGAAGGGCTTCGTCAGCTTCTGTTTGGGTAAAATACCCTTAATTTTCACCACATTGACCGCGATGGCGCAGTTTGTGATCGGCCAATACGCAAGCCAGCATAGCCTCGGCGATGGGGGCAGCGCGAACCCCAACGCATGGATCGTGGCGGCCTTTGGTGCGCACTTCCAACTCCTCACCCTTGCGATTTATACTTTTACGCGGGGACAGAATGGACGATGTTGGCTTGAATGCCGTGCGCACAATAATATCCTGCCCCGAAGAAATACCGCCCAATAGCCCACCATTATTGTTGGAAAGGAAAACCGAGCCATCAGGGCCGCTTCGCATTTCATCGGCATTTTGCTCGCCGTTAAGGGCAATTACGCCAAAGCCAGCGCCAATCTCCACACCCTTGGCCGCCGGGATTGACATCATCGCCCCGGCAATGTCAGCATCCAGTTTGCCATAAACCGGGGCGCCCCAGCCCGCCGGCACACCATGGGCCACCACTTCGATCAGGGCACCAAGAGAAGAGCCGCTTTTACGAGTTTCATCAAGCAATGCTTCCCATTTAGGCAAGGTATTCGCGCTGGGGCAGAAAAGCGCGTTATTTTTCGCCTCTTCCCAGCTCCAGTCCGAACGGTCCACCGGCTGATCGCCAATTTGCACCAAAGCGCCCGCGACAGAAATTTCATCGCCCAGAATTTGCCGCGCCACAACCCCGGCAGCCACCCGCACCGCCGTTTCACGGGCCGAAGCGCGCCCGCCGCCGCGATAATCCCGAAAGCCGTATTTGGCATCATAGGTAAAATCCGCATGGCCGGGACGGTAAGCATCCTTGATGTCACCATAGTCTTTGGAGCGTGCATCGGTGTTTTCTATCAACAGGCTGATCGGCGCGCCGGTGGTGCGGTTATTAAAAACGCCAGAGAGAATTTTTACCCGATCCTCTTCGCGCCGCTGGGTCACATGGCGTGAAGTGCCAGGTTTGCGGGCATCAAGAAATGGCTGAATGATGTCTTCGCTCAGCAACAACCCAGGCGGGCAGCCATCCACCACACACCCGATCGCCGGGCCGTGGCTCTCGCCCCATGAAGTAAACCGAAACAAATGACCAAACGTGTTATGTGACATGGACACACCTTAGCGCTTTGCCGCTATGCCTCAAGCCTTGGTTTGCGCTTGTGAGCGCATTGGATTGCTCCAGATACGGCTAAAACGGCCCAATGCCACAGCAAAGCCTGCTGCGCGGCGCGCCTTGAGCGTAAAGAACAAATGCCCGACCGTTTGGTTTTTATACGCAGGCAGCCCCATACCTTTAAGGCGCAAACTCTGACCATGACTGGAAAGCGGTGGAATACGCACTTTCAAAGGGCCATGGGGTGTTGCCACTTCAACCCTGGCTCCATTTCGCAATTGCGCCAGATCCATCCATAAAGGCAGATGCACATCGCGCCCTTTTAGCGTGGCGCGGCTATGTTGTAGTAATTCGATGCGGATCAGGGCATCACCAGACTTGCCGCCAAACCTGCCAGACTGGCCAGCGCCAGCTAGCCGAATGGTATCATCACTGGAGCATCCGGGCGGGCAGTTAACATCAAGCGCCTTGCCCGATGGCAGCGTAACCCGCCGATGCGCACCTTTTAAGGCATCCTCCAGCGTCAGATACAAAACTGCATGAATATCATTGCCATTCACAGGCTTTACATGGCTTGTTGATGGTTTGGACCTGGCAGCCTTCCAGAAGCCAGATACCAGATTGCGGCGCTTTGTCGGCATGGCAGCATCGGGATTGGCACAGATAGCGGCATGGGCCTCGGTTATGGCATAAAAGCGCTCTGCATCGCCTTCCGGCCCATCAGGATGAAAGCGCTTGGCCAGCCGCCGGTAAGCCGCCTTTGCCTCCCCGGCACTGGCATCATTTTCTATTCCAAGAATAAAATGATTATTGAATTGCGAATCACTCATGGACAAAATGCTATTGCAGAGGAATGATTGAGACGTAAACAACGCCAGCATGGAAGGGCCTGATCGCATGAGCCATAACCCACTGATACCACCCGGTCCGGACTATCACGATCATGCTGATGATGAAGCCGGCGACTTGTTTGCCCATCAGGACCCGTTTGCCCTGTTTGCGAACTGGCTGCGCATGGCCAACAAAAAAGAGCCCAATGACGCCAACGCCATGTGCCTGGCCACGGTAGATGCGGACGGTATGCCCGATGCGCGCATGGTCCTCTTGAAAGATTTTGATGATCAGGGCTTTGTGTTTTATACCAACACCCAAAGCGCCAAAGGGCGCGAGCTGACCACCGATCCCAAAGCCGCCCTGGTATTTCACTGGAAAAGCATAAGAAGGCAGGTGCGTGTGCGCGGCGACATTCAACCGGTCAGCGATGCAGAAGCGGACGAATATTTTGCCTCCCGCGCCAGAGACAGCCGCATTGGTGCCTGGGCCAGTAAACAATCGCAAGAACTGGAAAGCCGTTTTGCCCTGGAAAAGCGCGTCGCAAAAAAGGCCGCTAAATTTGGCCTGGGAAAAGTGCCGCGCCCGCCTTTTTGGTCAGGCTACCGCCTTGCCCCCACGCAGATTGAGTTCTGGCGCGACCGCCCGTTTCGGCTGCATGACCGGCTGGTTTTTTTGCGCGCCAATCCCTCTACACATTGGAGCACGAAGCGTTTATACCCTTGAGCAAACGACGTTCAAATAGTGACGCAACCTAATGGGGAAAAGATACATGCAAGGTTTGATGCAGGACTGGCCATTAACGTGTGACAAGATTATTACCCATGCCAAAATCAATCACCCGCAGCGCGAGATTATCTCACGGCAGGTTGATGGCCGGATCACCCGCACCAATTATGGTGAGGTTGAGACCCGCGCCCGCAAACTCTCATCGGCACTCGTCAAACGCGGTATCAAGCTGGGTGATCGCATCGGCACCATGGCATGGAATAATGCCCGCCACCTTGAAACCTGGTATGGTCTGATTGGCATTGGCGCGATTTATCACACCTTGAACCCGCGCCTGTTTCCTGAACAATTACAATATATTGTTAATCATGCCGACGACCGGATGATTTTTCTGGACCTGTCATTTGTAAAATTGCTGGAAGCGCAACAAGACAAATTACTAGGCGTTGAGGTGTTCGTTATTTATTGCGACCGCGATGAAATGCCCAAGACCACTCTGCGCGGTGCCATCTGTTATGAGGACCTGCTGGATGAAGGCGATGGTGAAGTGCAGTGGGGCGGGTTTGATGAAAACACCGCCTGCGGCCTGTGCTATACCTCTGGCACCACAGGAAACCCCAAGGGGGTTTTGTATTCGCACCGATCCAACATGCTGATGGGCATGACGGCGGCCATGGGCGGTGCGCTAAATGCTACTGGTTCCGATACCTGCCTGATGGTGGTGCCAATGTTTCACGCCAATGCCTGGGCACTAACCTTTACCGGGCCCATGGTGGGGATGAAGCTGGTGCTGCCAGGGCCAATGATGGACGGCAAATCCATATACGAGCTTCTTGAAGGTGAAAAATGCACCTTTAGCGCCGCCGTGCCGACCGTGTGGCTGATGCTGTTGCACCATCTTGAAGAAAGCGGTCATAAACTTCCCCACCTAGACCGGGTGCTGATCGGTGGCTCCGCCTGCCCGCGCGCCATTATGGAAACCTTCGATCAGGATTATGGCGTGCAGGTCATTCACGCCTGGGGCATGACCGAAACCTCGCCTTTGGGCACGGTTTCACATATTGAGCCGGAAATTGCCCATTTGCCCTATGAAGAGCAGCTTTCCTGGCGCTTGAAACAAGGCAAATCGCCGCTCATTGTGGAAATGAAAATCACCGATGATGAAGGCAATGATTTGCCACGCGATGGCAAAGCCAGCGGTATATTAAAAGTGCGTGGCCCGGCCATATCCTGCGCGTATTTTGGCGGTGAAGGCGGGCAGATACTGGATGAAGGGGGCTGGTTTGATACCGGCGATATGGCCAGCATTGACCCGCTTGGCTATATGCAGATCACCGATCGCTCCAAAGATGTCATAAAATCCGGTGGGGAGTGGATTTCCTCCATTGATCTTGAAAACGCTGCCATGGGGCACCCAAAAGCCGCCGAGTGCGCCGTCATTGGCCTGCCCCACCCCAAATGGGACGAGCGGCCCTTGCTGATCGTGGTGCTAAAAGACGGGATGTCCGCCGATGTTCAGGATTTCAAGAATTTTCTGACTGGAAAAATCGCCAAATTGTGGATGCCCGACGATGTGGTGTTTGTGGACGAGCTGCCCCACGGCCCCACCGGCAAGGTGTCCAAGCTGGAATTGCGCGAGAAGTTCAAGGGCTACAAACTGCCAGGGGTTTAAGGCATTGAATGTAGACACGCAAAAACGCCCTTGTGTTTATATATTGGCAAGTAAGCCAAACGGTACACTATACGTCGGCGTAACAAGTGATCTGCCCAAACGGGTTTGGAAGCATCGGCAAGGTGTGGTGGATGGATTTACCAAAAAATATGATGCCAATATGCTGGTGTATTATGAAATGCACGAAACCATGCTAGCGGCCATTACGCGAGAGAAACAGATGAAAAACTGGAAGCGGGACTGGAAAATAAACTGCGTCATCAAAGATAACTCAAACTGGCTTGATTTATATGATGAGGTTTGCCGCTAAACCCAATGCCGTCTTTGCGGCGTAGGCCGCAATCCATAGTGATGCCTCAAAATAGACCCCGGCCTTCGCCGGGGTGACGACTTTATTCTATGCAAGACACCCTATATATCCTCCTCCACCACTACGTATTGCGGCGCGGTGTTCACATGCAAGCTAAACACATCCGGGCGGGCGTAATGGCCCACGGTATCCAGATCATATTTACCGCGTGTAATTTGTGCCTTATCAAGATCAGCGGTAAGGATGATGCACTCGCCAAATACCGGCCCGGCCAGCAATTCGCCAAACGGCGAGACGATGCACGAGCCGCCATTGATCAGCACGGTATCTGGCGCATTTCCATCGGCGCAGAGATAATCATCCGGCGCATCAGCGCGGCGCATATATTGCACGGCGCTGAGCACAAAACAGCGCCCTTCAATGGCGATATGCTGCATGGATGGCGTCCAGACCGGGCGGTCATCAACGGTTGGAGAGCAATAAAACTCCACGCCTTGTGCATACATGTGGGTGCGCGCCAGCGGCATATAATTTTCCCAGCATATCAGCGCGCCCACCTTGCCCACATCCATATCCTGAACCGCCATGGTAGAACCATCACCAAAGCCCCAGACAAGCCGCTCCATCGCCGTGGGCATGAGTTTACGGTGCTTGCCAACCAGATTGCCGCTTTTGTCAAAATAAAGCACCGTGCAATAGAGCGTTGCACCGCCCTTTTCCATCACGCCAACCACCACATTGGCCCCGGCTTTGGCGACCGCTTTGCTCATCCGCGCCAGTTCCGGGCCATCAAGTGCAATGGCGCTGTTGTAATAACGCTCATAGTCCACCCGTCCCGCTTTGGTGCGCGAACCAACACGAGCGCCAAAATCGGCACCTTTGGGATAACCACCGATGAAAGCCTCAGGAAATACAATTAGTTCAGCACCACGGCGCGCGGCATCTGCCAACAGATCTTCAAATTTTTCGATGGTGCGTGGGGTATTGTAAAGGCAAGACCCGGCCTGCACGACGGCACCGGTGATCATTTTTGGGTGCATGCTCTGGTTTCCTTTTTTCATTTTATCATGGCCATGCTCTTGGTGACATGTTTCTTCAATATGAGGTTTTGACCTAATGACCAATTGAGTGCAAGAGTGCGCCAGCAATCGTGATGTTGGAGAGTGATTTGGTTAGCATTATCGGGCTGGCGCTGGCATTGGCGCTTTTGGTTTATCTGGCCATGCGCGGCATGAGTATTTTAATCGCCGCCCCCCTGTGCGCCATTATTATTGCCCTGACCTCCGGGCTGGCTTTATTGCCGGTCAAAGACACCCATGAGGCCAGTTTTGCCGTAAATTACATGACCGGGTTTACCGGTTTTTTCCGTGACTGGTTTTTGATGTTTCTGCTTGGAGCTATTTTTGGCAAAGTCATGGAGGACAGCGGCGCGGCCCATTCTGTGGCCCACTGGATTGTCAGCAAACTGGGTGTTCGCCATGCGGTTCTGGCAGTCGTGGCAGCCTGTGCCATCCTCACTTATGGCGGGGTTTCCGTATTTATTGTAGCCTTTTCGGTCTATCCCATGGCGGTGGGCCTTTTTCGCGAAGCCAATTTGCCCCGACGTTTTCTGCCCGGCACCATCGCCTTTGGCTCAGTCACATTTACCATGACGTCCGCTGGATCACCGGAAATTCAAAACTGGATACCTATTCCCTATCTGGGAACAACCCCTTGGGCTGGTTGGCAGGTTAGCCTGATTGTAGCCGTATTTATGGCCATTAGTGGTTATTTCTGGCTTTCCAGAATGGTGCAAAAAGCCATTGCCAATGGCGAACAATTTCATGGTCGCGCCGATGACCCGGAACCGCGCTCGGCGGGCACCATGCCGCATCCTTTTTTGTCGCTATTGCCACTTGCCGCCGTGCTCTCCACCTCATTTGCCCTGCAAGGCACTTATGACAAATATGCACTGGTGATCGCGCTGGCCGCCGGCATTGGCGTGGCCACAATTTTTAATCTGAAACGCTTTACTGATTTTGGAGGCGCGCTAACCCTTGGGGCTACAGGGGCAGTAATTGCCATTGCCAATACCTGTGCCGTGGTTGGTTTTGGCTCTGTGGCCAAAGGCTCGCCGGCTTTTCAGGCTGCCCTTGATGCGGTGACATCCATGCCCGGCTCGCCATTGGTGGCCGCCGCTTTGGCGGTAACGGTAATCTGCGGACTGACCGGCTCGGCCTCTGGCGGGCAGGTGATTGCCTTGCCCTTGCTGGCTCCGCTTTATGTTGGCCCGGAAGCGGCGCAGCCGGTAAATCCCGAAGCTCTGCACCGGGTGGTGGCTATCGCCTCTGGTGGTTTGGACAGCCTTCCCCATAATGGTTATGTTGTCACCACCATCCGCGCCATTTGCGGAGAAACCCACAAAGACGCCTATGGCATCGTCGGCGCCTTGACCGTTGTCATCCCCGCCGTGGGTGTGATCCTGGCACTGGTTCTGTTTTCAGTTTTTTAAGCGCGGAAACCCTTCTTTGTATATACCAGTGGCAAGATGACTATAAAACCTTAAAAACCTGCCATTTGTCTGAACGTTTTTACGAAAATCCCAGGCAATTGCGACGAGAAGTCTGTATGACAGGATCATCGCCCATTGAATTTCTGTAAGGCTACAGCGCAACCTGTTGCGTAAAAGCCTCACTGTGGCTTTTTCCTCCCAATCTACAGGTAAAATTTTTGTGATCGATAAAGTTTTGAGCCATTATTGGTATCGATTTGCTCTTATCGGTAAATTATTCGGATGACGGCCCAAAGAGTTTGGTACCCGACCGAGAAGAAAAAGGGACAGCTCAACCATGAGACATCACCTCAAACTCAAAAACATGATGAAATCATCATCAAGCGCGCTGGTGCTGGGCACCATGGCCTTGTGTGTTACCGGCACAGCTCTTGCCCAGGACGCAAGCGATGCCAAAGAAGATGAGATCATCGTTACCGCCACCCGCCGCGCGGCCTCCGTTCAGGATATTCCACTAAATATTGCCGCCGTTGGCAAAGCCCAGATTCAGGAACAGGGTTTTGATGACATCTCACAACTGATCGATTTTGTGCCAGGCATTAACATCGCTGATCAGGGTGGTCGTGATGGCAACCGTATTGTTGTGCGTGGCCTGAATGCCGACCCGATCTCTGGCGGTGGCGATAATGGCGGCGGTACCGTAGCCACCTATATCGGTGAAATACCGCTTTATGTCGATCTTAGGTTGAACGATTTGGACCGCGTTGAAATTTTGCTTGGGCCACAAGGCACACTTTACGGTGCCGGCACCATGGGCGGGGCGATTCGTTACATTCCGACCAAGCCGGACTTTAGTGACACCATGCTGGAAGTGCGCGCCGATGCGTTTTCATACAAATCCGGCAGTGGCATTAGCACCGATTCTGGCTTTACCTTCAATAAACCCATTTCCGATTCTTTTGCTATTCGTGGTTCACTGGATTACCAGGATGACCGGGGATACATTGACTATCCATTTGTTGTGCAAAATATTGGCGTATCCGAGCCTGATCCAAATTTTGCCGATCCAGCAGCAAGGGCAGCAAATTTCAGCCCTATTAAAGATGCCAACTCTGAAGAAGCGGTTTCCGGTCGCATTGCCGCCCGCTGGCAACCTAATGATCGCTTTGATGCAACATTGACCTATTTCTACCAGCAGCGGGATGTTGGTGGCCGGTCTATTTCCGGTATTCGCGGCACGGTGCCAACTGGTCGTTACGAATCTCCCTTACGGGTGGCCGAGCCCAACAAGCTCACCACGCAATTGCTTTCGCTGGAAATTACGGCTGATCTAGGCTTTGCCGAACTAACTTCGGCCACAGGCTATGCCACCGACAAGGACGTTGGGCAGCGCGATCAGACGGATCTTTTGATCACTCTTGAATACAGCTATGAATCCTTCCCGACCTTTACTGCCTTCACGTTTGAAGACAATAAGGACAAATTTCTCAATCAGGAAGTGCGGCTCGTTTCCAAAGGCGACCACCGGTATAACTGGATCGTTGGTGCATTTTATAACCAGAATAAAAATGCCGGTCTTTCCTATGAGTTTACGCCAGGTTATGGCGCATTCTCTGGTCTAAGGACGGATCTGAATGATCTGGAATATGCCGCTTTTGGCCGCTCCAGATTACAAGAACGGGCACTCTTTGGTGAGTTTGGCTATGAGATTACTGACGCCTGGCAGGTGACGGTTGGTGGCCGGTATTATGACTATACCTTAAACACAGCAGACTCTGTTCCTGGTCAAACCACGGTGTTTTTCCCTCTCTTTTCCACTGGCCCGGATTTTCCAGGACAAATCTCGCGCAATCAGATCAATGACAACTTTACCCAAGCACTTAACCAGAAGTTTGATGGATTCTTGTTCAAGTTCAACACATCCTATAATTTCAGCAGCGGCAATATGGTCTATGCTACGGTCAGCGAAGGTTACCGCATTGGCGCTTCCAATGGTCTGGCCCCTTGCCCGGACATTTTTGTTCCTGGCCCTCAGGGCCAGTGTGGTCTAACCCCAGGACAACAGTTCGGACCAAATCCAGGTGATATCGCGACCATTAATGAACGCGAATATTTCCCGGATACGGTGACCAACTATGAAATTGGTGCCAAAACCACTTCTGCAGATGGCAATTTCATCTTCAATGCTTCATTGTATTATATTGACTGGAAGAACCCGCAAGTTTCTTCGGCTTCCGTTAATGCCAGCCTGCCGATCACCGTTAACGCCGGTAAAGCGGTCTCCAAGGGCTTTGAATTGTCAAGCGTCTGGCGTTTGTCAGATTATTTCACCATGCGCAGCAATTACAGCTATACGGACAGCAAGCTGACCGAAGATGTGCTCTCATTGGTGCGCACCATAACGCCTCCGGGCTTTGGCACTGCATTTGAAGACGGTAAAAAGGGCGACCGTTTACCTGGTTCTCCCAAGTCTCAATTCTCGATTTTTGGCAGTCTTGAAAGCCCCCTTAGCAACGGCGCGTCGCTGATCTCCAATATCGGTTATTCCTGGCAGGGCAAGGTCCTCTCACGCACCGGTGGTCGGGGCAGCAGCCTCACATTGCCAAGCTATGGACGTGTCAATGCCTCCATCGGCTATAATGCCGACCAATGGTCTCTGACGGCCTATGTTGAAAACCTGTTTAATGATTTCTCGGAATCGAGTGTTGTTGGCACCAAATTATTCAACCAGACCATCAGTGGATCCAATGTGCGCACATTCCGTGTGAATGTTCTGCCACCACGCACACTTGGTCTGCGGTTGAGGTATCGCTTTAACTAAACGGGACCTCAGCTTAGGCTGCGTTTAATGAACACAAGGCACCCTGCGGGTTTTGACTGCGGGGTGCCTTTTTCTTTAGGGTGTAACGACGCGCCAATAAGGAAGCTGTATTGACTTTGGAATTCCAAAACCCTGATGCGATATTGCAAATCGCAGAGCAGCATCTGGCGGCCAGACGCTATCAGCAGTGTCACCAACTCTGCATTGAAGCCATTAAACATGACCCTAACCACCCGAAACCATATTATCTGCTTGGTGTTTTAACAGCAGATCACCAAAATTTCGCAAAAGCTGTTGAGCTTTTTGAACGTGCGATTGCCGGCAACTCCAATGAGGCACGATACCATGCCCAGCGGGCAAAATGCCTGACCGCCATCAATCGTTCTCAAGATGCCTCAGAGGCGGCAGACAAGGCTGCACAATGTGGCCCGAAGGATGCCTTAACTCTGGATACCATAGGCGTTGTTCTGGCCCGAATTGGCCGGCATAAAGACGCGGTTCCGTTTTTTCAAAAGGCAGTGTCCAAGACCCCGAACCATGCAAATTATCACTATAATCTTGGCTCTGCCTTGCAATTTTCCGGCGATTTCAAATCTGCAGAACGTGCTTATCTGACCTGCCTGGCATTGGCACCGGATTTATATAAAGCCTATTCCTCACTGGTTTCCCTCCAGAAACAATCCAGTGACAACAACCTGATTACGGCCATGCAAGAGCAGTTCAACCAATGCAATGATCCTGATGGAAAATTGTATCTTGGCCATGCAATTGCAAAATCCTGTGAAGATATTAGTGAATGTAAACAATCTCTTGAGTGGCTTATTGCGGCCAAGTCTGATAAACGCAAGACCCTGAATTATGACCGGGCATTTGATAAAAAACTTTTCGCAGCGGCCAAGGCTCTGCCCGAACTTCAAATTGCTGAAGCCCCGACAACCACCACCCCTGCCCCGGTATTTGTTGTTGGTATGCCGCGCACCGGCACTACCCTTGTGGACCGAATTTTATCTTCACACAGTCAGGTGAAATCCGTTGGTGAGCTTACTGAGTTTGCCATGATCCTCAAAAAAACGGCGGCCACCCCTTCTCGTTTTGTGATGGACCCTGAAACCTTTGCCAAGGTTCCTGAAATAGATTTATCGGCCATAGGAAAAACCTATCTGCAGTCCACTTCCCGATTACATAAAAATTCACCATTATTTGTTGATAAAATGCCGCTTAATTTTTTCTATGTTCCGCTCATTTTGGCGGCCATACCCAACGCACGTATCATCTGTTTGCGTCGTGGGGCGATGGATGCCTGTCTTAGTAATTTTCGGCAATTATTTCGCACCAGCTATTCCTATTATAATTACGCTTACAGCCTTGAAGATACGGCACACTATTATGCGCATTTTGCTCGCCTTATGGCCCATTGGCAAACCATCCTTCCAGCAAACCGCTTTATGCAAATCAACTATGAAGACATCATTTTTGAGCAGGAAACTCAAACCAGACGCCTGATCAATTTCTGTAACCTGCCTTGGGAAGAGGCCTGCCTGGACTTTCATCAAAACCAGGCTCCCGTGGCCACCGCCAGCGCCGTGCAAGTGCGCCAACCACTTTATTCTTCATCCATTGGCCGCTGGAAAAGATATGGCGAGGCTATAGAGCGGCTCAAACAAGCTCTTCTTGCCGAAGGCATAGAGCCTGAATAAGCCAATGATATTTCACGATTTTCGATGAAATAATGAAATTTCCAGATACAATATCGAACCGCAATCCGCGCTCATATAGCGAGCGTCAGCATCGCGATAGCGCAAGGAAAATGGTGGGCCCGGTAGGACTCGAACCTACGACCAGACCGTTATGAGCGGCCGGCTCTAACCAACTGAGCTACAGGCCCCCACATGGTCAGAAGGCGGTCTATAGCCCGACAGGACGGTGCAGGGAAGAGGCCTGTTACAGGTCTTTTTCAATCTTCTCACTACACTAATTTGTAACTTTCCCTTTTCGTCAATTTCGCCTATAAGAGAAACGCTTTGATGCCATCCAGGAGCAAACAGGCGTAGTAAGGAAACCCCAACAATGAATTTTTCCATTGCCAGAATACCCCCCCTCCTGTCGCTCTGGGCATTAATGCTCGCCTTAACCGGCATTTCCATTAATGCCACAGCGCAAACCCGGCACCAAAAGCTAACGATTGAACGGGTATATTCCGACCCGGCTTTATCCGGGCCGACCCCCAGAGGCCTGAAATTTTCACCTGATGGCAAAATGTTGACCTTTTTGCGCGGCAAGCAAAGTGACTATCTGCAACAGGACTTATGGTTCATGCCTGCCAATGGCGGCGTTGCAAAATTGCTGGTTGATTCCAAAGTGTTGTCACCAGATGAGGTGGAACTATCCGAGGAAGAAAAAGGTCGCCGCGAGCGCCAGCGCATCCGCGCGCACGGCATTGTCAATTATAGCTGGGATGAGCAGGGTAAAGCCATCCTCGTGCCGCTTGACGGGGATGTATATACGGTCAGCATTCCCGGCGGTCAGGTACGCCGCATTACCAAAACCCCCGCTTTTGAAACCGATGCCCGCTTTTCCCCCAAAGGCAATTGGGTTTCCTATATCCGCGATCGCAATCTATATGTTTATGACCTGACTAGAGGTCAGGAGCGCGCCATAACCACTGATGGTGGCGGTGTTATCTCCAATGGCATGGCCGAGTTTGTCGCCCAGGAGGAAATGAGCCGCAGCACCGGATACTGGTGGTCGCCGGACGAGCGCTATATCGCCTTTGAGCGAGTGGATGAAAGCCCGGTTGAAATTATCAACCGCATGGAAATCGGGGCTAAATCCGCACGCATCGTGCCCCAGCGCTACCCACGCGCCGGCATGAACAATGTTACCTTCAAACTTCTGGTGAAGGATTTGAAAGAAGGCGGGAATATCACCATCGATCTTGGTGACGATCCTGATATTTACCTCGCCCGCGTTCATTGGGATGCGCAAAGTGACACTGTGCTGGTGCAGCGGCAAAATCGTGCACAGAACAAACTCGACCTGCTGCGCGCTGACCCCGATAGCGGCAATACCAGCACCGTGCTGAGCGAAACTGCCAAAACCTGGATCAACCTTTCCAGGGACTTTCACAGCCTGAAAAGACGTAAAGCCTTTTTATGGACGTCTGAGCGAAGTGGTTTTCGCCATATTTATCTTTATGCCAATAATGGGCAATTGATCCGCCAGATCACCAAAGGCAACTGGCCAGTAAGCGCCATTGCCGGTATCGATGAAAAACGTGGCCTGGTTTATTTTACCGGTTGGCGCAAAACCCCGCTGGAATCGCATCTTTTTGTTACCAGCTATATCAACAAGAAAAACGCCAAAATTCGCCAAATCACCCCCGATGGTGGTACCTGGGGTATAACCATGGCCAAGAACGCCCGGCGCTATATTGGCCGCTATTCTGATCCCGACACACCGCCGCAAACCGGGCTTTATAACCTCAAGGCAAAACGGCTTTCCTGGATAGAAGAAAACAAGCTGGCTGAAGGACATCCGTATTTTCCATACCTTAGCGACCACATCACCCCGGAATTTGGCACCATCAAAGCCAGTGACGGCACGGATTTATATTATCAGCTTTATAAACCGGCTAATTTTGATCCGTCCAAACAATATCCGGCGATTATCAATGTTTATGGCGGACCCGGCACCCATCTGGTGCGCCGGGCCTGGCGCGGCGCGGGCGATCAGCTCTATCCCCAGGCAGGGTATGTTTATTTTCGCCTGGACAATCGCGGCTCCAACAATCGTGGCAAAGCATTCGAAGATGCGATTTATCACGCCATGGCCGGAGTCGAGGTCGAAGACCAGCTTCAAGGCCTGAAATTTGTCCGCGCCCTGCCCTATGTTGATCCCAAGCGGGTCGGCCTGCATGGCTGGAGTTATGGCGGTTATATGACGTTAATGCTTACTTTGCGCGCCCCCGAACCTTTTGCCGCCTCGATTGCCGGCGCCCCGGTATCAGACTGGTCACTTTATGATACCCATTATACCGAGCGGTTTATGGGCACCCCGCAAAACAATGCACTGGGATACAAAAATGGTTCGGTCATGACGTATCTGGATGACCTGCGATCGCCGCTTTTGATGATCCACGGCATGGCTGATGATAATGTTATCTTTTCAAACTCTACACAGGTTTATGCGGCTTTGCAGGCCAAAGACCTGCCCTTTGAAATGATGACCTATCCGGGGCAACGTCATGGCGTTCGTGGAAAAGCTCAACGCAAACACCTGCTGCATACGTTCTTTTCCTTCTTTAACCGTCATTTGAAGGAATAGCTGGTTTCAAATGGCACGATTATAGCCTGCTTTGCGTAGGCGGGGATAATTACGGGTAACCCCTAAAAAACACAGGGTCATTAAGGGGTAACAAGCCTCATTTAAGGGGTCCGAAAAGGGTAATAAGGGTCAATTAAGGGGTATTTGAGGGTCAGTGTGAGGGTCATTAAGGGGCACTCCCTACCCCTTGGTGTGACCATTGAGGTCTATGCACGGGATAACATATTCACAATCACAAACACCGCCCTTCGTCACCCTACGGCTTGACCGGAGGGTCTATAAGGCAGTGCAATTTAACTAAAAGTCAGTATGGGTCCTCCGGTCAAGCCGGAGGATGACGAGGATGGGGGACAGACAAAACTTGTCCTACAGGCGCACTTGCAGGGTATATTACCGGCAAGTTGCCCTCCATCCTTCGACAGGCTGTCATTACCGGGCCTGTCCCGGTAATCCAGAGTCTGCACCAAAACCGCACTGAATACCCCCGATAAACCGGGGCATGACAATGCAATAAAACAAGATGCTGTCGAGGTTAGTTTTTGCCGCGCAATTTCCGCCATTTGGCCAAACGCTCGGCCACTGCTTTTTCATAGCCGCGACCGGAGGGTTGATAAAACTCGGCCCGGTCCATTTCATCCGGGAAATAATTTTGCCCGGAAAAACCCTCTGGCGCATCATGGTCATAGGCATAGCCCTTGCCATAGCCCTGATCCTTCATCATCCGGGTTGGTGCATTCAATATATGTTTTGGCGGCATGAGTGATCCGGTTTCCCGCGCCGCTTTAGTGGCAGATTTGAATGCCTTGTAAACCGCA
>JAJFFP010000017.1 GCA_021776595.1 Robiginitomaculum sp. | reverse complement strand
CCGGTTAGCGTCACCCTGGCGCTGGCCGACAAGCTGGACACCCTGGTGGGCTTTTGGGCGATAGACGAAAAACCCACCGGCTCCAAAGATCCCTATGCCCTCAGACGCGCCGCCTTGGGGGTGATCCGGCTGGTGCTGGAGAATGGGGCTCGGTTGCCATTACATGGCACACTATTTCCAATTATGGATATTGCGATAGGCCAGCCCGAAAGCATGGCGCCTTTTGCAAAGGAAAATGAATCACCCGCAAATGCCGTATTGTCGAATCTTCTCTCATTCTTCCATGACCGTCTGAAAGTTTACCTGCGTGATTCCGGGGCGCGCCATGACCTTATCGACGCGGTACTGACGCCAGAGCAAGACGATCTGGTCAGCATCGTGGATCGCGTCAACGCCCTTGGCAGTTTTCTTGAAACGCCCGATGGGGAGCAACTTTTGGCCGGGGCCAAGCGGGCCAGCAACATTTTGCGCATTGAAGAGAAAAAAGACGGCAATGCGGTCTCAAATGAGGTTAAACCAAGCCTTTTCACCCAAGACGAAGAAAAGGCTCTTTTTACCGCTTTAAGTGAAGCCCAAGCCAAAGTGGCGGCGGCCCTTAAAGACGAAGACTATACCGCCGCCATGGTGGCTTTGGCCCCCTTACGCCCTGTGATTGATGCGTTTTTTGACAAGGTGACGGTCAATACGGATGATCCGGCTTTGCGGGCCAATCGGCTGGCGCTTTTGGGCATGTTCCGCCAAAGCCTGCGCTCTGTTGCCGACTTTGATAAAATCGCGGGGTGATGGGGTGATGTTTTCATACATCCCATACAACTCGTCACCCTCCGGCTTGACCGGAGGGTCCATGCAGGATTACCGAATATGCAGATCTTTCTTGTGGATACTCCGGTCAAGCCGGAGCATGACGAAAGATAATTTAGGGCCAGAAACATGAGTGACAAGGCGAGTAAAAAAAAATGGGTTTATGCCTTTGGCGGCGGCACGGCTGATGGTGATGCGGGGATGAAAAACCTGCTGGGTGGCAAGGGCGCGAACCTTGCCGAAATGTGTGCTTTGGGGCTTCCCGTCCCGCCGGGTTTTACCCTGACCACCAAGGTCTGCACCGCGTATTACGAAAATGACCGCGCCTGGCCCGACGGGTTAAAGGATCAGGTCATAACCGCACTGGCTGAGCTTGAGAAAAACACCGGCAAGCGCTTTGGCGATCAGGCCAATCCGCTTTTGGTTTCCGTGCGCTCTGGCGGGCGGGCCTCTATGCCGGGCATGATGGATACGGTGCTTAATCTGGGGCTGAATGCCGATACCGTGGACGGATTGGCGGCACGCTCTGGCGATGCACGTTTTGCCTGGGACAGTTACCGGCGCTTTATCCAGATGTATGCCAATGTGGTGCTCGGTCTGGATCATGATGTGTTCGAGGAATTGCTGGACGATTATAAGGACGATCAGGGCTATGAGGTGGATACCGACCTTGGCGCCGATGACTGGCGCGAAGTGGCCCGGCGCTATCTGGTGCAGGTTGAAGATGATCTGGGCGCGCCCTTTCCCACTGATCCTAAAGACCAGCTCTGGGGGGCTATCGGCGCGGTGTTTGGCTCGTGGATGAATAACCGGGCGATCACCTATCGGCAATTGCATGACATTCCGCAAAGCTGGGGCACGGCGGTCAATGTGCAGGCCATGGTGTTTGGCAATATGGGCGAAGCATCGGCCACCGGGGTTGCCTTTACCCGCAATCCGTCCACCGGCGAGAAAAGTATTTATGGCGAATTTCTGATTAATGCCCAGGGTGAGGATGTGGTCGCCGGTATTCGCACCCCACAGGTGTTGAGCAAAAAATCGCGCGCTGAAATGGGCGAAACCGCGCCCAGTCTGGAAGAGGCCATGCCCGATATTTATGCGGAACTCTCTGCGGTTTTTCAAAAACTGGAACGCCATTACCGGGACATGCAGGATATAGAATTTACCGTCGAGGAGGGGCAGTTATGGATGCTGCAAACCCGCGCCGGTAAACGCACGGCCATGGCATCTTTACGCATTGCCGTGGAAATGGCCGGCGAGGGCATGATTACCAAAGACGAGGCAGTTTTGCGCGTTGATCCGGCGGCGCTGGACCAGTTATTGCACCCGGCGCTGGATGAAACGAGCGATTGCCCGCTGATAGCCTCTGGCCTTCCCGCCAGCCCCGGTGCCGCCATTGGTCAGGTGGTGTTTGATGCCGACGAGGCAGAAAAGCTGGCCAAAAATGGCATGGATGTAATTCTGGTGCGCACGGAAACCTCGCCAGAGGATATTCACGGTATGCACGCTGCCAAGGGCATTGTCACGGCGCGTGGCGGTATGACCAGTCACGCGGCTGTGGTGGCGCGCGGTATGGGCCGACCTTGCGTTTGCGGCGTTGGTGCCTTACGCATAAATTACCAGGACGGGGCGTTCACGGCCAATGGTATTACCGTTCGCAAGGGCGACATCATTACGATTGACGGGGCCAGGGGCGCCATCTTCAAAGGCGCAGGAAAAATGATACAGCCGCAAATGAGCGGCGATTTTTCAACCCTTATGGGCTGGGCCGATACTGCAAGGCGCATGAAAGTGCGCACCAATGCCGATACCCCTGCTGATGTCAAAACCGCTTTGCGCTTTGGTGCCGAAGGCATAGGCCTTTGCCGCACCGAGCACATGTTTTTTGATGAAAAGCGTATCGCTGCCGTGCGCGAAATGATCCTGGCCACAACCCGCGAAGACCGGGTGGCGGCGCTCGATAAAATACTGCCTATGCAGCGCGAGGACTTTGCGCAAATTTTTACCCTGATGGAAGGCCTGCCGGTGACAATCCGTCTGCTGGACCCGCCATTGCATGAATTTTTACCCCACCATGGCGACGATGTTGAGGCCGTGGCGAAAGCCACCGGATTAAGTGTTGAAGCGCTGATGGGGCGCGCCCGCGATCTGGCCGAAAGCAATCCCATGCTGGGCCACCGTGGTTGCCGCCTTGGCATCACCTATCCTGAAATTTATGAAATGCAGGCCCGCGCCATTTTCGAGGCCGCCGCACAGGTGCGTGACCATAGCGGCACCGCACCACAGGTCGAGGTGATGATCCCGCTGGCGGCCACCGGCGAAGAACTGGCATACTTAAAAGAGCGCGTGGCCGAAGTGGCCAAAGTAGTTGGTGCCCAAAGCGGTGCCCCGATTGCTTATGCGTTTGGAGCCATGATCGAACTGCCCCGCGCGGCCTTGCGCGCCAATGAGTTGGCCGAACAGGCCGAGTTTTTCTCTTTTGGCACCAATGATTTGACCCAAACCACCTTTGGGCTGTCCCGCGATGACGCTTCGTCTTTTATGGGCACTTACCTCGCCAAGGGCCTGTTGGCACAGGACCCCTTCATCTCGCTTGATCAGGACGGGGTTGGCGATCTGATCCGCATGGGGGTCGCACGCGGGCGGGCAGAACGCGAAAACATCAAACTGGGCATTTGCGGCGAACATGGCGGCGATCCGGCCTCTATCGGGTTTTGCGAGAAAACCGGGCTGGATTATATTTCCTGCTCCCCCTATCGGGTGCCAATTGCCCGCCTTGCCGCCGCCCAGGCGACCTTGAAGCGCGCCATAAAAAAGAAGCAGAAAAAGGATAAAAAGGCCGCATAAGTTAAATTACGAGAATATTAATTCTACATTAGCCCTCATAAATAGAAATATTATTTCGCTTCCGGCCACTTGACTGGAATCAAGAACATCCCTATGTGCCTGCCAGTTAGGGGTCTATTAAGCCTGTTGCGGTATTTATTAGACCATGACGCCAGCAATTGACGGAAAAGCAAAAAGATATTGTGAAGACGTATTGGTCATATTGGCAGCCAAAATGGCGTGCCCTCATCAGGCCTGAAACCGGTCTGGGTGCCTTGGCCTTGTCTATGGCGCTGATGGTGCCATTCATGCTGAACATCACGGCGGAACGTGCAGCCACACAACTGGATAACAGCAGCTGGCAGGCCTTTGCCCATGAATTTCTTGAAAACGAAACGGCAAAGACGGCTTCTCCGGTGGCCCCGGATGCGCTGACCTATGCACAAAATTTTGTCAATAATGGCAAGCGGGCCTCGATGACGCAGGATTTGCAGATCATGGCCTCGCTTGAAACCTTTACCAGCAGCCATTTTCTGACGGCGGCATCTCAGGAAAAAGATCTGAATTGTCTGGGATTGGCGATTTATTATGAAGCCCGCAGCGAGCCTTTGTCCGGCCAATTGGCCGTTGCCCAGGTGGTGTTGAACCGGGTCAGGCATCCGGCCTATCCCGACAATATCTGTGATGTGGTTTTTGAAGGCTCAACCCGCCATACCGGTTGCCAGTTTACCTTTACCTGTGATGGATCCATGGCCATAACACCGCGCCGGGCGGGTTGGCAGCGCTCACGCAAGGCGGCCATTCATGCCATGTTGGGCATGTCTGATGTTACCATTGGCCGGGCTACGCATTATCATACAGTAGCCGTGCGACCTTATTGGTCCAGCACATTGTTACGCACGGCCAATATCGGCACCCATATTTTTTATCGCTTTCCATCCCGGCGGGAAAAAGCGTTGCTGGCCGCAGCGGCGTAAAACCCGGGACCCTAAACCAGGGCCTTGCCGTGGATCAGCGTATCATAATCCTCGATCATCTGACGTGATACTTCGCCCGGCGTAAAATATGTGCCCTTGATCTCGTTGACCGGGGTAATTTCCACCGCCGAACCAACAATAAAGCACTCTGAGAAACGCGGCAATTCATCGGGCATGATGTGGCGTTCATGCACAGTCAGACCGCGCACTTGCGCAATTTCCATCACCGTGGCGCGGGTAATGCCGTCCAGAATCCATTCGGCGCTGGGGGTATGCAGTTCTCCATCGCGGACAAAGAAAATGTGGGCGCCGGTGCATTCTGCTATACGGCCTTCATAATCCATCATCATGGCATCGTTATAACCGGCGCGGGCCGCCGCATCCTTGGACAAGGTGCAAATCATATAAAGCCCGGCGGCCTTGGCCTTGACCGGCGCACAAACCGCTGGTGGACGACGCCAGTCAGCAATGTCCAGGCGAATGCCTTTCATCTTGTCAGAAAAATAAGTATCCATCTCCCAGATAGCGATGGCCGCATGAATGGTATTGCCGCTGGCCGATACGCCCAATTGCTCTGACCCGCGCCAGGCCACCGGGCGCACATAAGCCTGTTCAATGCCGGACATCTGGCGCAATTCCTGTTTGGCGCGCTCAAACTCTGTGGCGCTATAGGGCAGCTCGAAACCCAACAGTTTGCACGAATTGATCAGGCGGTCTGTATGGGTGCGGCTTTTGAATATCTCACCGCCATAGGCCCGCTCCCCCTCAAATACGCACGATCCATAATGCAGACCATGGGTCTGCACTGAAATTTTTGCCTCATTACAATCTACAAATTTACCATCAAACCAGAGTTTTCCATGGGTCTGCTTGAATATGAGGGTTTTGGTCATGCCGTTGCTCTTTTCGCTTGATGATATGTTTTTATGGTTTATCCGGTTTTACCAGTGCGTCGGGATAATGACAAACGCTGTTAGCGGTATCACCAGTAAAGCAGGTGATCTTGCTTTTCGCCCTGAGCGCTCCTTTAATGCGCTATAGGGACAGGAAAAAGGATATAGCCATTGTCCGTAGAGCCGGAAAAAGCACATCTGTTGGTGGTTGACGACGATGACCGGATACGGGCATTGCTGAAAACCTATCTGTCCCAGCATAACTACCGGGTTTCCTGTGCGGCCAATGCGGCGCAGGTGCGGCGTTTGTTAAAAACCCTGGAATTTGATCTTGCGGTGATCGACATCATGATGCCGGGCGAAGATGGCATAAGCCTGACCGCCCATATCCATAAAACCCGTGCCATGCCGGTGCTGTTACTCACGGCGCGTGATGCGCCCCAGGAACGAATAACCGGTCTGCGGGCGGGCGCGGATGATTATTTATGCAAACCCTTTGAGCCCGAAGAATTGCTGTTGCGGATCGGGGCAATCTTGCGCCGCCAAAAATCTGCCCTTCATGATGGCTCCATGCTGCTTTTCGGACCCTGGTGTTATACCCCTGCGACCGGCGAGCTTGTGGGGCAGGAGGGGCATACGGCCTTAACCGACGGCGAAGCCCATTTGCTATTCGCACTGGCCAAGCGGCCTGGCGAAGCGTTTAGCCGCGACACCTTATCGCGCGATACAAAAATCAATGAGCGTTCCATTGATGTGCAAATTGCCCGCCTGCGCCGGAAAATAGAAGAAGACCCGCGTTTTCCCCGGTTTGTGCAAACCGTAAGGGGGGCGGGCTATCGCCTGCTGGCGCACCATGCCCCGGAAAACACCCAAGGATGAGCATCAGGGAAAATATAAGATCATTCAGACACCGGCTTTTGCGCCGCCGTCGCTTGCGGGATGTAACCCCAAAGGGGTTGTTCGGGCGATCTTTGCTGATCATTGCCCTGCCCGTCGCCCTGATGCAAATCATCGTGTTATGGATGTTTTTTGACAGCCAGTGGGAAACCGTAACCAGGCGCCTGTCCGAGGGCGTTGCCGGGGATGTGGCGATGATCGTGGCCCAGGCTGAGGCAAAGGCCGACAATGACGATTTTGCAAAACTGGCACAATTGGCGCAGGAAAAAATGGGCCTGTCTGTGGTTCTGCAAAGCCAAGGCAGCCTGCCGACCAACCTTCGTGCCTCTGTTTTTTCTGTGCTGGACCGCACCCTGCGCGAAGCGCTGGAGGCCAAGCTGCAAAATCCATTCTGGTTCGATACCACCCGTTATCCAGCTTATGTGGATATTCGGGTGCAAAGCGATGCCGGGGTGCTTCGCTTTATTGCGCCGCGCGACAAGGTGTTCTCCACCACAGGGCACATTTTTGTGTTCTGGCTATTGGTGGCCACCTTCTTGCAAACCACCATTGCCATTATTTTTATACGTAATCAGGTGCGCCCCATCCAGCGCCTGGCCATCGCCGCCGAACACTTTGGCAAGGGTCAGGAAAACACCGGTTATTCACCCTCAGGCGCCCGTGAAGTCAGGCAGGCAGGGGCGGCCTTTTTACAAATGAAAGACCGCATAGAGCGCTTTGTGAACCAGCGCACAGAAATGCTGGCCGGGGTCAGCCATGATCTGCGCACACCATTAACGCGCCTGAAGTTGCAATTGGCCATGCTGGAGCAGGACGGGGATATTAAAAACGCACAGCAGGATCTGCGCGATATGGAACGTATGCTGGATGGCTATCTGTCCTTTGCCCGTAGCGGATCACAAGAAGACAGCGTAACGGTGGATATGAACGATCTGGTCCAAACCTGTGTTGATAAAGCCAAACGAGGGGGGGCTGATATTGAGATTATGCAGGATGGGGGCATGGCGGTCTTTGGCAGAAAGGATGCGTTGGGGCGATGCCTGAGCAATCTGATCGACAATGCGGTGCGCTATGGCGGCAAGGTTTTTATTACCACGCAAATTACGGATAATGGCGTGGAGGTTATGATTGAGGACAATGGACCGGGAATTGAGCAAAGCCGCCATGAGGCCGCGTTTATGCCCTTTAACCGGCTGGACCCGGCCCGCAATGCCAATACCGATGGTGTTGGCCTTGGCCTCTCGATTGCCCGTGATATTGCCCGCGCCCATGGCGGCGATATTATCCTTGGCCGCTCTTCCTATGGTGGCTTGTCCGTGTGTTTGACCATTCCCAGTCCAAACAATTAGGGCCTGGACTCAATTGGATTGCGCAAGATGCCCGCCGAGATGAGCGAAACCAGAAGACCCACCGGGAAAATTTCCGAAAACGTCAAGGGCAGACGATAGAATACATTGGCATAATCAGCTTTCATCTTGGCCATCTTGGCCTGCAAGGCCTGCATTTCTGCCTCTGCCATGCCTTCATTTTGTGCGCGCTCAATCATGCCCGCCGAATAGCCATCAATAAAAGCATAATCCGTCATGGCCAGATATATTTCCCACACCAGCACATAAATAAAACTGGCGATAAGGGCGATACCAAGACCAAGAAGAAAAGCCTGGTTGAATTTGATTACCCCGCCCAGTTCCGTATCCCGATAGCGCTTGATACCAATAAAGATCATGGTCATGGCGACAATCATGATCAGATAACCCAGCCATACCGAAAAGCCGCCATGATCAGTGGCCGTAATACCCCACAGCATGCTGCCAATAATCACCGTGCCGGTCAGCAACCCATAAACCAGTATTGTCTTTTTCATGTCCATATTCCCTGTATTGACCATACCCGTCTCATAGCCTTGCCAGCGGCCCTTAACTAGTCGCCCAAAAGGGTGATGTGGGCTGGTTTTCGAGCGGTTACGGGATAAGCGCCAGGGCTTTGGCCTTGTGCACCGCCTGGGTGCGCCTTTGCACCGAAAGTTTATCATAAAGCCGGGCAAGATGGGTCTTTATGGTGTTGGGAGAAACCCCCAGGCGGCGGGCAATTTCCTTATTGGCGTGACCGGCGGCCAGATGTTCCAGCACCTCATACTCGCGCGCCGTCAGACCCAGCGCTTGCAATGCCTGCACATTTCTTGCGAACGTGCCACCTTTGGGTTTGCCGGTAAGGTAATGCCCGGCCCAGAGGCCAAGCGCGGTAAAGCCCATAGCAATCAAGGCGATATAAACCTGCACCGGCATGAGGCGGGCAAGATAGCGAAAATGCAGCCATTGCAGCACAAAGGCGGCCAGCGCCACGAGAGACGCATAAAGAAACAAGGTTTTCTTCATCCGCCCATCATACAGAAAATGGTGGCCTTGACTAATTGTCGATCTGCGCCAGTAACGCCGTTACGGCGGCTTTTAATTGTTTGTCCTCACCGCGCTCGACACTGTCAGGGTCATTATTGACCAGAATATCCGGTTCGGTCTGTTTGCCTTCCATCCAGTCCCCGGCGCGATCCTTAATGCCCAATTGCGGCACACCCCAGAACATATCGCCAGACATCAGCCCTTCCCAGCCTGCATAGGTGCAGGTGCCGGAAATGGGCATGCCTACCACCTTGCCAAGCCCAAGGGTTTGATACGTGGTCGGGAAGCAATGCCCGTCCGAATAATTGGACTCATTGGCAATCACAATGCTGGGCTTGGTCCAGCGGGTCAGTGGCTCGCCCTGTTGTTCACGGCCCTTGCTGATATTGGTGGTATATTGGTGTCCGTCCAGCAAGCGGTTAAGATCCTCCATCAGATCACCGCCGCCATTATCGCGGGTGTCCAGCACGATGCCCTCCTTGGCAAAATGGCGGCCGAACAATTCCCGGTAAACCACGCGATAAACGCTGTCGCTCATATTGGGAATATGCACATAACCCAACCGGCCACCGGAAAGTTTTTCAACCAGTGCATTGCGATCTTTCACCCAGGCGAGATAAGCCCAGTTCGCTTCATCGCGGCCTGATACCGGCTTGATCACCAGATCAAAAGGCGCGCCGCCTGGCGGCACCAGGGTGAGACGCATACGTTTTCCGACGCGGTGATTAAGCCTGGCAAAATAATTATCATTAATACCCAGCGCCTCGCCATCAATGGCAAAAATTATGGTGCCGGGGACAATGACTTTGCCCCCCTTGCGCAACGGACTTTGCGGATAAACCGTCACAATACGCATGCCGGGTCCGGCAAAGCCGGGGTCATAGGCCACCCCAAGGGCAGCGGTGCGGTCAGCCTTTTTATTGCCTGGCCGGTAGCGCGCCGCCGTGTGTGAAGCGTTCAGCTCGCCCAGCATTTCATTGGCAATATCGGCAAAGTCGCGATTGTTGGATACCGCCTGCACTTTTGGCCCATAGGCTTTGCGCATAAAGACCCAATCAACACCGTGCATGCCTGGTTCATAAAAAATATCCTTTGCCCGGCGCCAGATATGACCAAACATTTCGGCGCGTTCCGCATCGGGTTTCAGGGAAAGCTGCGCGGCAATTTTCACCGGCTTTGATTTTTTGGCCCCGCCCTTGGTCTCGACCTTCAGCAGTTTTCCATCGGCCAAAATGACCAGCATTTTGCCATCCTTGCCAAGTTTCATCGAGGCCCGGTCTGCCCCCAGCGCCATCAGTTTTTTGGTTTCATCCTCGCGAAAGTCATGCACCCACAGGTCATAATTTTCTTCAAAGGCGGAAAGGTAGTAAAGTTTGTCGGCCTCTTTGGAGAGCACCGCATCGGCCAGACGTGAGCCATGAATGGTCAGACGTTTTTGCCGTTCCAGCAGATTATCCCACTCAATCTGCGTAGGCTTTATGGCTTCTACCCTGGCTTTCTTCTTTTTGTTTTTCTTATTTTTGTTTTTCTTAGCTTTTTTATCCCCGGCAGTATCCTCCTTGATTTTTTTGGCGGCTTCTTCTGCCTCTTTGTCCAGCGCCACTTCCTCCTTGGTGCGGTGGAAGTGATCCCATGCGTCTTGGGTTAAAAATGCCGCATAAACATCAAAATTGGTGCCGTGGCTGCCATGATCCCGGCGGCCAAAACGCCCGGTGGCCCAGGTAATAATCCCGCCGGACGGGTGCCATTTTGGCGCGGCATCGGTATAGCCGGAAAGCGAAATATCGCGCACTTCGCCACTGCCATCAGCATTAACAATGGCAATATTGGTAAAGAACAAGCGCCCGTTACTGGCCATGTCCACGGTTAATTTCTGACTGTCCGGTGCCCAGTCAAAGACTATGCCGCCATCGGCATGATTGTAATCATTGGAAAGCACGGTGACGGCGGTGTTTGCCGCCCGGTCATAAATCCGCACCGTATCGCGCCCTTCCAGATAGGCTATTTTTTTGCCATCGGGTGAAGGCTGGGGGGCAAAGGCTCCGGCTTCCGGGCTGATCACTTCCGTCTCATTGAGTTTGGTCGCTGTATAAAAATGCGGCTCATTATTTTCGGCGCGACTGGCTTCAAAAATCCGCCAGCGGCCTTCGCGCTCACCGGCGTATAAAAGGCCCTTGCCATCGGGGGTAAAGGCCACATCGCGCTCTTCGCCCGGTGTATTGGTCATCCGTTTTGTCGTGGCAAATTCCATCGAGGTAACAAACACCTCCCCACGGGAGATAAAGGCCACTTCCTTACCGTCAGGCGAAAGTGCAAATTCGCTGACCTCGCCGTTTACGCCTACGGGTAAAACCGCGCGGCCATGGCCATCAGCGTTCATGCGCACATCAATGCGCACCGGATTTTGACCATCGCGCACCGTATAAAGATCACCGTGCCAGCTATAGCTGATCAGCCCGTCAGCAGAGACCGAAAGCCCGCGCACCGGATGCACCGTGTGATGGGTGATCTGGCGGACATTGCCCGATAAAGGCTTTACCCAGACATTAAAAATACCATCGCGTTCGGAGAGAAAATAAAACCCTGCATCACCGGCCTGCCAGACCGGGTTATGATCGGCAGCGGCATTATCGGTGCGCTGTTCATGGTGTTTTGCGGCGATGTTATAGGTCCACAAATCGCGGGAAAATGATGAGGTATCATGTTTGCGAAACACATTTTCGCGGGCATGTTCGCGTTGATAAAGAATATTGTCACCAGTTGCATCATAGCTGGCATGGCTGGCCCCGGTGGTAAATATCTGGCGCGGTGTGCCACCCTTGATGGATACCGCATATAATGCCGGCATGCGGCGGCGCGGGTTGATATGGGCTTTGGGGTCATCCTGACGCACCGCATTAAACAGAACGCTGCTGCCATCGGGGGAAAATCCGCCGGGGTGATCGTCCGCATCATTATACGTCAGGCGCGTTGCCCGCCCGCCGGCAGCAGGCATGACAAACACGTCCAGATTGCCATAACGGTCACTGGCAAAGGCCAACATGGTGCCATCAGATGACCAGACCGGCTCGCCCTCCCAGGCTTCATTAATGGTCAGGGGCCGGGCTATGCCGCCCGCGACCGGCACCGCATAAAGATCTCCATCGGCATGAAACACGATGGTTTGGCCATCAGGTGATATGGCCGGGTTGCGAATCCAGTTCTCTTTTGCTGCCTGCGCCTGCGCCATTTGTGCCCCGGCTAGAAACGCCAGAGCGAAAACCAGTTTTAACCAAAAACGAAATTGCATGATAAACTCTGCCCCTGTTATTTTCTTCCCGTTATTTCAGGCTTGAGACGATCGGGCAAGCGCACATAAAAATTGTTACGATCATTTCATGATGAGGTGGGCTATATCATGCGATTACGCATTTCTGGCGGCTTATTATTGACGATTTGCATTTATATACTATTGTTGGTTTTATAGATTGGGGGAAATAACATGCGCATTAAATGCTTTATTATACCGGTGATTGGCTTATTACTTTTCACTATTCCAGCTGCTGCTCAAACCCGCCTTGATATGCTGGCCTCCATCCTGCCCACCCATCGTTCTGCGTCCAAAGATGGCACGGTCAGCTTTTTTGCCACGGTGCTGAACGCCTCCACCACCGACACCCTGAGCAATTGCAAACCCGTCTTTACCGCCAGCCAAAGCACACAAGATCAGGCACGTCTGGCCAGCTTCACCTTTCAGACAGTGGATGGTGCCAATGTCCTTACCGGCACACCCAATACCGCCATTGATATTCCACCCTCAACGTTTCAGGGCTTTGTTTTCGGGGTGGATGGCAAGATCGAAAATGCAGGTGATTTTTTTACCTCTGACCTGTCTGTGCGTTTTCAGTGTGATAATGGAACCCCGCAAGACAATGTATATCTCAATACCGCCTCCATATTCGTCAGTGATACCAAATCCCCCATGGATGCGCTGTCCATTGCCCAAACGCCTAGCGCCGATGGGATTGTGCGTATTACCACGGCGGGTGGCTCAGAAGCCTTTGCCGTTGCGGCCACCAATCTGGGGGCTGGAGGGGCTGAGAATGTGGTGGTAACACCGACACTGGATGTGCCAGTGGATATAAGCGATACAGCGCGCGTCACCAAAGTCTCCAGCCCGTTCAGGGATGTGGCCAGTCTCAGCATTTGTGAAACCGTGCCCGCCACCGGTGCCTGTCTGGCTCCGCCAACCTCCAGTGTTGTGGCATCACTGGGCGCTGGTGTTTCCACATTTTCCGTGTTCGTAACTGCCAATGCCACAACCGGGGCCGGATTAGTGCCGCAATGGTTACGGGTGACGGTAAATTTTGTCCCTGAGACGGCGGCGGCCAATGAAATTGCCGGGCGCACCAGCGTCGCACTGCAAGCACCGGGCGTTCCGCTGGGTGATGTGAAAAATTTTGCTGAATTACCCGACGGGCTTTATGCCTTTCGTATGCGGCCAAATGCAGAATCGAGTTCATCGAGGATTGTCGATGGTGAAATTTTGGTGATTAACCAAAGCACCATTGCCACAGAAAAAGCCCGCGCCAGGCCCTCATCAGATATTGCGCGCCCAAAAATGGAATCAGACAAAACAGAATTTGCTGCGGTTGGAGCGGCGATACTGGATTTGGTCGGCGAAGATAATGCGACAGGCCTTCACATCAGTATTGATATTGATCCCGAAACAGATTCAGGGGTTACGTTTAGAACGCGAGAGCCAATTCGCCAACAAAATGACCCGCAACAACCTGCCGATGCTGAAGTGTTTGCAGGACTCCAAAGCGCCTTTCAGGCGCGTCTTTATGCCGGGCAGAATTTCGCCACCATTCGTGATTTTAATATGGGGGCCAACCGGGGCAATGAAACGGTACTGACGCACCAGATCAAGACCAATACCGATCTGCAAAGTTTTACTGCCGCCCTGGGCACCAGCATCAATGCCAATGGTGAAATTTTCTTCAACCTGAAAAACCCGGTCGATGGCAGTAATGCGGGTGAATTTAATGTTGGCCAGATCGGGACCACCTCACAATCCCTCACGTTTAGCGCGACTGAAAACTGCACCATGACCATTGATGAGGCGGAAACCCTTTTTACTAACAATTTTGCGCTTTTTGTGGTGACCTTGACCACCAACCAAATTCTGGGAGGCCGCTGCCCACAAGTGGGCCGTTACAATCTGTTCCTTTACTCCAGCGTTTTTGCAAAAAATGTATTTGGCAACCCAACGGCGCTGGACAAGTTTTATTTTACGGCCTTGTTTTTGGGCAGGCCCTTTACCGCAACCGCCAGCAAGGCCGCCGTTTTATCGGGTGAATTTGACCCGGCAGCGCAATAATTTTTATGCCGGGTTTTCTTTGCCCGCCCCTTCATCCTCCGGTTCCTCCTCACCGGCAAGACGCATGAGCATGGTGGTCATTTGCTCACGCAGAGCTTCGTTTTCGCCTTCAAGATTTTGTGCCAATTCATTGCCCGCCTCATTTTGCCCATGGCCATAAAGCTGTTTTTCCGCATCGCGCAGGCGACCGGCGGCCATGGACAAAGCCGTGGCCAGACGCGTGGTCAGGACGGTATCGGCCAGATCCGCATTATCCAGCGCCGCCTCCAAAGTGCGCACGGCCCGGCGCAGGGCATCAATGCCCCGCTCATGGTGGCGTGACCACCCCTCCCGCCTTCGCCGTTTTTGCAATCCTGAGGCACTAACACCATAACGCTGCGCCAACGCCCTGTCAGTTTGGCCGCTCTCCCAGGCAGACCGAATAACGCGCCAGTCCGGCGGCGGCGGCGCTGGCCAATGCTCAGACATCGCACGCTGGTTGATCTTAGCAATGGGCAGGGCAAGTCCATGAGCGATCTGGCGCGCGGATTTGCCCTGCCCATAAAGCGCGCGGGCCTCGGCCCATTCAGGTTTATTGTCGGCATTCATGGGTGCCATCATACGGTCATGGCCACAGGGTCGGATAAATTCGATTTATGGTGGTTGGTTTTTTACACCGCAGAAGGTATAAACATACCACTGACGTGCCCCTGTCGTGTTGGTGTCGGCGTGCTGTCGTTTACGTTAGGTCCGGCGATCAATAGCCATTGTGAACGAAGTTTAAACGGTGAGACAAAATGGATTTGAAAGCACGACGCCTGAAGGAAGGATGGTCTCAGCAACACCTGGCTGAGATTAGCGGCCTCAGTGATCGTACAATTCAACGCATTGAAAACGGTGAAAAGGCTAGTCTGGAAAGCACCAAGGCCCTGTCTGCCGCGTTTAATATCTCCAGTGCTGAACTTCAGACGCCAACTGCATGTTCACAGGAGAATGATCACATGTCACTTTCAGCAAAAAACAACGGATTTTTATCTTCAATTTCAAAACCATGGAAACAGGTCGCCATCCATTTTGGTGCGTTTATGTTCTTTATGACCTGGCTGGCCCTACTGC
Source organism: Robiginitomaculum sp. (assembly GCA_021776595.1). GTDB lineage: Bacteria > Pseudomonadota > Alphaproteobacteria > Caulobacterales > Maricaulaceae > Robiginitomaculum_B. Next base: position 19,363 of record JAJFFP010000017.1, on the reverse strand, counting down.
AAAGCATGTTAGGGTTTGATAGCGATGTTCTTGGGGCGATTGGCATCACCTGGGGATCCTTGCTGGCCTTACATGCCATCAAAGCCCTTGGCGGCGAGGACGAAAACGACAAGCAGGCCAATAAACAAAACAACAAATAGCGCGCCGCAGGTCTGAACTTATACCAGGGACAAACACCAGGGATTGCGCAAACCCTGCCTAGAACCTGCTCGAGGGATGCCTTAGAGGCAATAATTACCCCTTATCCATCCCTTGATTACCCATTATTCGTCCCTCCTCTGCGCTAAAAACACCCTTTATTGCCCCTCAAATGATGCTAAATGCCCCTTTTTACTCCTAGAGTGGTGGCATGAGCGAAATGATTCGGATTTTGGGCATTGATCCGGGCCTGCGCCGGTGTGGCTGGGGGCTGGTGGATGTGCGTGGCAGCAAATTGTCATTTTGCGCCTGTGGCACTATAATACCGGATACCAAGGCACCCATGAGCCAGCGCCTGTTGCATATTTTTGAGGAGATGAGCGGGGTTGTCCTCACCCATGAGCCGCAAATTGCGGCCATTGAAGACACCTTCATGAATTCAAATGCGGCCTCGGCATTAAAACTGGGCGCCGCGCGGGCGGCGGCCATGCTGGCCCCGGCAAAGTCCGGATTGAGCGTAGAGAATTTCGCCCCGCGCGCCATTAAAAAAGCGATCGTCGGCACGGGCCGCGCCGATAAATCCCAAATGTCGGCCATGGTGGCCATTCTGCTGCCCGGCTGTGAAGCCAAAGCCGATGAAGCCGATGCCCTTGCCATTGCCATATGCGCGGCCAATCATGCGCCGCTGAAAAACGCACTGGAGCAGGCTTCATGATCGGTAAACTCAAAGGTCTGGTAGATACCATTGGTGCGGGCGAAATGATTTTGGATGTGGGCGGGGTTGGCTATCTGGTGCAGTGCGGGGCGCGCACGTTGCGTAATCTTAATCCAGGCGAGAGCGCACAATTGCATATCGAAACCATTTTGCGGCAGGATATGTTAAAGCTTTATGGGTTTTCCAGCGAAGAAGAGCGCGCCTGGTTTATGCGTTTGCAGGATATTCAGGGGGTGGGACCAAAGGCCGCCTTTGCCGTGCTGGACACCTTATCACCAATGGAACTGATGAATGCCGCAGCATTGGAGGACAAGGCCGCTATCGCCAGAGCGCAAGGGGTGGGACCACGCATTGCTGCGCGCATTGCCGGTGAACTCAAAGACAAACCACCCCCAATGGGACGGGCGCTGGGCGGGGTTTTGCAAACCAGCCCGGAGGCAGCCAGCAATACTTCATCCAGCGCATTATCGGTCAATGCCGAAGCGGTATCGGCTTTGGTCAATCTGGGCCTGACCCCTATGGATGCGCAGCGCGCCGTGGCCGGTGCCATGCGCACCTTGGGCGAGGGGGCATCGCTGGATGATCTGATCCGCACCGCCTTGAAAGATATGGGTAAATGAGCGAGGACAACAATGATGCGCGGGTAATCTCCGCACAGGTCCAGGGCGATGACGGGCGCGACAAGGCCCTGCGCCCGCAAAGTTTTGACAGCTTTGTCGGGCAAGGCGCGTTGGTGGAAAATTTGAAAATTTTTGTGCAGGCCGCCAAAGGGCGCGATGAAGCGCTGGACCATGTTTTACTGTCGGGACCACCGGGGCTTGGCAAGACTACTCTGGCCAATATTGTCTCGCGGGAATTGGGGGTTAATTTTCGTTCCACCTCCGGACCCGTCATTGCCAAAGCCGGGGATCTGGCGGCAATATTGACCAATCTGGAACCGCGCGATGTGCTGTTTATTGATGAAATTCACCGCCTTGCGCCCCATGTGGAGGAAATCCTTTATCCGGCCATGGAGGATTTTGAGCTGGACCTGATTATTGGCGAAGGCCCATCGGCGCGCACCATTAAAATCGACCTCTCCCCCTTTACCCTGATCGGGGCGACCACCCGCGCCGGATTGCTGGCAACCCCTTTGCGAGATCGTTTTGGGGTGCCGCTGCGGCTGGACTTTTATCAGGTGGTGGAACTGACGCAGATCGTGCAGCGCGCCGCCCGTAAACTTGGTGCAAACCTTAGCGAGGATGGGGCCCATGAAATTGCCCGCCGGGCACGGGGCACACCGCGCGTGGCCGGGCGTTTGCTGCGCCGGGTGCGTGATTTTGCCGATGCACAAAGCGAAGGGAAAATCAGTGCCGGGTTTGCCGATATGGCGCTAAAGCGTCTGGAAGTGGACACGCTGGGGCTGGATGCGCAGGACCGGCGCTACCTTTATGCCCTGACCGAAAAATTCGCCGGCCTGCCGGTGGGCCTTGATACGCTGGCGGCATCACTGTCCGAAGCCCGTGATGCGCTGGAAGAAGTGATCGAGCCGTTTCTCATCCAGCAGGGATTTATCCAGCGCACCCCCCGTGGCCGCGTAGCGACGGGGCGCGCCTACGAGCATTTGGGAATTATGGAACCACCGACCATGGGCGAGGTTGATGATCTCTTTGGTGGTGATAAATGAGCGCGCTGCCTGCGCCGCATTTTACCGATCAGACACACCATTTGCCGGTGCGGATTTATTATGAGGACACAGATTTTTCCGGCCTGGTTTATCATGCCTCGTATTTGCGATTTATGGAACGCGGCCGGACGGAATATTTACGTCTTTCCGGGATTGGCCATAGCGCCCTTCTACAAGGGGACACCCCGCTGGCCTTTGCCGTGCGTCGTATGCAGATCGATTTTATCCGCCCTGCCCGTATAGATGATATACTGGACGTGCAAACCCGTTTTACCGAGGCGCGCGGCGCGCGTATTTTTGCCCACCAGCAGATTGTAACCGGGGCGGATGTGCTGATCAGTGCCGAAGTGCAAATTGCCTGCATCGGTCTTGATGGCAAGCCAAAACGTCTGCCCAAAGCGCTGCGAGATCAACTGGCCCCTTTCCTGCATGGAAATTGACCGTAAAATTGTCACAATCTCAACTCACTTTTAAGGTCCGTTGGCCTAAGTCCTGACCAAGGCTTGTGCCGCACCTGATAACCCAAGAGGATACGCATGGATATTTCACTCGCTTTAATTGCCCAGGCAGATACTGATTTTTCATTCCTGTCCCTGTTTTTACGCGCTGACCTGGTGGTCAAGGCGGTAATGGCCATACTGGTTTTTGCCTCCATCTGGTCATGGACCGTCATTGTAGATCGCCAATTTGGATTTATGAATTTACGCAGCAGGGCCAAGCGTTTTGAGCGCGCATTCTGGTCCGGGCGGTCACTGGATGAAATGTATAAGAATATGGACGAACATAGCCGCGACCCCATGGAAAGGGTGTTTATTTCGGCCATGCGCGAATGGACTAATGGACGCGGTAATATCGAATCTGATTTACAGATTGTGTCCTTAAAAGAACGTATTGACCGGGTGATGGCCCTGACTGTTTCGCGCGAATTAAGCCGGGCAGAACGCGGTCTTGGCATATTGGCCAGCATTGCTTCGGCCTCGCCATTTATCGGTCTTTTTGGCACGGTCTGGGGGATTATGAATTCATTTCGCGCCATTGCCGCTTCGAATGATACGAATTTGTCGGTGGTGGCCCCCGGTATTGCCGAAGCTCTTTTTGCTACGGCGCTGGGTTTGCTGGCGGCCGTGCCTGCGGTAATTTTTTATAACAAGTTTTCGGCAGACACTGCCAGTTACGCCACACGTCTTGAGGGCTTTGCCGATGAGTTATCGGCTATTTTCTCACGCCGCATTGCGGGAGGTAAATAATGGCTGTTACCCTAACCGCCCTAAGTGGATCAGGCCGGCGCAGGGGCCAGCGATACCGCCCCCGCGCCGAGATCAACGTCACCCCCATGGTGGATGTTATGCTGGTGCTGCTGATCGTTTTTATGATTACCGCGCCTTTACTGACCGTTGGGGTTCCGGTGGATCTGCCAAAAACCGATGCGCGCTCAATGAACGCGCAGAGCGAGCCTTTGACCATCACGGTGCAAAATGATGGCAGTGTATTTTTACAGGAAAGCCCCATCGAGCTGGATGCGCTGGTGCCACGCCTTACGGCCATCGCCGGTAATGGCTATGAGGAACGAATTTTCCTGCGTGCTGATGAAAACACCGATTATGGCGAAGTGATGAAGGTGATGGCACGTATCCATGCCGCCGGTTTTACCAATATCGGCCTGGTTACTGATCCGTTATCACAATAAATATGCGCTTTGGTCTTCCCATATCACTGGTGCTGCACGGCGGGCTGATCGCCGCCGGGTTGATGGTGCTGCCCTCTCCCAAGCTGACGGCCTTTGACACCCCCGATATTGTTCCTGTTGAACTGATTACCCTTGCCGAAACCAGTAATATTCGCGCCAATGAACCAAAACCCGAAGAAATAAAACCTGATGACCCGGAGCCGCTGATAACCCCACCCAAGAATGAGCCGGAGCCGGAACCTGAGCCCGAAGCCATTGCGGTGCCGCCCACCCCTGACCCAAAACCAGAGCCAAAACCGGTCAAGGTCGAAACCACGCCTAAGCCAAAGCCCAGAACACAGGCCAACCCGCGCAAAAAAAGAAAGCCTAAAGCCCCGGTTTTTGATCTGGCCCGTCTTGAATCCAAGCTGGCGAAAAGTGCACCAAAAGAAGCCGCAGACCACAATGAGGACCAGCGTGCCCGCGCCGCTTTTGGTGAGGGTAATGATATGACCGCCAATGAAATTGATCTATTGCGCGCGCAGATGTATCGCTGTTGGCGAGCGCCACTGGATGCGCCTTATCCGGAAAAACTGAAAGTGACCATTCGCGCGCACCTGAACCCCGATGGCAGCCTTAGCGCGGCACCAGAAGTGATGAACCGTGCCCAGATTAACCGCTCTGGCGATCCATTCTGGCAAGCGGCGGCTGACAATGCCCGCCGGGCTGTATTAAAGTGCCAGCCCTATAAACTGCCGCCGGATAAATATGCACAATGGCGTGAAACAATAATGCACTTCAGCGCCGTTGATGTGTTAGGAAATTAAGGTGAGATGATGATGACAGGAAAACCCATGCGCATAATTTTTGCTCTTGCACTGATGGCCATTGCCCTGCCAGCCTGGGCACGATTGGAGATCGACATCTCCAAAGGTCACCTTGACCCCATGCCCATCGCCATACCAGATTTTGTCGGGGCCAGCGATCCGGAGCGTCAGGTGGGGGCGCAAATTGCCGAACTGGTGCGCGCCAATCTGGAGCGGTCGGGTTTGTTTCGCCCCCTGGACCCAGCCTCATTTATCGAACACCAGAGCAATATCAATGTGCAGCCGCGCTTTGCCGATTGGCGGATTATCAAGGCCGATGCCTTGCTGTCCGGTCGTCTGGTGATGGAAAGCGACAACCGGATGCGCATCGAGTTTCGCCTCTGGGATGTGCTGGATCAAACACAGCTTGTCGGCCTGCAATTGGCCACCACACCGGAAAACTGGCGGCGTATTGGCAATAAAATATCCGATGTTATTTACCAGAAACTGACCGGGGAAACCGGGTATTTTGACACACGCATTGTCTTTACCGCCGAATCCGGGCCCAAAACCGATCGGGTAAAACGTCTTGCCATTATGGATCAGGACGGGGCCAACCCCACGTTTTTAACTTCCGGCAAATACACTGTGCTGACCCCGCGTTTCTCACCAACGGCGCAACAGATCACCTATATGTCCTATGCTTCGCGCACCCCGTCGGTGTTTCTGTTCAACATTGAAACAGGGCGCCAGGAAGTGCTGGGGGATTTTCCGGGCATGACCTTTGCGCCACGTTTTTCTCCCGATGGCACCAAAGTGATTATGAGTTTGGTGCAGGGTGGTAACTCTGATGTGTGGGTGATGGATTTGCGCACCCGCCAGCGCCAGCGCCTGACCAATTCTCCGGCCATTGATACTTCGCCTTCCTTTTCCCCGGATGGCTCGCGCATTGTGTTTAATTCAGATCGTGGTGGCTCGCCGCAGCTTTATATGATGAACGCCGATGGTTCTGGTATCCACCGCATCAGCTTTGGCAAAGGCAATTACAGTGCGCCGGTCTGGTCCCCGCGCGGGGATTTAATTGCCTTTACCAAAAGCCTGAACCGTAAATTTCATATTGGTGTTATGCGCCCCGAAGGCGATGTAGAGCGCATACTGACCACATCTTATCTGGATGAGGGGCCAACCTGGTCACCCAATGGCCGGGTATTGATGTTTACCCGCGAGCCGCGCCCCGGTGCCGGGCCCCATATCTGGAGTATTGACCTGACCGGTGCCAATTTACGACAGGTGCCAACACCGGGGGACGCATCGGACCCCGCCTGGTCACCCTTGATACAATAATCATTCGTGATAGAGTGCCTGTGATCTGTGCGGGGCTTTGCCGGACACGATTTGACATTCAGGTTTTACACGAGGACCAAAGAACATGAAATCCGCTTTTGTTTCGCTTACCGCACTATTGTTCATTTCTGCCTGTGCATCGACGCCGCCAGCAGAGCCAGCACCGCAACCGGCGCCTGAACCTGGGCCAACGCGTCATACGCCAACCCCTTCCGGTCATATGACTCCGTTACCACCGGTTCCGGGCTCGATTGCCGAGTTTCAGAAAATGGCCGGGGATCGGGTTTATTTTGCCTATAACGCCGCACAATTAAGCCATGAGGCCCGTGCTGTGCTTTCCAAACAGGCACAATGGCTGAACCGTTATCGCAATACCCGCATCCTCATTGACGGCAATTGCGATGAACGGGGCACCCGCGAATACAATCTGGCTCTTGGTGCCCGCCGCGCCAGTGCTGCACGGGATTATCTGGTCAGCCTTGGGGTTTCTCCATCGCGCATCTCGACCATATCCTACGGCAAGGAACGCCCGATTGATGGTCGCTCAAATGAGCGGGCCTGGGCGAAAAACCGTAATGCCCATACGGGTATTGTATCCGGTGCCGTCAGCTAAGCTCTGGTTATAAACCACCTTAACTGTGCCATGATTTTGCCGTTTTAACCTGAAAGGCTGCGCCTGTTATGCGCCTTATTACTTCCCTTGTGCTGATCTCATTTCTGGCGGGTGTTTCCATGCCTGCCCGTGCGGCTGAATCCAAAAAAGAAATTGCCGCCCGTCTGGATGCAGTGCAGAAAAGGGTGGAAATGCTGGAAGGGCGTATGCCGGCGGCGGTGCAGATGCAGGAACGGCTGGATGATTTGGAAAGCCAGTTACGCAGCCAAACCGGCACCACCGAGCGCCTTGAGTTTGAAAACCGCAAACGCCGCGATGAACTGATCGCCCTGCAACGGGCCTTCGATATTTTAAGCAAGGACGTGCAAGAGGCCCGTACTGCGGCCAGACAGGCCAACGCAGCCCTTGGCCGTATGCTCACCGGGGAAGGCGGACCGGTGCGCGAAGAACAGGCCCTTAATGGCAATGCCCCGGTTAGTGATGCCTATGCACTGGAGGCTAAAACCGCTTATGACGAGGCCAAGGCATTTCTTGAACAGGGATATTTCGATCAGGCGCGGGCCGCCTTTGAAGGCTTTATTACCAGTTATGGCGATGATCCGCTTGCCGGACCAGCGTTATTTTGGCTGGGAGAAATTAATGCGGTTCAGGGTGATTTTCGCAGCGCTACCAATGCCTATATTGAGACGCTAAAGCGTTTCCCAAAAGGCTCCAAGGCACCTGAAGCCATGGTCAAGCTGGGCGCAGCGCTATTCGCATTAGGCGATCAGGAAGAAGCCTGCCGGGCGCTAAAAGCCTTTCCGGCGCAATATCCCAAGGCCGCCGCCGGGGTGCGGGCGCGTGCCAAAATAGAGCGCGCTCGCGCCGGGTGCTCATGACCGGTCCATCCATGATGGACCACCCCCATTATTCACCAGAAACGGTCTTTATAAATGCCATGTCCGCTTTGCCTCTTGGCGAGCACGGGCCGCTGGCCATTGCCTATTCGGGTGGCGGCGATTCGCTTGCGCTCCTGGCATTGGCTTGCGCACAATTTCCGTCCCGAAAGGTGCATGCCTTGATTGTCGATCACGGCCTGCGCCCGGAATCGACGAAAGAAGCTATTCTGGCTGCATCGCAGGCAAAAGCGTTGGGGGCCAGGCCACATATTTTACGCTGGTTGCAGCCAAAGGGCGGGCAAAGCCATGCACGAAAGGCCCGCTATGCCCTTTTGGCCGAGGCCTGTCATGAGATCAAAGCCACTTTATTGTTGCTGGCGCACACTTCTGATGATCAGGAGGAAACCTTTGCCCTGCGCCTGGACCGTTGGTCTATGGCGCATGGCCTTGCTGCCATGAGCGCCCTCTCACCTTATCCCCTTTGGCCGGAAGGGAGCGATTTATGGCTGGCCAGACCCTTGTTGGGCATACGAAGAGAGGCATTAAGAAAATGGTTGTTGGCCCGCGATCTTTCGTGGATTGATGACCCTTCAAACGAAAACCCTCATTATGCCAGAGTGCGCGTCCGAAACAAACTGGCGCGCCTGCATGCGGCTGGGTTACCAAAGGAACGCCTTGGCCAGTCCGTGCAATTACTGGGACAGGTGGAGCATTGCCGGCGAGAAAAAGCGCGGGCTTTACTAAAAACCAGCGCACAACTTTTTCCTGCCGGGTACGCGGTCGTGCAGATCCCCGCCCTGACAACGTGCGATACCGCCGTATGCCATCTGGCACTGGCGGCACTCTTGCAAAGCATGGCAGGTCATCAGGGCCACCCACCCACCGCCATGACCACCCAAAAGATCATGGCTCTATTGACGCAACAGGCGGTAAAACCATTCACGTCTGCCGGATGCCGCCTGGAAAAAATGGCAGATACCGTAATCATCAGCCGCGATCCGGGCGCGGTGCTTGGCAGGGGTCCGGCAGGCGCAGGGTTGCAAGTGGCCTGCCAGAAAGGCAAAACCACCATCTTTGACGCACGGTTTTGCATCACATCATCCGTGGATGGCTGGATAGAATCATTGGGCAACCGGGCAAAGCGTCTTTCCAGAGAAGAAAGACAGACTTTGCGCACCCTTCCTGCAGCCGTTCGCCCACTGGTGCCGATTATCCTGAGCAAACAAGATAAAATCAGTTCTCCCATACTTGGCGGCAGCGGAAAGGCGGTTTTTCTTGGAAAAACCATCTGGCAGCGCAAACTGGCCCCTTTCTGGCATAAAGCTGCGTAATATTGATGCGAGGTGACGCTTTACGGCACAAACAGTCATTGCCATGTGGTGTTTTCGTCCCCATCTTGTAAAAGAACAATCAGGCAGACGTGCCGCTCTGCCCTTAATTTGAGGATTTTTCCATGCCAATGCGTAACCTGCTGCTTTGGGGCGTTATTATTCTGGTGGTTATTGCCCTGTTTAACATGGTGCAAAGCACAACGAGCAAAAATGGTGCGGATGCCATCAGTTATTCTGCCATGATGGATCAGGCGGCTTCGGGACGAATTGAGAAAGTTACCATTCGCGGCGAAAACGTGTTTGGCAAATTCAATGATGGCAAGTTTTTTTCCACCACCGCACCCTATGATCCACAAATGGTGACCGAGCTGCGCAAAGCCGGCGTAAACATTACAGTTAAGCCGCAGGAACGGGGTATCCTGTTCTCCATTTTGATGAATTTCCTGCCCATTCTCCTGCTGGTCAGCGTATGGATATTCTTCATGCGCCAAATGCAGGGCGGCGGTAAAGGCGGGGCCATGGGTTTTGGTAAATCCAAGGCACGGCTGCTAACCGAACGGCAGGGCAAGGTTACGTTCAAGGATGTTGCCGGCGTTGATGAAGCCAAGGAAGAACTGGAAGAAATTGTTGAATTTCTTCAGGACCCTTCCAAGTTTCAGCGCCTTGGTGGCAAAATTCCAAAAGGGGCCTTACTGATCGGACCGCCGGGGACGGGTAAGACCCTGTTGGCGCGCGCCATTGCCGGTGAGGCCGGTGTGCCATTTTTCACCATTTCCGGATCAGACTTTGTGGAAATGTTTGTCGGTGTTGGTGCCTCGCGCGTTCGCGACATGTTTGAGCAGGCCAAAAAGAATGCACCCTGCATTATTTTCATTGATGAAATTGATGCCGTTGGTCGCTCGCGCGGTGCCGGCCTTGGTGGCGGCAATGATGAGCGCGAGCAAACCCTGAACCAGCTCCTGGTTGAGATGGATGGCTTTGAATCCAATGAAGGCATTATTCTGATCGCGGCCACCAATCGCCCGGACGTGCTGGACCCGGCGTTATTGCGCCCCGGCCGTTTTGACCGCCAGGTGGTGGTGCCAAACCCGGACATTATTGGCCGTGAGAAAATCCTGAAAGTGCATATGCGCGATATTCCCCTGGCCCATGATGTGGAACCCAAAGTGATTGCCCGTGGCACCCCTGGGTTTTCCGGTGCCGATCTGGCCAATTTATGTAATGAAGCCGCACTTTTGGCAGCACGACGTGATAAACGCATGGTCACCATGGCTGATTTTGAAGACGCCAAAGACAAGGTGATGATGGGGCCGGAACGGCGTTCCATGGTGATGAGCGAGAAAGAAAAACAACTCACCGCCTGGCATGAAGCCGGTCACGCGGTTGTGGCACTGAATGTGCCCGCATCCGATCCGGTTCACAAAGCCACGATCATCCCGCGCGGGCGCGCCCTTGGCATGGTCATGCAATTACCCGAAGCCGACAAGCTGTCCATGAGTCTAGAAGAAATGACCTCACGTCTTGCGGTGCTGATGGGTGGGCGCGTTGCCGAAGAGAAAAAGTTCGGCCATGAAAAAGTTACCTCCGGGGCTGCTTCTGACATCCAGATGGCCACCAAACTGGCGCGGGCCATGGTTACCCAATATGGGCTGTCCGAAGCCTTGGGACCTATTTCTTATTCCGATGAGCAGGGCGAGGTATTTCTGGGCCAACAGATCATGCGCTCGTCTTCGCTTTCGCCGGAAACCAGTCGCAAGATTGAAGACGAGGTAAAACGCCTGGTGGAAGACGGCTTGAAAACCGCCACTCGTATTCTTACAAGTAAGAAAAAAGACTGGACCATCATTGCCGAAGGCCTGCTGGAGTTTGAAACCCTTTCCGGCGAGGACATAACCAATCTTATTGCCGGTAAACCCCTAAAACGCCCTGAAAACGATGACGAGACCAAACCCAAAGGACCAACCGCCGCTGTGCCCGTCACCAAGGTTTCCAAGACGCCCAAAAAACCAAAGCCAAGCGACAAGCCTTCGCCGCAAGGGGCCTGAGCCGATCAGCCATGGTTTTGACCAAAGACAGTCCCCGCCCTTTGGTCATGGGTATTATCAATGTCACGCCGGACAGCTTTTCTGATGGCGGTCGCTACCACCAGCGCGAGCAGGCCATAGAACACGCGCATAGACTGATTAATGCCGGTGCCGATATTCTGGATATTGGCGGTGAAAGCACTCGCCCCGGTGCCATAGCCGTCTCAGTGCAGGAAGAAATGGACCGGGTCATGCCGGTGCTTGAAGCTCTATACCAGGCCGTCCAGATACCGGTCAGTATCGATACGAGGCGCGCAGAAATTGCCCGTGCCGCCATCAATGCCGGTGCGCAAGTCTGGAATGATGTCAGCGCATTGCGCACATCAGACGATTCGTTAAAAACCGCCGCTGATCTGGGTATACCGGTCGTGCTGATGCACATGCAGAACGAGCCAGACACCATGCAGCTAGCACCGCATTATGATGATGTAGTTGGCGAGGTCATCGCATTTTTACAAACTCGCATTCAGGCTGCCATCCAGGCCGGGATTCGCAAAGAAAATATTATCATCGATCCCGGCATCGGTTTTGGCAAAACCCTTATCCATAATCTGGCACTGACCCAAGGATTACCGCGCATCATTTCAGAGACAGACCAGCCGCTTCTGTTCGGTGCCTCGCGCAAACGTTTTATTGAATTGCTGAACCCTGATACACCTGCCGATCAACGCCTTGGTGGCTCGCTGGCCAGCGCCCTGTGGGCGGCAAATGCAGGTGCGCACATTGTGCGTGTGCATGATGTGGCGCAAACCGTCCAGGCACTAAATATCTGGCAGGCCATTACCAGGGCCGGATCGTGAGCATTTTACCTGCCCGTGTGCTTTGCATTTCCGGATCGGACAGCTCTGGCGGCGCCGGAATGCAGGCGGACATTAAAACCGTTTCCGCCCTTGGCGGGTTTGCATTAAGCGCCATCACCGCCATCACTGCGCAAAACACACAAGGGGTGCAAAACATTGAAAACATATCGCCCGAATTGGTGCGCGATCAGATCAGGTCCGTTCTTGATGATATAGGCGTGGATGCTATAAAAATCGGTATGCTGGGTAATGCTTTCATTGCCAATGCCGTTGCCGATGCTTTGCAGGGCGTCAAGGCGCCGATTATCCTTGATCCGGTTATGGTGGCCAGCAGCGGCGATACGCTGCTTGAGAATGATGCGGTGCATATCTTGCGCAACCGGCTGCTCCCCATGGCCCGCCTTGTCACCCCCAACATTCCTGAAACGCAAATATTGTGTGATATGCGCATTTCCAATCTCGATGACCAGCGCACCGCCGCCGAGAAACTCATGGCATTCGGGCCTGAGGCGGTTCTGGTTAAAGGCGGACATGGCACAGGTGAAACCCTTTCCGATGTGCTGGTCTGGGCAAAAGGCGAAGCTGAATTTTCCGGTAAGCGCATTAAAACGCGCCATACCCATGGCACGGGTTGCACTTTGGCCAGTGCCTGTGCCACTTATCTTGGGCAGGGCTTGTGCCTGACTGATGCAGTGCGCCTGGCCCGGCGCTATGTGCGCGGTGCAATCCTTGGTGCGCCGGGATTTGGCCGCGGTAATGGCCCGCTGGACCATAACTGGATGAATAAGGACAACGAAGATGAAACTTGACCTTTACCAGATCGATGCCTTTGCCGATGCGCCGTTTACAGGTAATCCGGCGGCGGTGGTGCCACTAACAGACTGGCTGGATGAGGCGCTCATGCTAAAGATTGCCATGGAAAACAATCTGGCGGAAACCGCCTTTATTGTGCCCACCAGCGATAAGGAAAAATGGAAACTGCGCTGGTTCACACCGGCCACAGAAGTGCCCTTGTGTGGCCATGCCACCTTTGCCAGCGCCGCCTGTATTTTACGCCACATTCATCCTGAACTGAACAAAGTTGACTTTAATACAAAAAGCGGTGAATTGCGGGTCAGTCGTGACGGGGAGGGCTTCGTAATGGACTTGCCTGCTGGTCACCCACAGGACTGGGCGATGCCGGATGAGGCCCTGGAGGCCCTGGGCGTGAACATTATTGATAGCGGCATCAGTATTTACCCCTTTGTTGTGCTTGAAAGTGAACAATTGGTGCGGGGCATAAACGTGCAAAAAGCCATTAACGCGGCCCGTCTGGCCCATCCCTCACAGGAATTGGTGGTTACGGCGCACGGCGATAACGACCTTGATTTTGTGTTGCGTTTTTTTGCACCCGGCGTCGGTGTTAATGAGGACCCGGTCACCGGCTCGGCAATTACCTATATTACACCCTATTGGGCACAAAAGCTGGGTAAGCATAAAATGGCGCTCTATCAGGCCTCCCCCAGAGGCGGGTTTGTGCAGGTCGCGCTAAATAGTGATCGCGTACTCTTGCGCGGTAAAGCTCAGGAATACCTGCGTGGACAGATCATGCTGTAAAACGACACCATAAAGACGCAATATCTATGGAAACATCGAATAAACGACGTTGGAAACCTTCATTCAATCTTGTTTTTTTGGCGGGCCAGAAGCAAACCTGATAAAATTACGGCAAAGCCCAGCCATACGGTCAGCCCCAGTTTTTCCCCAAAGGCCAACCCGACGAGAACCGCAATAAGCGGCATCATGTAATTGGAAAGTGAAAGAAAACTGGGGCCGTTATCCCGAATGATCACCATCAGTGCAATACCGCCAAGCCCGGTAGCGCCAAGCCCCAGGGCCAGCACCGAAAGCAGTGCCTTGATGGATGGCATGTCCATGCTCAACGCCTGGTAAATACCAAACGGTGTGATCATGATGGCGGCGCACAATAACAACCCGGCGGCCGCCACCGAGGGTCTGGTGGTGGGTATTTTGCGGGCAATAATGGCCTGCACCGCATAAAATATCGCCCCCAAAATAACCGCTAATTGCGCCAGACTGGCTGTCCCGCCAAGATCGTGCAGGGCATCCGGCCCCAATAACAGCGCCACGCCGGCCATGCCCAGCACAAAGCCCGCAAATTTGCGCATGGTCATGGATTCGCCCGGTACAAAAACATGGGCCAGTGCCGCCGTGGTCAAAGGCATGATCGCCATTAATATACCCACCAACGCCGAGTCCAGGCTTTGCTGGCCCCAGGACACCAGCGCAAAGGGGGCTGTCGCCCCGGTAAAACCCAATAGGGCAAACCAGGCCCAGCGGTGATCTGGTTTTGGCAATAAAGCGGGCAGTTTCTGCCCGCGAATGGCCATCCAGATCAGCAAGGCAATGGCCCCAATCCATAGCCTTGCCATGACCAGCGTGGTGGGGGGGATCTCGGTGACGGCCGTTTTCAGCAAAATAAACGCGGTGCCCCAAAGCACCGCCACAGCAAACAAACGCAGCCAGTCATAAAGGCCGTGCCGGGAATCTTGGTGCGGCTCTGGGGCTGGGGCGTTTTGGCTCATATGCTCATGTCGGGTCAATTGCGCTTTCTGTCAAACAGATTTACCTGCGATTTGTTCGCGACCTTGGTTGATCCTGCACGCACATGGCCCTAAGCAGGTCGTGGGACACGCTTCCCCAACGAAGCGCGCCTGTCTGTGAGGATAGGAGTATATGATGACAGACCTTAATCAGCCGGCCATGCGCCCGGCGGATCCACGATTCTCATCCGGGCCGTGCAAAAAGCACCCCGGTTGGAATTTTAATTCACTTTCCAATGCACTATTGGGGCGGTCACACCGCTCTGCGCCCGGCAAGGCCCGTCTTGCCATGGCCATAGAAGAAACCCGCGCCATGCTGGGCGTGCCAGATGATTATCGCATTGGCATTGTTCCGGCATCGGATACCGGGGCCATGGAAATGGCACTCTGGTCGCTGCTGGGCGCACGGCCTGTGGATGTGCTGGCCTGGGAGAGCTTTGGCAAAGGCTGGGCCAATGACATTACTAGCCAGCTTAAACTAACCGATGTGCGCCTGTTGGAAGCCGCCTATGGCGAATTGCCTGAGCTTGGGGCGGTGCGAAAGGATGCCGATGTTGTTTTCACCTGGAATGGCACCACTTCGGGGGTGCGAGTGCCAGATGCCAACTGGATCAGCGATACGCGCCTGGGACTGAGCATTTGCGATGCCACTTCGGCAGTTTTCGCACAGGAACTGGATTGGCCAAAACTGGATGTGGTAACATATTCCTGGCAAAAAGTGCTGGGCGGTGAAGCCGCGCACGGCATGCTGATCCTGTCACCCCGTGCGGTAGCACGCCTGCAAAGTTATACCCCGCCATGGCCTTTGCCAAAAATTTTTCGCCTGACCAAAAATGGCAAACTGATCGAGGGTATTTTCAAAGGGGCGACCATCAATACCCCGTCCATGCTCGCCGTTGAGGATTATCTGGATGCCCTTAAATGGGCGTCGCGGCACGGCGGATTACCTGCCATGATAGCCCGTGCCGATTCCAATCTGGAAATTGTTAGCGATTGGGTAGCCAGTTCTGACTGGGCAGATTTTCTGTGCGCGAACCCGGCATTGCGTTCCAATACCGGGGTTTGTCTGAAAATCACCCATCCGGCCATTATAGCTTTAAGTGCAGAAGCACAGGCGGACTTTGCCAAGAGCCTTTCAAAACGATTGGAATCCGAGGGGGTGGCGCTTGATATTGGCGCTTACCGCGATGCGCCGCCTGGCCTGCGTATTTGGTGCGGCAGCACCATTGAGGCCGATGACGTCATGGCGCTCATGCCCTGGCTGGACTGGGCTTTTGATAAAACCAAAGCGACCGCTGGCCTTTAAACGCCAAAACCAAAATTCAAATTCATTTCGATTTCAGGAGGGCAGTATGCCCAAAGTTCTCATTGCCGATAAATTATCCCCCGCCGCCGTTAATGTCTTTCGTGATAAAGGCATTGATGTGGACGTGCGAACCGGTCTTGGCAAAGACCAATTGATCGCCATTATCGGCGATTATGACGGCTTGGTCGTGCGTTCTGCTACCAAACCGGATGCCGATATTATTGCGGCGGCCAATACCCTTAAAGTCATTGGTCGCGCCGGTATCGGCACCGACAATATCGATAAAAAGGCGGCGACCGCCAAAGGCGTTGTGGTGATGAATACGCCCTTTGGCAACGCCATCACCACCGCTGAACACGCCATTGCCATGATGTTTGCCGCTGCCCGGCAAATCCCCGAAGCCAATGCCTCAACACAGGCTGGAAAATGGGAAAAATCCAAATTTATCGGCACAGAACTTTATGGCAAAACCCTGGGGCTTATCGGGTGCGGGAATATTGGCTCGTTGGTCGCCGAACGGGCACGTGGCCTGCAAATGCATGTGTTGGCCTATGATCCTTTTTTAACCCCTGAACGGGCGATAGAACTGGGCGTGGAAAAAACTGATCTGGACACGGTATTGAGACGCGCCAATGTCATCACCCTGCATACACCGCTAACCGATCAAACCCGCAATATTCTCTCAAAAGATGCGCTGGAAAAAACCCGTAAAGGGATCATTATCATCAACTGTGCGCGCGGTGGTCTGGTTGATGAAGCCGCTTTGCAGGAGGGTTTAAAGAGCGGTCACATTCGCGCCGCCGCCCTGGATGTCTATGGCGAGGAGCCGGCACGCGAAAACGCGCTGTTTGGCACCCCTGGTCTGGTGGCAACCCCGCATTTGGGCGCATCCACCCGTGAGGCACAGGAAAATGTTGCCCTGCAGGTCGCGCATCAGGTTAGTGACTTTTTGCTAACCGGTGCGGTTACCAACGCCTTGAACATGCCATCAGTCAGTGCCGAAGAGGCCCCGCGCCTTCGTCCGTTTATCGAACTGGCTGAAAAACTTGGCCTGCTGGCCGGTCAATTAGTAACCTGCGGCGTTAAAAAAGTTGAGGTTTCCTACCTTGGCGA
Organism: Robiginitomaculum sp.; assembly: GCA_021776595.1. Lineage (GTDB taxonomy): Bacteria > Pseudomonadota > Alphaproteobacteria > Caulobacterales > Maricaulaceae > Robiginitomaculum_B. The sequence continues at coordinate 2,300 of JAJFFP010000017.1, read as the reverse complement.
CGTGGCCGGACTTAATATCAAACCGTTAAGTTCAGCGGCACTGGCAGGGGTATTGCGCCCTATGCTGGGAGATGTGAATCCGGTATCGGCCCCTGTCCTGGCGGCAGAGCGCGGCATTGTGCTGGCAGAAACCTCCCAGGAAAAACTTGGCGATTATGAATCCGTCATTGCCATTCGCGTTGAAGCTGAAAATGGTGCCCGTGAAGTGGCCGGTTCTTTGTTTGCCGGTCAGCCAAGGGTCATCCAGACCAATAATGTAGTGCTGGATGCCCCGTTCAGCCCGCATATGCTGTTTGTGGAAAATGCGGACGAACCGGGGTTTATCGGCGCGCTGGGCAAGGTCCTGGGCGAGCGCAAGGTTAACATTGCCACTTTTAATCTTGGCCGGACAGAACAAGGCGGGCAGGCATTGGCGCTGGTTGGGATTGACCAGGCGATCGACAAGGCAGGTCTGGCTGCGGTACGCGAACTGTCTCATGTGCAAACCGCGAGCGCGCTTGGATTTTAATGATTTTACGCTTTTGGGGTGATTAGCAAGCATTAATATGGCTATTCAATTCGCCATGGAGGCGCTAGAATCTTCCCCATTGGAAATGAGGGATGTTGCCATGAAAATTATAAGCAGGACGATAGGGCTGTGTTTTGCCATGGTTGTTATTTCAACCGGCACGGCATGGTCGGGTGAACTGGAAGAATTACGCCTGAATGTCATGGTGCATGATGTAAACCTTACCGGTAATGGCGCCGGGGGCAAGGAAAATGGTGCCGATTTTCAAGGTGAACTGGTGTTTTCTTCGCCAGAGTTTCTATCCTGGGCTGGCTCGCCCCGGCCTTATCTTAATGCTTCTTTGAATACCGCAGGTATGACCAATTTTGGCGGGGCAGGCCTAGCCTGGCAATATGCCTTTTCTTCGGCAATTTATGGAGAGTTTGATTTTGGTTTGGTGGTCCATGACGGCATAGTCAACCTGCCGCCCAATCCGGGCGATCCCGAACGTATCCGTCTGGATGCCACACGGGTCATTTTGGGTTCGCGGATTTTGTTCCGCCCGACATTCGTTCTTGGCCTGCACCTTAATGAGCGCTGGGATGCTGCCTTTGTTTTTGAGCACCTCTCGCATGGACAAATCCTGGCAAGTGGGCGTAATGAGGGCTTGGACAATCTGGGGCTGCGCCTTTCATATAAATTTGGTCAATAACGCCAAACCCAAACACAGGAAAACATTATGGCCAATGTTGTGGTTGTCGGCTCGCAATGGGGTGACGAGGGCAAGGGCAAGATTGTCGACTGGCTATCCACCCGCGCCGATGTCGTGGTGCGCTTTCAGGGTGGGCACAATGCCGGCCATACGCTGGTCGTCGATGGTGTGGTTTACAAATTAAGCCTGTTGCCGTCCGGTATAGTGCGCCCGGAAAAACTTTCCATGATTGGCAATGGCGTGGTGCTGGACCCATGGGCGCTGTTGGCCGAGATTGAAAAACTCTCTGCGCAAGGCGTAAAAATTGCGCCGGAACGTTTACGCATTGCCGAGAACATAGCCCTGATTCTGCCCTTGCATGGTGAGCTGGATGTTGCCCGTGAAGCCGGGGCCGGCAAAGCCAAAATCGGCACCACCAAACGCGGCATTGGCCCGGCCTATGAAGACAAGGTCGCGCGCCGTGCAGTGCGGCTGATCGATCTGGCTAATAAAGACACCTTGCTGGAACGCGTAAGCGGCCTATTGGCCCATCATAATATTTTACGAGCCGCCTACGGGCTTGATACGATCGATGCGCAAGACCTGACCAATGATCTCATGGCGATCGCCCCCAGGGTTCTGCCCTTTGCCGCACCGGTTTGGCAGGAGCTGGACAATGTGCGCCGCGCCGGGAAAAAAATACTCTTTGAAGGCGCGCAAGGGGCAATGCTGGATGTGGATCACGGCACCTATCCTTTTGTTACCTCGTCCAACACACTGGCCGGGCAGGCCGCTGCCGGATCCGGGGTTGGGCCGGACGCCCTGAACTTTGTTCTTGGTATCACCAAAGCCTATACCACACGGGTTGGGCAGGGGCCGTTTCCCACCGAACAGGATAACGACATTGGCGAAAAACTAGGCACGCGCGGGGCCGAATTTGGCACCGTTACCGGGCGGGAGCGCCGGTGCGGCTGGTTTGATGCGGTGATGGTGCGCCAGGCGATCATCACCGGTGGCATTTCCGGGATTGCCCTGACCAAGCTCGACGTGCTGGACGGGATGAGCGAGCTTAAAGTTTGCGTGGCTTACAAGCTGGATGGAAAACGCATGCGCCGCCTGCCG
>JAJFFP010000016.1 GCA_021776595.1 Robiginitomaculum sp. | reverse complement strand
TTGGCATATCATGCCAAGAAAGCAAAAAATATGGATGCCATCGACCAGAGGATAGTGCGGGCATTGCAAGATGATGCACGCCAGAGCAATCAGGACCTTTCTGAACGTGTGGGCCTGTCACCCTCCCCCTGCCTGCGCCGTGTTCGGGCATTGGAACAGCGCGGTGTGCTAACCGGCTATACCGCGCTTGTGGATCAGGAAAAATACGGCCTGCCGCTGAATGTATTTGTCGAGGTTAAGCTGGAGCGTTCATCGGACGAGCTGATCCGCAGCTTTGAGGCCGGCATTGCCCGCGCCGACGCCATTTTGGAATGTTATCTGATGACCGGTTCCAGCGATTATCTGCTGCATGTGGTTAGCGCCAGCCTGAAAGACTATGAGGATTTTATCCGCAATGTGCTGACCCGATTGCCTGGTGTGCACTCGATCGATTCCAAATTTGCCTTTGGTCAGGTGAAGAAAAACACGGTGTTTCCAAAAGTGTAAGGGGCGTCTTATAGTAGTCTTGTATAAAACAACGAGAGTTCCCATGACCGACCTTACCAGCCTTGCCGCCAATGCCCCCAAAGCCGAACTGCATTTGCACATCGAAGGCTCGTTCGAGCCTGAACTGATGTTTGAAATGGCCCGGCGTAATGCTGTGGACCTGCCCTTCAATAGCGTTGAGGAAATTCGTGCTGCCTATGATTTTTCCAATCTGCAGGAATTTCTCGATATTTATTACCAGGGGATGAGCGTGTTGCTCCAGGAGCAGGATTTTTATGACCTGACCTGGGCCTACCTTACACGCGCCGCCGCCGACAATGTCATTCATGCGGAAATTTTCTTTGACCCACAGGGCCATTTGGTGCGCGGCGTCACTTTTGCCGATGCGGTGGGCGGCATTGCGCGGGCGCTGGGCGATGCGCAAACGCAACTGGGCATATCTTCAAAGCTGATTATGTGTTTTTTGCGCCATCTTGGCGAGGAAGAGGCGCTCAAGACCTGGGAGCAGGCGCAACCGTTTTTATCGCTGATTGACGGGGTGGGGCTTGATAGTTCCGAGGTCGGCCATCCGCCCTCTAAGTTCAAAGCTGTGTTTGCCAAGGCGCGCAAAGCTGGTCTGCATCTGGTTGCCCATGCCGGCGAAGAGGGCCCGCCGGCTTATGTCTGGGAGGCGCTGGATGATTTACAGATAGAGCGCGTTGATCACGGCAACCGGGCGTTGGAGGATGCGGCGCTGGTTAAACAATTGGCGGCTAAGGGGATGTGCCTGACCGTGTGCCCGTTATCCAACCTGAAATTATGTGTCATTGATGATATGCAAAACCACCCGATCCCGGCCATGCTGGCGGCGGGCCTGAAACCCTGCATAAATTCGGATGATCCATCCTATTTTGGCGGCTATGTGAATGATAATTTTGCAGCCCTGATCAGTTCCTTGCCGCTAAGCCGTGCAGATATTGAACAATTATTGCGCAACAGTTTTGATGGATCGTTTATGGATGAGACAGACAAGCAGGCGGCGCTGGCAAAGCTGGACGACTATCTGGTTTCTGCCCCGTAAATCAGAGAGGCCATGGCCAGTCCGGTCTGAAAATAGTGTTCGCGCCATTTAGGGCTAAGCCGATCCAGAAGAAGCGCCTCGCCCGCGCCAAGGGCATAAAAGCTGACGCGCTGGTCTCTGGCCATATCAAAATGATCCAGATTCCGAAGCACTCTGGTGCGCAAGTTAATCGCCATGGCCGAATAGTCATGGGAGCTTTGCCCGCGCCGAAAGCGCTCAATAGAAGCCTCGGCAATGGCAATTTCGCTATAGCGGGCCACCCCCTCCTGCCAGAGCTGGAACTCGCCGTAACGGCCCTGCGCTGCATCAACACTGGCAAAGGCATTTTTGCGCGCCTGTCGATAAAGGCTGGTTTTTTGGTGAAAGGCACGATCGCTGCGGGCGCGCAAGGCATCGGCCAGTTTCTGCGCCATGCGTAAATACGCCTCTGACACGGCTGGTTGCTCATAAGGAAACGCATAATTGAGCATCCACATGCCCGTGGTGTCGCCGCCGGTCAGGTCCAGGGCCGCCACCTGATCGTAATAGTGTGGCTGACCGGTTTGAAATTGATGAAAATGCTCGTGTAAAAGGGTGGAAATCCAGGCTGTGTCATTGCCTTCCGTAGCGCCGGGCTTGCCAATGACCACGGTGGATATACCATCTACAGCCGGGAAAGTGGCTTTTAAATTGGGATCAAAAACCCGTTTTCGTGATTTAAGGGCACAGCCTGTAACCGGCTCTTTACCCAAATCATCAAAGCCTTTGGCTGGCCCGGCCGGGCAGAATAAAAAACTAAGCTCGCTATCGGTCAGCAATACCGAATAAGGGGGTTTGGCATATCCTGGCCAGATGTGATCGCCCTCATGGCGGGCAATATCTTGTGCTTCGGCAATCAGAGGGGCAATGCCAGCGGGCAGAGCGGGCAAGGTCTGTGATGCAAAAAGAAACGCCAATGTCATCAATACCATCATGATGGTATCATAGGGCGTATCACCAAAAAGTCACCTTTCGGAAAAGTAATGGATATAGCTTTGGCTTGGGTCAATCCTAGGCGGTGGTGTCCACATTACTGCCGGGTTCTTCGCCGTCCTCGGTGGCCGTATCGTGCGCCACGGGTGCTGGCGGCTGGCCGGAAGAGACCGCGACCATGGCGGCCCGCAATGTACGGTCGCCCAGCAAATATCCCGGCTGGATTACCTCAACCACTTCCCCGGCTGGCGCGGTTGAGGGGATTTGCGCGACGGCCTGATGATGATTGGGGTTAAATTTCTCACCCCTGGGGTCGATTTTACGCACCCCGTGGCGATCGAGCGCGGCATGCAGGTTTTTGTCGGTAAGCTCCACGCCTGAGATTAATCCACCCAGCGCTTCGGAAGCATGCTCACGGGCATCGGCCGGAATGGCGGCCAGCGCGCGGGAAAGGTTATCGGCCACATCCAGAAGATCACGGGCCAGAGCAGTGACAGCATATTTACGCGCATCGGTGACTTCGCGCTGGGCACGTTTGCGGGTATTTTCTGCTTCGGCGGCAATGCGGAACATTTGTTCACGGACTTTGCCCAATTCCTCGCGCAAATCAGGTTCCTGTTCCTGTGCCTTATTGTCTTTCGCTTCTTCTTCCTGATGCTCAGGAATATCGTTTGGGTTGTTATCGGTATCACTCATTGTCTTATTCCATTTATTTTCTGTTCAGCCGGTCCAGAACATGGCCGACCGCACGAGCGGTATAGTCCACCATGGGAATCACCCGTGCATAATTGATCCGTGTCGGACCAATTACGCCAAGAGCGCCAATGATCCGTCTTTCACTATCCATATAGGGTGCCACGATCACGCTTGAACCTGACAAACTGAATAAAGCGTTCTCGGAGCCGATAAAAATCTTAACGCCGGGGGCTCCTTGCGCCTGATCCAGCAATTGCACCATGTCTTTTTTGCGCTCCAGATCGTCAAAAAGATAGCGTATGCGTTCCAGATCATGACCGGCCTCCACTGATTCCAGCAAATTGGCGCGTCCGCGAATGATCAGACTGCGTTCACTGCCCGGCCCGCCGGTCCAATCGGCCAGACCCTTGGTAATCAGGTTTTCCGCCGCTTCGTCAAGGGCGTTGGTGTGGCTGGCGATTTCACGCAACACATCGGCATGGGCCTCGGCCAGGGTTCGTCCCTTTAAGCGCGCAGAAAGATAATTCCCGGCTTCAGCCAGTGCCGCCGGGGTAACACCGGGCGGGGCCGCCATCAGGCGGTTTTCCACATTGCCGTCTTCATAAACCAGCACCGCCAGGGTTTGTTCCGGGGAAATGGGCACAAATTCAACATGGCGCAGGGTGCTCTCGTGCGAGGGTGCCAGCACCAGCCCCGCCCCGCCCGCAAGACCGGATAAAAGGCTGGAGGCTTCGGTCATGGCCTGATCCAGTGTTGCCCCTTGCGCCCGGACGCGCGCATCAATATCGCGTTGTTCATATTCGACCAGATCGCCAATTTGCAACAGGCCATCCACAAACAGGCGCAGGCCGGCTTCGGTAGGCAGGCGCCCGGCACTGATATGAGGTGAAGTGAGTAAACCCATGGCCGTAAGGTCGGCCAGTGTATTGCGTATAGAGGCTGGCGACAGGCCGGTGCGCCCGGTTTGCGCCAACGTGCGTGAGCCCACCGGTTCACCGTCATTAAGATAGGATTCCACCAGCTCACGAAAAATTTCTCGCGAGCGCGCATCCATGGTGCTTAACAAAGACGGTTGGCGGGCATTCATGGGGCAAGGAAATGGTGCACGGGCGCTTTCGTCAAGGGCAAAGCAGAATAGCATTGCAGTATTTGCTGGCCTCTATATGAACGGCGCAAACAAAATGGAGTTTTCCCATGCGCCAATCTGGTCGCCAAAATGATGAATTACGCGCCTTTAGTTTCGAGACGGGCATTATGCCGTATGCCGAGGGTTCGGCCCTGGTGCGCTTTGGAAATACCCATGTGCTCTGTTCGGCCAGCATTAGCGATCGGGTGCCGCCCTGGATGCGTGGCAGCAATAAGGGATGGGTGACGGCGGAATATGGTATGTTACCGCGCTCTACCCACAGCCGTATGCGCCGTGAAGCGGCCGCAGGCAAGCAATCGGGTCGCACCCAGGAGATTCAGCGCCTGATCGGCCGCTCTTTGCGCGCCGTGACCGATCTAGAGGCCCTTGGCGAGCGCCAGATTGTGCTGGATTGCGATGTTATTCAGGCCGATGGCGGCACCCGCACGGCCAGCATTTGCGGTGCCTGGGTGGCGCTGAAACTGGCTTGTCTGGGTTTGGTTAAAGATGGCGTTCTGAAATCCGATCCGGTCTATGATATGGCTGCTGCCATTTCCTGCGGTGTAGTGGACGATACGCCAGTGCTGGATCTGGAATATGAGGAAGACAGCCGAGCGCAAACGGATGCCAATTTTGTCCTCTCCGGCTCTGGCGGTATAATCGAAGTGCAGGCCACCGCCGAAGACAAACCACTGTCCTTTGATGATTTTGATGCGCTGATGGTGCTGGCCCGCAAGGGCTGCGCCGAGATTTTTACGGCGCAAAGGGATGCGGTGAGGGAATAGAAATTTACAGCCATATTTGTCATCACCCGATTCATTCGGGTGATCCGGTTAAGCCCAAACACAGTTCTGTATTACCGGGATAAGCCTGGCAATGTCATCCCGTCCACCGCGCCGGGATCCATTGTGCATCTCAAACGCACCTAATCCCCCGATAGCCCCATGGCTGACCTGGTGACACAAGCTGTTATATGAAAAAGAATCCGGAACCGGATCATGGTTTATCCACGCTGTCATGATCGACGCCGAGTGCTGCATCGACCAAATGATGGACTTGTTTAAACTGCAAATTCCATGGCGCGAGTCCGTCTCGCACAAAAGCGTCATAGCTGTCGATATTTTCGCTATAGTCATTCAAGAACGCCTGGCTCGCCCGCATCTTGTCCATGTTGCACTTCGTGCGGGAACGAATTTCGTTCATCTGCACATCAAAATATGCCTCCAGTTGTAACAGGTCCGGATATTTTGACGGTAGGTCAACAGCACCAGAACCTTGAAGGTTAATAAATGACGCCAGCGCGGATTTCGTTTGTTGCAGCGCCACTAACGCTGTGCGCAATTTTGTGTCTCTAATGATGGACACACGCCCCGAACTTGCAAGTTCAACGAGTGATGGCAAATCAGACAGGGGAATGTTATAGACATGAGCAGCTCCCACCGCTCGGCATTCTTTATCATTTAGTGCTTTCACCTGATTACGCGCGAAGATTTTATTGGCAGCCTCCGTAAGCACCGTAAGCCGGTCTATCCTTCTGGTGCGAACACGACTGGTGAGACTTTCTGCGAGCAAGATATCTTCATGCAACCGTACTATGAACAACTGCTCATCCGTCCTGTCTTTGCGTGAGGCGTTCCAGTTTGATACCTGTAAACCGACAAACACCCCGACCACCACGATCAGAAAATCCAGAAAAATGGCGGTCCATTCCTGCTGGCGAAAATGCTTGATAACGCGGCGCAGGATCATGGGTATTGAGCCTCAAGGTATTTGTCCAGTAACTCTACCCGGTCGATGATCAGTTGGGCGGCAGACAGTTTATTATCGAGGTCCGAAAGAAGCCGGTTAAGGTCTTGACGAATATCCTGCTCTAATACGATACGAATGGCCTGGGATGTTTCCACAGGTGCCAGAATGGGCTGGCAATTTTCGGGAAGCGTTATTTTCGCTTCGTTGTTTTTGCCCGTGGAAATGACGTCATTACAGGCCGCACGAATGGCCGTCTGTGCCCGATAGGGAAGCAACTTGCGAATGGTATCGCGATATGGCGGTATATATTGCATTCTAGCCGTAGACGCTGTCATGCTTCGGTAAAAATTCGTCAGCTTTTTGCGAACAACTGCGTTTGAAATGGCACTAGTACCGCCAGCAGACAATATTTCATCATAGGTATCTCGCCCCATCTCTCTGGGCAAAGCCTGAGATGCTTGATAAACATCGACGAGAAACTGAACGCCGGTTTTTTCGGGCGGGTCATCAAGCGCGGTTAGCGCCGCGAGGCCGTTCGTCCTTGCCTGGTTGTAATACGCTATCCTTTGTTTGAAATCTTCAATATTTGCAGAAAGATCTTCGCGGATACGTTCGATATAAACCTGTTCGGTTTTCTCTCTAAGTCGATCATCGTTCCAGTTTGATACCTGCAAGCCAACAAACACCCCGACCACCACGATCAGGAAATCAAGAAAAATGGCGGTCCATTCCTGCTCACGAAAATGCTTGATAACGCGGCGCAGGATCATGGTGTTGCCACTTCAATTTCCAGAGTTTCCGCAAGCTTGTCTCTTAATTGTTCGATCTGACGCATGTGCCCATCATTGAGGTTCAGCATTAGTTCGGATTTAACTTGCACATTTGCGAATAGATTGATGAAGCGCTGATCGGCGGCTAGCGCCTCAAAATCATAATTCACGCCAATAGGATCGTTCATTTGGAATCCATATTCGAGCGGCGAAAACGCCTGCATTAAGACGGTTCTTATTTGTGTAACCTGAGAAGCCGCTACCGCAATTATATTGCTGGACCGTTCGTAGTCAGCATCGATTGCAGCGATCATGCTTCTGATTTCCAGATCGCGCAGAATAGCGATATTTCCGGTTGATTTTAACTCCTCAACTGTCCCCCATCTCTGCCTGATCGGATTAAGGCTACCAACGAACACCAGTCCGAGGGCGAAAGCCTTTCGCTCGCTCTCGTCAAGCGTTCCGGCACGCAGCGCCTTGAGCACAATTGCTTGTGATGCGATGGTTCGTTCATCCCAGCCGTTGTTTCGTTCGTAATCTTGTAAACTCCCATTCATATCAACGTAAAGTCGCTCCAGATATTCATGTTCAAGTCGATTTTCAGCTTGCTGCTCATTCCAGTTATTGACCTGCAAACCAACAAACACCCCGACCACCACGATCAGGAGATCCAGAAAAATGGCGGTCCATTCCTGCTCACGAAAATGCTTGATAACGCGGCGCAGGATCATGGTTCTGGTATATTCATTGGTGTGGCCCCCCGGCATTTTTCTCATACCTTAGCGTAATCTTCTGCAAACCTGAAATTTTATCAGGAATATAGTGCCAATTATCGTCATACCGAGATGCGTCGGTATCCAGTGAACTGTCACAACCGGGCCCCGGCCTGCGCCGCAATGACGACTGAGGAGTAACCTTAAACGCCCCTCACCCTCACCCTGAGCCTGTCGAAGGGAAGGGGCGCACCCATCCATGGTTGAACAGGATCACCATGAGGGTATCACAGAAACCTACGTTACGATCTGGGCGGCCAGTTCGCTCATCTGGGTGTTGGCGATGGCCAGTTTGGCCAGGGTCCATTCGCCGGTGGCATCAAGCTCGTCAAAGGTTTGCATGGTCTTGGTGGCCAGGGCGCCATTGGCCTCTTTCCAGCTCTGCACCAGCGCTTGCGCCCATTCGCGCAGGTCTGCATTATCGCCCGTATTCGGGCGATTGTCGCTCTGACCCGCATGAATAAGGGCGGAACTGGTCAGGCCGCGCTGGGCGCTATAAAGGTCCTCGATTAGACGCCGTACTGCCAAACGGTCCCAGCGCTGGTCTGTGTCCAGTTGACCTGCCGCCCCGCGCAGACGGTCAAAGCAGAAACGATCGCCAAACGCATGATATAGCGCCGCCACGGCCTGGGTTGGCCAGTTTTCCTTGGCGGCCATATCCAGCACATCTGTGGCAGAGATCAGCGGGCGCAATATAGCAATATCGTGTGCCAGATCCGCCGGGGCGCCATTTTCTTCAAAGCGGGCGATACGTTTGGAAATACGCTGCTCTTCAAAGGGAGAAATAAAGCCGTCTATCTGTTGGCGCAATTCATCAATGCCGCCTTTGTATTTGTCAATAAAGCTATCCAGATCTTTGGTGCCAGAGCCAAAACGCCGGGCCAGCCAGTAGGATTCGCGGCGCAACAGGCGCATCACTTCGCGGTGCAGGTCATATAACCCGGTTACCGGCGCTTTATTATCATAAGCGTTGATACGGTTGATCAAGGCATCAAAGTCAAATAATTGCCGGCTGGCCTCATACGCGCGGGTGCCATCGGCAATGTTAACGCCGGCCCCGGCGGTCAGGCGATAAAGGAAGGTCGGGCCGCCCTGATTGACCATATCATTGACCAATACGGTGGAGATGATCTCGCGCCGCAAGCGGTGATGTTCGCGTTCTTCTTGATAGCTTTGCACCGCTTTTGGAAAATACGCGGTCAAGAGCGGGGTGAAGTGTGGCTCGTCCGGCAAATCACTATCCAGCAAATCCTCGACCAGCGTGTTTTTGGCATAGGCCATTAAAGTGGCAATCTCTGGCCGGGTCAGGGCTTCACCGGCATCACGGCGCACCATCATTTCATCGGTTGAGGGCAGGCCCTCGACATCCCGGTCCAACTGGCCTCTTGCTTCAAGGCTTTCCATATAACGCTCAAACGGCTCCATATCGTGGCGGGCGGTTAATTGCGCCATGGAAAGCGCCAGGGTCTGGTCGTAATTGTGGGCCAGCACATGTTCGGCTACTTCATCGGTCATCGAAGCCAGCACTTTATTACGCCCGTCCATACTCAATTTTCCGGCACGAATGGCAGCATTGAGCAGGATTTTTAAGTTTACCTCATGGTCCGAAGTATCCACACCCGCTGAATTATCAACAAAATCAGCATTGATGCGCCCGCCGGCTCTGGAAAATTCAATACGCCCGGCCTGGGTAATGCCAAGATTGGCACCCTCACCGATGACGCTGGCACCCACCAAAGCGGCATCAATACGAATGGCATCATTGGCCTTGTCGCCGACCTGCCAGTTCTGTTCCTCGGCGCTTTTGATATAGGTGCCGATACCGCCAAACCATAAAAGCTCACAATCGGCCTGTAACAGTGCATGAATAATGTCATTAGGCGCTGCGCTTTTGGCCTGAATGCCGGTCAACGCTTGCATTTCAGGTGAAAGCGGTATGGATTTGGCGCGGCGACTGAATATGCCGCCACCTTTGGAAATCAGCTCCCGATTATAATCCTGCCAGGAGGTTCTGGGCAGATCAAACAGGCGTTTGCGTTCATCCCAATTGGCCTGCGCGTCCGCAGGATCCGGGTCGATAAAAATATCGCGGTGATCAAAGGCTGCCAGCAGGCGGGTATGTGTGGACAGCAACATGCCATTGCCAAACACATCGCCGGACATGTCGCCTACACCAATAACACTGAACGCCTCGTTCTGGATGTCTTTGCCCATTTCGCGAAAATGCCGCTTGACCGCTTCCCAGGCACCACGAGCGGTAATGCCCATTTTCTTGTGATCATAGCCAACTGACCCCCCAGAGGCGAAAGCATCAGCCAGCCAAAATCCATATTCTTCGGCCATGGCGTTGGCAATATCGGAAAATGTGGCCGTGCCTTTGTCGGCGGCAACCACCAGATAAGGATCATCCTCATCCCAAATTACCAACTCATCGGGGGGCACAATGCCTCCGGTGGTGTCCAGGGTATCGGTAATGTCCAATAGCCCGCGAATGAAGGTTTTATAGGCGCTAATGCCTTCGGCCTGAATTTCATCGCGGGTGCCGCCGCGAGGCAGGCATTTGGGGAAAAACCCGCCTTTGGAACCCACGGGAACAATGACGCTGTTTTTGACCTGCTGGGCCTTGACCAGACCAAGCACTTCAGTGCGAAAATCATCACGCCGGTCAGACCAGCGCAAGCCGCCGCGCGCCACCGGTCCAAAGCGCAAATGCACCCCTTCTACATTGGGCGACCAGACAAATATCTCCCGGTATGGCTTTGGTGCCGGCAGGGTTTCCAGCTCACGGCTGGCAATTTTGATGGAGATGCGTTGCAGGGGCTGTCCCTTATCATCGCGCTGATAAAAGCTGGTTCGTTTAATGGCGCAAATCAGGCGCATCAGGCGTCGTAACACCCGGTCATGGTCAAGGCTGGGGACCTTGTCCAGACAGGTGATAATCTCTTCGCAGATTTTTTTCTGCGCGTTCTGGCGCTCATCCAGGGTTTCAAAGGCGCCTGGTTTGAAGCGGGTGCGCGCCAGCGCCAGCAATAGTTCTGATATGGCCGGGTTTTCCGCCAGTGCTTCTTCCTGCACCCGTTGGGACGGGTCCAGGCCGCTTTGTGCGCGATAACGGGCACAGGTGCGTAAAAACGCGGCGCTGCGCCAGTTCACACCAAGGCGCAGGACCAGCCGGTTAAACCCGTCATTTTCCGAACGGCCACTCCAGATGGCAACCAGCGCATCCTGCACCGGTTCGGCAATGCGTTTTAAGTCGGTGACTTCGCCATCGGTGCTGCGTAGCTCAAAAGCGTGCACCCATACCGCATCGCGGCCTTTGGGGCGCACCGGATAGCTGGCCTCGGTCATGGCTTCAAAACCCATGGTCTCGAAAATTGGCATGACATCGGAGAGTGGCAGGCAATGCCCAGCCTTATAAAGTTTGACGCGAATAAGCGTGTCCTTATCGCCCTCAAGACGATAAAGCCGGGCGGAAAGGCCGGGGTCCTGTTTCAGGGCTTCAATATGGGCAATATCCACCAGCGCTTCTTTGGCGTCATAGTCTTCCTTATAACCTGCCGAAAACGCACCACGATAAGCGCCCAGCGTTTCCTGTAAATGTGTGGGGGCACCGGTCTGGCGGGCCTCGGATTCCAGCCGGTCATGCCAGGTGCGCGCCAATTGGGCGATCTGGCGCTCCAGTGCTTGCAGGTCCGGCTCCAGATGGTTATGGGGGTCAAGACCAATAATGATATGAACACGGGCCAGCGGTCCATCGCCAAAGTGCGGATAGGAGGCCGATAACCTGCCACCATAAGCGGTGCTGACCAGCTTGCCGACATCTTCACGCAATTGGGTATTATAATGCTCACGCGGAATAAACACAAAGGCTGAAACAAACCGGTTAAAGCGGTCCTGGCGCACAAATAATTTGGGCCGTGGGCGATCGTTCAGATGCAAAATACCGCGACTGATTTCCAGTAATTCTGTTTCACTGATCTGAAACAATTCATCACGCGGGTAATTTTCGACAATGTTTTGCAGTTTTTTGGCATTATGGGTGCCAGGGCCACGCTGGGCACGCATCAGCACCCGACGCACCTTGCGCCGGATAAGCGGCACATCGCGGGCCATGCGGTCATAGGCTTCGGCGGTGAAAAGACCAACAAAGCGGGTCTCGCCCGTTACCTGACCATCCTCACGCCAATGCTTGACGCCGATATAATCCATATAAACCCGCCTGTGCACGCGCGATCGCATATTGGACTTGGCCACAATCAGCGGGGTGGGCTCGTTTAAAAATTCCTGAATGGCTGGTGCCAGCATGCTGGGTTCGGAGCCACGGCGTAACACATTGGCATCATAATCGCGCAGCAGGCCAAGGCCGGTGCCATCGACCACTTCTGGTTCAGCGTGTAGCAATTGCCCGCTTTCATCAACCGGGAAGGTATAGCGGCGACTTCCTAAAAAGGCGAAATGCTCATCGCGTAACCAGCGCAAAAACTCGATACATTCGGCCACTTCCTCTTCGGGGGCCGCCGCCGGGGCTTCATGCAATTCCTCGATGGCGCGGTTCATTTCGGCGCGCATGCCCATCCAGTCATCAACCGCCAGTTCCACATCATGCAGCGTCTCGTGCAGGCCCTGCAGCACTTTTTGCCGCCGGGTCCGGCTTAAAGGCTCAAATTGCACCTGAATCATACTTTCGCGTATGGCCGGTGCGCCAGAATTGCGCTCGCCGCTATCGGCGCGGCCCAGATCAATCACCGGGTGGAACATGGCCAGGGTGTTGACCCCCCACTGGCCCAGCTCGCCCATTACCGAATCGACCAAAAATGGTTTGTCCCCGATAATGATTTCCAGAATATCCCGGCCCAGCGGTTTGCCATTTGCGGTTTTACCGGCATGGATACGAACCAGCGTCTCGCCGGGTTTGCGCACTTTGCCAAATACCCAGAACCGCACCGCGCAGACCAGCACATCCTCTATACCAAGACCTTCAATATCATCGGCGATCGCATCTTCATGCACCAGCCTCAGATAACGCCTTGCCTCGCGCGATAAAGCGCCTTTCTCATGCAAAGGTGCCCCCGCCGGACCTTCGGCAAGGGCGATAAATTCTTCGACACTAAAGGCATGTTTGCCAAGTTTATGTCTGGCCATGCCGTTCGCCTTGTTCATGGCGATCCTCCTTGCGCCGCGCCCGGTGTAAAATGGGGAAGAATCACCAGGCGGAACTGGCCGCGTATTAGGCCTCAGGAGTGCCTAGCGCAAGAACAATTATGAAGAGGTAAATACGCTTGATAATTCTTCTTCATAAAATATGTGAGCCGCCGGACGGGGACAGTGTCCGGCGGCTCGTAACAGGCCCCGCATTGCAGGCTGGGGGGACGCACGCGCAGGCCTGAACTTAAACTCCAATCGATTAAAGAAATAACATTTTGCTGTGCAAACCCAAGGCCAGACAGGCGCTCAGCACCAGTACGCCAAGCGCAAAAGTGATCGCGCCGATTGCCTTCATGATTATCTCCAATATCTGCTCGTGTCATTGCCCTGCTCATATAGGGACGTATTGAACAGATTTGCACCACACAAACTGTCACAAGAGCGTGAGCGGAATTACGGGCAGTTTACAAACCGGGTCTGGGGTTAAGCTGTAGCCCTTTTTCCGGGTGGCCATCTTGTGAGAGGATAACCGCCACCGGGCGGGTGCTTTTGAATTGCGCCAATATAATCATCAGCATCACCGTTAAGGGTGCCGACAGGAACATGCCCGGCAGGCCCCATATGACGCCCCATAAGGACAAGGTGAGAATCACCACCAGTGTGGAGAGGTTCATGCTGTCTCCCTGCATGCGCGGCACCATGAAATTACCAATGGAAAACTGCCAGAAACCAACGCCGGCAAAAATGATGGCCGGTTGCCAATAGTTTGGAAACTGCACCAGGGCGAAAAGCACAGGAAACAAGGTGCCGACCAGCGGGCCAATGGTCGGGACATATCCCAGAAGGAAAATGACAAACGCCCAGAAAAGCGCCTGATCCATACCCACCAGTTTCATGGTGATATAACAACCAATGGCGGTGATCGCCCCGGTCAGGGTTTGCACCCATAAATAGGTGCCCATGGCCTGGCGCATGGAAGCGCTGATGGCGGCGGCACGGGCGCGCGCCTGGGGCTCTGGAAACAGGGCATCCAGCTTTTTGGGGAAATTGGACTGGGCAGAAAACAAAAATGCCACATAAATGGCGACAAACAGCGCATCGGAGGCCAGAGCGCGCACGGATCGCGCCAGTTCTGCCAAAAACGATCCCGGATTAATACGCTCCACCAATTGGCTGATGGTTGGTGCTTCGGTTTTGCCGATCAGGGCATAGGCGTCATGCAGTAATTGATCAAGGCGCGTCCCATAGGCGCTGCCGTTTGAAGCAATATCACTGGCGGTACTGGCCAGCACGGCGCCGATGATCGCCACCGAAAAGCCTACCGAGCCAAGGGCAATGCTCAAAGCCAGCCACCGCGGAATGATCCGCAGACGCACCATCATTTCCTCGGCTACGCTATCAATAACCAGCCACAAAAATACTGAAAGGGCAAAAGGGGCCAGCACATCGCGGAACCAATACATGCCGGTAATGACCGCTGCGGTGGCCAGGATCAAAACCCCGGTGCGTGTTGCTGTATCCATGATTGTGTCTCCCTTGGGGTGCAGTGTGCCGGTTTGTCCCCCTGCTGCCAAGGGGGTGCTTGCCCCGCCTCGCGCACCGCACTATCGTTTACAAAAGACGCAAGAGACAAATGAGGGGTCGGGTATGGACGGGTCTATATTGATTGGCGGGGCGGATGATGGCAGCGCGCAGAACCTGCTTCTAAAACGCGCCAATCGTCATGGCCTGATCGCCGGGGCCACCGGAACCGGAAAAACCGTGACCCTGCAAATTCTGGCGCAGGGCTTTGCCGATGCCGGGGTGCCGGTGTTTTGCGCTGATGTGAAGGGCGACCTTAGCGGCATTTGTGTGCCCGGCTCCAAAACCCACAAGCTGCATGACAAGCTGTTGGCGCGGGCGGCCAAAATAGGCCTTGAAAACTACACTTATGAAGCCGCCCCAACGGTGTTCTGGGATTTGTTTGGCAAAAAAGGCCACCCGGTGCGCACCACCATTTCCGAAATGGGGCCGGTCTTGCTGGCCCGGCTGATGAATCTTAATAACACCCAGGAAGGGGTGTTGACCATTGCCTTTGAAATTGCCGATGAAGAAAATCTGTTACTGCTGGATCTGAAGGATTTACGGGCGTTGTTGCGGTTCATGGCAGAGAATGCCAAGGATATTTCCGCCGATTATGGCAATGTTACCCGCGCCAGTGTGGGGGCCATACAGCGCCGTCTGCTGGTCATGGAGCGTGATGGTGCCGAAGAATTCTTCGGTGAACCGGCGCTGGAATTTACAGACTTCATGCGCATCGGCCTTGATGGACGCGGGCTTGTCAATATTCTGGATGCTACCACCCTGATCCAGAATCCGAGGCTGTATGCGGTCTTTTTACTGTGGTTATTGTCCGAGCTTTTTGAAGAACTGCCAGAGGTGGGCGATCCGGACAAACCCAGGCTGGTGTTCTTTTTTGATGAGGCGCATTTGTTGTTCAAATATGCGCCCCAGGCGCTGCTTGATACCATTGAGCAGGTGGTCAAGCTGATCCGCTCCAAAGGGGTGGGAGTGTATTTTGTAACGCAAAACCCGCGTGATATTCCAGATGCGGTATTGGCGCAATTGGGCAATCGTATTCAACATGCCTTGCGCGCCTATACCCCCAATGAGCGCAAGGCCGTGCGCGCGGCGGCGGCATCTTTTCGCCCAAATCCGGTTTTTGATACCGAAGACACCATCACCCAATTGGGCGTTGGCGAGGCTCTGGTTTCGACGCTGGATGCCAAGGGGCGGCCAAACATGGTGTCCCGCACCCTGATCCGCCCCCCATCCTCCCGCCTTGGCCCGGCCAGTGCAGAAGATCGCCGGGCGGTCATTGCCACCAGCCCGGTTGCCGGACGTTATGACAAGGCCATTGACCGGCAAAGTGCTTATGAAGCGCTGGAGCGCCGCCGCGCCGAAGCCGTAGCCTTGTCGGCAAAACTGGAGGCCGAGGATGCCGGGCGAGCGGCGCGGGAACGGGCCGAAAAAGAAAGAGAAAAAGCCCAAAACCGCCGTTATGGACGCGGAGGCGGTCGTGCACCGGCAAGGCGGCGTTCCTCCCGGCGTCAGTCTTATGGGGAGGCGGCGGTAAAAAGTGCCTTGCGGCAGGCTTCGCGGCAAATCACCAGGGAGCTGGTGCGCGGACTGTTTGGCGGATTGTTGAGGCGATAGGCGGACGATGAACACTTTTAGCTTTGATACGGTTTCGCACATAATAGTTGGCGGTGGCGCTTGCGCCGCGCTGGACAGCCACTTGCAAAAGCTGGGGGCGTTCAAAAAGATTGCGATCATCACCGATGCCGGGATTATTGCCGCAGGACTGATCGAGCCAGCGCTTGTCGCGCTTAAAACAGGTGAAAAATCTGTCTTTGTCTATGATGGCGTAACCAATGATCCGCCCAGCTACATGGTCAGGGACGCGGTCAAAAAAACGCGCGCGTTTTCCCCCGATTGCATTATTGGCATTGGCGGCGGCAGCACTATGGATACCGCCAAGCTGGTGGCTATACTTTGTGCAGGCGCGCAAGAACTGGATGAGCTTTACGGCTTTGATCAGGTTAACGGGGAGCGCCTGCCGCTGGTGTTGGTGCCAACGACTGCCGGGACCGGCTCAGAAGTGACGCCGATTTCGGTGGTAACCCGCCAAAGCGGGGAAAAGATCGGCATTATTGCGCCATCATTATTTGCCGATATGGTGGTGCTGGACCCGGAACTTAGCTTTGGTCTGCCACGTCACATCACTGCCGCCACCGGTATTGATGCCATGGTTCATGCGATTGAGGCGATGACTTCGGCAAGGATGAAAAACCCCGTATCGGACAGTCTGGCGCTGATCGCCCTGACGCGCCTGCACGGCGCGATTGAACGCGCCTGTCGTCAGGGCGATGACAGAGAGGCACGCACACAAATGCTGCTGGGGGCCATGCAGGCAGGGCAGGCGTTTGCCAATGCGCCGGTAGGGGCCATACATGCGTTGGCTTACCCCATCGGTGGTCAGTTTCATGTCAGCCACGGCTTGTCCAATGCGCTGGTTATGCCCCATGTGATGCGTTTTAATGCAAAAAATTCTGCCAGTGCGTGTCAGGTTTATGCGCAAATTTATGATAGACTTGCGCTTGCCGGTGCCAGTATGGTTGCGGACAAGGCGGCGGCGCTTATCGATGAGCTGGAGCGGATTTGCAGAGCCATCGGGCTGGAGCGACACTTAACCCAGGTAGGCATAAAAGAAAGTGACCTTGCCGCCATGGCCGATGAGGGCATTACCATTGAGCGCCTGTTAAAAAACAACCCCGCCGCCATGTCCCGCGATGATATATTTAAAGTTTATGAGGCGGCCTTGTGAAGGCCGCACCACACAGGCGCAGCGATTATCGCTGGTTCATGGAAGTGCCCACGCGCTGGGCCGATAATGATGTTTATGGCCATGTAAACAATGCAGCCTATTACGGATTTTTTGATACCGCCGTGAACCGCTATTTGATCGATAAAGCCAGGCTGGACATTCATCATGGCGCACAGATCGGGCTGGTGGTGCATACCTCGTGCGACTATTTTGCACCGCTGGCCTTTCCGCAAGTGCTGGATATAGGATTACGGGCTGACCGGGTGGGTAAATCCAGTGTAAGTTACGGCCTTGGTGTATTTGCCAAAGCTGCGGATACGGCCAGTGCGCAGGGGGGTTTTGTGCATGTATATGTGGATCGTAAAGCCCGCAAACCGATGCCATTATCGGATGCGTTGCGCCGGGCAGTATTGGCCATAAAGGGGGGTAAGGGATGAAAAAGCTCGGAATCGGTATCGGGGCATTGCTTGCCCTGATGTTGCTGGCGCTATTGATGGTCACGCCCATGCCACCGGCGCGCCTTGTGGATGAAGCGGCCTTGCGCGCCAAATCCAAGGCTTACAGTGCCCGCATCGTGCGTGATGATCTGGGGGTGCCCCATGTGTTTGGCAAACGCGATGCCGATGCCGCCTTTGGTCTGGCCTATGCCCATGGGGAGGATGACTGGAAAACCATCGAAAGCATGGTGTTGGCTTCGCGCGGCACGCTGGCGCGCTATCAGGGTTTTAGCGGCGCGCTAACCGATTATCTGGTCCATTTGTTTCGTATTAAAGAACTGGTTGATGCCAGATACGATACCGACCTGACGGGCAAAACCCGTGCCCTGCTGGAAGGCTATGCCGCCGGTTTGAACCTTTACGCGCTGGATCATCCGCAGGCGGTGCGCCCTGGTGTCTTGCCGATCACTGGCAAAGATGTGGTGGCCGGGTTTGTGTTTCGTGCACCATTTTTTTATGGCCTGGACGGGGCGCTGGCGCGCCTTACTGCCGGCCCGAAAGATGATGCGCCCAAAGTCATTTCCTTGCGCGACAGCCGCAATGCCTTTATGGCCAGCCGCCAACCCAATCCGCATATGGGCTCCAATGCCTTTGCCATCGCGCCCAAGCGTTCCACCGACGGGGCGACCCGTCTGGTGATCAATTCCCATCAGCCTTATAGCGGGCCGGTGGCCTGGTATGAGGTGCAGGCGACCTCGGAGGAGGGATGGAATGCGGCCGGGGGGGTATTTCCCGGCACCCCGGTTATCCTGCACGGCTTTAACGAAAACCTGGGCTGGGCGCATACAGTCAACAAGCCTGACCTGATTGATATTTATGTGCTGAAAATCAATCCCAAAAACAAAAACGAATACTGGTTTGATGGTCAGTGGAAAGCCTTTGAGCGCTCCACCGCGCATTTGCGGATAAAGTTGTGGGGGCCGTTTAGCCTATCAGTGCCAAAAGCGGTTTTGTGGTCGGTGCACGGCCCGGTATTGCGCCGGCCACACGGCACCTATGCCATTCGCTTTGCCGGTTTGTTTGAAGTGCGCGCGGTCGAGCAATGGTATCGGATGAATCTGGCGCAAGACTTTGACCAGTGGCAGGATGCCATGGCGATGAATGCCATCCCCAGCCTGAACGTGGTTTATGGCGACCGGGAAGGCAATATCGGCTATTTTTATAACGCCAAAATGCCAAAGCGGCAGGGCGGGTATAATTGGCAGGAATATCTGCCGGGCGATACTTCGCAAACCCTGTGGCAGGGTTTTGAGGCGCTGTCGACCTTGCCCAAAGTGGTCAATCCGGCGTCTGGGTTTGTCGCCAATGCCAACAACACCCCGTTTTATTCCAGCGGTGCAGGCGATAACCCAAACCCGGCGGCTTTTGCCGTGCGCTACGGGATCGAGCATTATATGACCAATCGCGGGCACCGTTTGATCGAGCAATTGGATAATGATGCGTTATTGTCAGCGCAGGATGTTGAGCGGATCAAGTTTGACCTTGCCTATTCCAAACGCTCGGAAGTGGCGCGACTGGTGCACGAGCTCGGCACGATGGACCTGTCGGATGATCCGTTGCTGGAACAGGCGCAAAGCCTGCTGATGGGCTGGGATTTACGCACCGGTCAGGGTAATCGCGCGGCTGCTCTTGGGGTGCTGGTCGCGGTCAAGTGCATTGCCCAAAATGCCGATGGTGATCCCTGGCTGATGGATCCCATCAAGGCGTTGAAACTTTCGGCGGTGGATTTAATGAAGCATCATGGCCGTCTTGATGTGCCCTGGGGCGAGATTATGCGCTTTCGGCGGGGCGCTGTTGATGTGCCCATTGATGGCGGGCCAGACATTTTGCGCGCGGTCTATAGTGCCGGACACGATCTGGAGGCTGATGGCACACTGACAGCGGTGGCAGGGGATACCTATATTGTGATCGTTAATTGGGATACGGACGGGAAAATGACGGCGCGTTCCCGCCATCAGTTCGGCAGTGCCACGCTTGATAAAAACGCAAAGCATTATGCTGATCAGGCCAAGCCGTTTGCGGCCATGACATTACGGGATTTCCCCTTTACGCCGGAAGCATTAGCGGCACAGGGTGCGCGCGAATACCGCATTGGCTATCAAGGTAGGGGCAGATAAGGTTTATTAATGTCTGATTTTTTACCGGCACACGCCAAAGGCCCCAAGGGCCAGAGCCGCGCCTTTCTTTTTTGCGACCATGCCACCAATGCCCTGCCAGAGGGTTATGATGCGCTTGGCCTGAGCGACGAACAGATCAGAGATCATATTGCTTTTGATCCGGGGGCGTCGGCCCTAACCGAGGCTTTGGGTGAAAGATTGAACGCACGGCGTATCTTTTGCGGTTTTTCACGACTGTTGATTGATCCTAATCGCGGCCTTGACCGTGATGATCTGATTTTGGCGCAAAGCGATGGCGTAACCGTGCCGGCGAACCAGCAATTATGCTGGAGCGAGCGGGAAAAGCGTATCAGCCAGTATTATCGCCCCTATCATGAATTTCTGGACAAGGAACTGGATGCCCATACGGCGCAGGTGCGCGATCCGGTCATCATATCCATCCATAGTTTCTGCCGGGCCTTGCGCTGCCGTGAAAGTCATCGCCCCTGGCAGGTCGGGGTATTGTGGAAAGACGATCCGCAAAGCGCCAGAACGGTTATCAATGCCTTGCGCGGTCATGATCTTGGCGTTGGTGACAATGAGCCATATTCGGCCAAGCTCTATAATTATACGGTGGATCGCCATGTGGGCGCGCGCGGCCTGCGGCATTTAACACTGGAAGTGCGTCAGGACCTGATTGCCGATGAAAACCATGTGCGACAATGGGCGGATTTGCTGGAAGCGCCATTACGGGGCTTAATAGCGCAGGAATAAAGACGAAGCTAAATTTGGGGGTGTGTCATGATACCGATTTTGACCTTGGGCATTGAGGAGGAATACCTCATTGTTGATCAGGAAACGGGTAACCTTGCCACCGACCCGCCGCCGGCCTTGATGGAAGCCTGCAAGGCAGAGCTTGGCGATAGCGTTACCCCGGAGTTTCTTAAATGCCAGATCGAAATTGCCACCCCGGTTTGTGAAACCATTACCGAGGCCCGCCGCCATCTGGTGGCCATGCGCTCCTGCATCAAGCGCGTCGCCCGCCAGCACGGGCTGGACCTGATGGCCGCTTCCACGCATCCTTTTGCCAATTGGCATGGCCAGCGCCATACCGATGCGCCGCGCTATGAAAAGCTGGATGCGGATATGCAAGGGGTGATCCGCCGCATGCTGATTTGCGGCATGCACGTGCATGCGGGGATTGAAGACCCGGATATGCGTATCGATCTGATGAACCAGATGCGTTATTTCCTGCCGCATTTATTGGCGCTTTCCACCTCATCACCATTCTGGGGCGGACACAAAATGGGCATGATGTCCTATCGCACCACGGTTTGGGACGGCATGCCGCGCAATGGCATACCTGACCGGTTTGAAAGCTGGGGTGAATATGAGCGCCTGTGCAATCGCCTGATTATGGCGGGCGTGATTGAGGATTCATCCAAAATCTGGTGGGATTTGCGCCCCTCGGCCCGTTTCCCCACACTGGAAATGCGCATATCCGACATTTGCCCGCGTATGGAAGATGCCTTGTGTATCGCCTCGATCTATATCTGTTTGTTGCGCATGTTATCACGCCTGCGCCGTGCGAATATGAAATGGCGGGTCTATCCGCGCCTGCTGGTGCAGGAAAATCGCTGGCTGGCCTCGCGCTTTGGGGTGGGTGGCCGACTGGTGGATCTGGGCAAGGGCGCGCAAACGCCCTTTGCCACTTTGCTAGAGGAAATACTGGATATCATCGAAGAAGACGCCATTGCCCTTGATTGCGTAAACGAGGTGCATCACGCGCGTAAAATCATTGAGCGTGGTTCTTCGGCCAGCCAGCAACTGGCCGTCTATGAGGAGGCGCTGCAAGCGGGAGCCAGTGAGGAGGAAGCCCTGAAAAGCGTGGTTGACCATCTGGTCCTGGAAACCGCCGCTGATCTGCCCGATAAGGGTGCATAAACTGCGCCGGCCTTACCCATAGGTGCATCCGGTGATTGGACAGTGTGCGCTGACACGTTAGTATTTGCTTTATGCGGTTCGGGTTAGGCTTTCTGACGATCCGGGTCAGGTAAAAGGGTATATTATGGCAGAAACTTCCCCCGTTTTTGATGTGCGCGATCTTCATATTCGCTTTGATACTTCGGATGGTGAGGTTCACGCCGTAAAGGGGATCAGTTTAAGTATTAAACCCGGTCAATGCGTGGGGGTGGTCGGCGAATCCGGTTCCGGGAAAAGCCAGACTTTTCTGGCCGCCATGGGCCTTCTTGCCAGTAATGGCAAAGCCACCGGCGCGATCCGTTTTTGCGGCAAGAATATTTTGAATACCCCGCCCAAAATTCTCAATAGTGTGCGCGGTGCCCGCATGAGCATGATTTTTCAGGACCCGCTGACCTCGCTCACGCCGCACATGAAAATCGGTGCGCAAATGGCCGAAGTGCTGGCCATTCATGAGAACCTTCGCGGCGAGGAAGCAAAAAAGCGATGTCTTGGCTGGCTGGACCGGGTGCGCATCCCCGAAGCGGCCCGGCGGCTGGATCAATATCCGTATGAGCTATCCGGCGGCATGCGCCAGCGGGTGATGATCGCCATGGCCATGCTGTGCGAACCAGAATTGCTGATCGCGGATGAGCCAACCACGGCGCTGGATGTGACCGTGCAGGCCCAGGTTCTGGACCTGATGAATGACCTTAAAGACGATATCGGTGCCGCGATTGCGCTGATCACCCATGATATGGGTGTGGTGGCGCGCATGTGCGATCATATCTATGTCATGGAAAAGGGCATTTATGTCGAAGACGGTCCGGTTGATGATATTTTTTATCACCCCAAAAGCGAGTACACGCAGCTATTGCTGGATGCCATGCCCCGGCTGGACCGGCCTGACCGTCCCGGCCATGCGGCTCTGGCGCCATTCAAGCCCAATGCCAAGGCAACGCCATTATTAAAAGTGCAGGACATCAAAGTGCATTTCCCGGTGCGTATTGGCGGCGGTATTTTCTCCAAAACCCGGCCCCTGCGCGCCGTTGACGGGGTGAGCTTTGATCTGCATAGCAGCGAGACCCTGGGCATTGTAGGCGAATCCGGTTGCGGCAAATCCACTTTAGCCCGCGCCGTCCTGCGTCTGGTACCGGCCCAGGAAGGGCTGGTATGCTGGATGGGCACCAACCTGCTGGAGGCGCAAAAAGAAGCCTTGCGCCAAGAGCGAAAAGATCTGCAGATTGTGTTTCAGGACCCTTTGGCCTCTCTTGATCCACGCATGACCATTAGCCAGTCCATTGCCGAGCCATTAAAAACTTTCCGCCCGGATATGGATCACAATGCCCGGAATAAAGAAGTGCGCGATATCATGGCGCGGGTGGACCTTAATCCGGCGATGATCAACCGTTATCCGCACGAGCTGTCCGGTGGTCAGAACCAACGTGTCGGCATTGCCCGCGCGATGATTTTGAACCCCAAACTGGTCATTTGCGATGAGGCGGTTTCTGCCCTTGATGTTTCCGTGCAGGCGCAAATTATTGACCTGCTGATCGAGCTGCAAAAATCCGCCGACCTGGCGATGATTTTCATCAGCCATGATCTGGCCGTGGTGCGCGAGATTTCCCACCGGGTGATGGTGCTTTATATGGGCCGTGTTGTGGAAATTGCCGATCGCACAGATATTTATGAAGATGCGCGCCATCCCTATACCAAAGCCCTGATCAGCGCTGTGCCCCTGCCGGACCCCAAGGCCGAACGGGCGCGAAAACGCATCGTGCTGGAGGGTGATCTGCCCTCGCCGCTGGATAGCCGCGCGGCTTTGCATTTTTTACGTTCAAAGGCCATTGATGACCCTGAAGCAGAGCAATACCGCCCCAAATTGATCGAGGTAACGCCCCGGCATTTTGTGGCTGAGCATGACCCGTGTGATACCTCAAAAGGCTTGTTGCTCTGATGAAAAAAGAAAACGCACCAGCACCAAAATCGCCGGGCGTGGTTTTCCCGCCGCCCTTATTGTTTGCGTTGATCGGCTTTGGCGGCTGGTTTTTGGCAAAGGCATATCCCGCCTTGCGCTTTGAAGCTCCTTTCTGGATTGAAATGACGGGCTATATCCTGGCGCTTGCCGGTTTTGCGCTGGAGCTATGGACGCTGGCCCTTTTCCGGCGGGCAAAAACCTCGGCCCTGCCCTGGCAGGGGGACAACGCCCTGATTGCGCAAGGGCCATATAAAATTTCCCGCAATCCCATGTATGCGGGCATGTTGCTTCTGGTCACCGGCCTGTGTCTGGCACTGGGTCTGACCATGGCGCTGATTCTCATTCCCTTTGGTGCATTGATTATTGATCGTATGGTGATCGCCGCCGAGGAGCGCTACCTCACCGCACGTTTTGGCGATGCTTATCTTGCTTATTGCAAAACCGTGCGCCGCTGGCTCTAGGCTTGTCGAATGATGAATAAGTTTGCGTTTCTCCATCCTTCGAGACGATTGCTACGCAACCCCTCAGAGCCTGTCCCGGACCTGATCCTCAGGATAAGGCCATAGAAAGTATTATAACAACCTCATGTTGAGGCGGCGCACAGCGCCCTCGAAACATGGAGTGCAAATTGCCGGTAATATACCCCGACAGCGCCAGCGTTGGATAAGTTTCGGCAATCCCCCACCCAAATACACATTCGTGTCATCCCGGATTTAGTCCGGGGTCTATAGGGCCTATGGATATTCACTTTGGATCCCGGGTCAGGTCCGGGATGACACCAGAATATGTTATCCTGAGCATAGACCTCAAGGAACACATCAAGGGACACATCAAGGGACACTCACAACCCCTTGCTGACCCTCATGGTGTCCCATAAATACCCCTTAATTGACCCAAAACGCGCTTTTATGGACCCATAAACAACCCTTATTGACCCTTAATGACCCTAATGGAAGCGGGGATAAAACTTGTTTCTGCCCGTAAGGGTTCAGTGCTGATATGATCTTGCAATTTGAATTGCGCACAAAGGCGAAGTAAAAGCAGGTTCACTGATGAAAGCCTGTGATGTTACGCCTGCCCTCTCTTGCCATGATTACCCTGCTGCGCCTTTACAAGGTAACGCTAAGCCCCGCCTTTGCCGCCATGGGGGTGAGGTGCCGGCACGAGCCGACCTGTTCAACCTATGGCATTGAGGCGATTCGCCTCCACGGGGCCTGGCGGGGCGGCTGGCTAACACTATCGCGGCTGCTACGATGTCATCCATTTGGCTCGCACGGCTTTGATCCGGTGCCACAAGTATTGGACAAAGTGCCGTTTTGGGTCATAAGCAGGCTGGGGGACTGGTCCTGGCGTGAGCGGCCTTTGCCAAAGGCACATACGGCGGATAAGACCCATGATGAACGCAAGCCATAAGAGCGAAGAAGCATGATTGATCTGGAATTTCCCGACGGTTCGCACCGTCAGTTTGAAAAGGGTGTTAACGGCCTTGATGTGGCTATGGGTATTTCACCGGGTTTGGCCAAACAGGCCTTTGCGATCGCCCTTGATGATGAATTGCGTGACCTGAAACGTGAAATTGAGCATGATGGTAAAATCCGCATCATTACGGCGCGTGACCCCGAAGGGCTGGAGCTGATACGCCATGATACGGCGCATGTGCTGGCCGAGGCTGTGCAGGAGCTGTTTGCGGGCACACAGGTAACTATCGGGCCAATCATTGAAGATGGCTTTTATTATGACTTTGCCCGCGACGAGCCGTTTTCCACTGAGGATTTTGAGAAGATCGAAGCCAGAATGGCGCAGATTATTGCCCGTGATGAACCCATAGAGCGCGAAGTGTGGGACCGCAATGACGCAATTAAAATGTTCGAGGAAAAAGGCGAAACCTATAAGGCCGAGCTGATCTCTGACCTGCCCGAAGACGAAGTGATAACCCTTTATCGTCAGGGTAATTGGGTGGATTTGTGCAAGGGGCCACATTTGCCTTCTACGGGTAAAATACCCAAGGCGTTCAAGCTGATGAAACTGGCAGGGGCATATTGGCGAGGTGATTCATCACGTGCCCAATTACAACGTATTTACGGCACCGCCTGGACCAACCCAAAAGAATTGCGCAGTTATCTGACGCGACTGGAAGAAGCAGAAAAGCGCGATCATCGCCGACTTGGCAATGCGCTGAACCTGTTTCACTTTCAGGAAGAGGCACAAGGGCAGGTGTTCTGGCACCCGGATGGCTGGACGCTCTATCGTGCGGTGCAGGATTATATGCGTCGCCGGCAAATCGAGGGTGGCTATGAGGAAATAAACACGCCGCAACTCATGGACCGCAAGTTCTGGGAACAATCGGGCCATTGGGAAAAATATCGCGAGCACATGTTTATCTCCTCCATTGATCAGGAAGACAAAGTGCTGGCGGTCAAGCCCATGAATTGCCCCTGTCATGTGCAGGTATTTAATCACGGACAAAAGTCTTATCGTGACCTGCCTTTGCGTCTGGCCGAATTTGGCTCCTGCCATCGCTATGAGCCATCGGGTGCCTTGCATGGTCTGATGCGGGTGCGCGCCTTTACCCAGGATGATGCACATATTTTCTGCCGCGAGGACCAGATCACCGAGGAGGTCAAAGCCTTCTGCACCTTGCTGCAATCGGTCTATGCGGACTTTGGCTTTACCGAGGTCGAGGTGCGTTTTGCAGATCGTCCTGAAATGCGTGTGGGTTCTGACGAGGTCTGGGACAAGGCCGAGGCGGCATTAAAAGCGGCTGCCGATGCCACCGGGCTGGAAGTGGTTTATAATCCAGGTGATGGGGCGTTTTACGGACCCAAGCTGGATTTTGCGCTTAAAGATGCCATTGGCCGTGAATGGCAAACCGGCACGATACAGGCGGACTTTAATCTGCCCGAACGCCTGAATGCCTCTTATGTGGGCGAAGACGGCGAAAAACACCGTCCGGTCATGTTGCACCGGGCCATATTGGGCTCATTCGAGCGCTTTATCGGTATTTTGCTGGAACACCATGCGGGCAATCTGCCGCTCTGGCTGGCACCGGTGCAGGTGGTGGTCACGACGATCACTTCGGACACCGATGACTATGCCCGTGAAGCGGCAGAAATATTACGCGCCGCTGGCCTTAGGGTAAAAACCGACCTTCGAAATGAAAAGATCAATTACAAGGTGCGCGAGCATAGCCATGCCAAAGTGCCTGTGATTGCTGTGGCCGGGAATCGTGAGGCAGAGGAGCGCACGCTGGCCTTGCGTTTTTTAGGTGCAGGCAACAAGCACCAGCAGGTGTTAAGTCTTGATGAGGTGGTTGCCGATTTGACCAAACGCGCCGCGCCGCCGGATATGAAAACCGCCTGAAATGGCCACTATGCTGCCAGATGATGAAGTAGATCAGGGCTGGCGGCGGCCGCTGGCGGTGGCATTGGGCTTTATTCTGATCGCCCTGGCGGTGATGGCCGGGGCGCTGGGGGTTTCCGTTGCCGTGGCCGTTACAGCCATTCTGGCTTTACCCCCTTGGCGGGATTTACGCCGCTTGTTTCCGCTCGATCTTGCCCATTCGGTATTGCTGATTTTTATCGCCTGGATGTGGATCAGCACGTTATGGTCGCCTTATCCGGCATCTACCCAGGCGCTAACTCTGGCGCTGGGTGCGTTTGTCTATCCGCTGTTTGTCTATGATATTGTCACGCTGAAGGGCCGGGGCAGGAAAATTGTTATTGTCATTGCGTTGATCAGCGCGCTGGCGATGATTTTGCCTTATTTGCTGGAAGCGACAACCGGAATAGTCTCCAGGTTCTTTGCCGCAGGGGCAGAGCGGCAGAACATGCTTCGAGATGCCACCCGCGGGATTGCGGCCATCATTATGGCCACACCGGCACTGGCGGTGCTATTAATGCAAAACCTCAATGGCCAAAAAGGCAAAATCGCGGCAGGCCTGCTGGTTCTGCTGATGATTTTTATTACCGCGCGGTTTCACCTTTTTGCTGGCGTTTTGGCCATGTTGAGCGGGTGTATTTTGTTTGCCGCAGGGTATCGCTGGCCGCGTTCCACGATCTTGATTGCCACGCTTGGGTTTTTAATCATGCTGCTG
The DNA here is from genome assembly GCA_021776595.1 of Robiginitomaculum sp. Lineage (GTDB taxonomy): Bacteria > Pseudomonadota > Alphaproteobacteria > Caulobacterales > Maricaulaceae > Robiginitomaculum_B. The sequence continues at coordinate 9,063 of JAJFFP010000016.1, read as the reverse complement.
ATGGCGCCCATGATCATGCCGGTTTTTGCGGCACCGCTGGATGGCATGGATCTGCCGCTTTCCTGGGAATGGCGGGTTAAAATGTGGCCCTATACAGGCAGTTTGATCAATGTTCACCCGCTAATGGGCTGGGGTCTTGATGCCTCACGAACCTTTTCGGGTGATCACTTTGAATTGCGGGGTTTTTCGCTGCCCTATCTGGTGAATCACCCCCATAATCTGGGCTTGCAGGTGTGGCTGGAAACCGGCCTGATCGGGGCGTTGATCTTGTCTATTGCGCTGGCTTTGTTTGGACTGCGTATTGGCTCAGCAAGATATTTGAGCGCTGTTCAAGGTGCAGCCATTTCTGCCACGGCGGGAGTGTATCTGGTATTTTTTTCCATTACCTATGGGGCCTGGCAGGACTGGTCTTGGGCCAGTATTGCCTGGGTTGCCGGATTGCTGGTGCTGATTGCCCCCTCTAAACCACCAGGCTCGACCATATGAGTATCAACGCGATCATTGTAAGCTATCAAACCGGACCGGCACTCAAAGAATGTATCAAAAAGGTGCTGAGCAGTGCCATGATTGATGGGTTGATCCTCGTTGATAATGGAAACACTGCTGACATGCGTGCATGGATGGATGCAGTGGTCAAAAAAAACCCGACTATGAAAATAATACGCGGGCAGGGCAATGTCGGCTTTGCCAGAGCCTGTAATGCCGGAGCGCAACAGGCAAAGGGCACACATTTGTTATTCTTGAACCCTGACGCGCTATTGCAGAAAAATGCTGTCAAGCAATTGCAGGAAGTGCTTGATAAAGCACCAAATGGGTCCGTGGTCGGCGCAAGGCTGCAAAACCCGGATGGCAGTGAGCAACGCGGCTCGCGCCGGGGGCGACTAACCCCCTGGTCGGCCCTGGTTAGCATGACCGGGCTTAGCCGTTTTGCCCCTGCACATCGTGCTTTTGCGGATATGCACCAGGAAGCCGAGCCATTGCCGGATTGCCCCATAGCCGTTCATGCGATCAGTGGCGCGTGCATGCTCATTCGCCGTAATGACTTTATCGCGCTTGGCGGGTTCGATGAAGGATACTTCCTGCATGTCGAAGATCTGGATATCTGCCGTCGTGTGCGCAAAAGGGGCGGCGATGTGATTTTTGTGCCAGGCGCGCGCGTGGTGCACTATGGATCGACCAGCAAAGCCAGCCGCCTCAAGATTGACTGGAACAAGGCCATTGGGCTGGTGCGTTATTTTTACAAGTTTTCACACTCGGCACTTGAAAGGCTGGGCGCGATACTGCTGGCCCCGTTCATCGTGGCGGCGATCTTGTCCAGATCGCTCTTGATCTGGATAAAAGAACGCTTTTTTTAATTCGGAAACGGGCCGGCTTTGGCAAGCAATGAAGGCACGTTATGGCCAAGAACGCCGCTTAACCATTTTGATGTCTCGATCATTTTTTCAAGATCAGTCCCGGTTTCAAAACCGCCGCGTTCCAGCATGTAAATGACATCTTCGGTAGGCACGTTTCCGGTCGCGGCCGGGGCAAACGGGCAACCGCCAATACCACCGCATGATGCATCAATAATGGATATTCCAGCTTCAATGGAGGCATGAATATTAGCCAGTGCCGTATTTCGGGTGTTATGAAAATGCACCCGTAACGGCACACCGGGAGCGGCCTTTTGAACTGCGCCAAGACGGGCTTTGACATCCCATGGATCGGCAACGCCAATGGTGTCGCCAAGGGCAATTTCCGAGGCACCGGCACCGGCGGCCCGCCCTGCCAGTGTCGCCAGCCCGGCGATGGGCACCTCGCCATCAAAAGGATCGCCAAAAGCCACTGATATGGTGGCGCTGACCGGCACCTCTTCATCATGGGCTAATATGGCGATGCGCTCAAAGAGTGTGGCGGTTTCATCCGGGGTGGCTTTTTGGTTCTGAAGGCCAAAACCGGCGCTGGCCACCATAACAAAGTTTACCTCATCACAGCCTGCATCCAGCGCCCGGCGAAGACCGCGTTCATTCAGTGCGAGGCCGATATACCTAACCCCTTTATTGCGGGGCACGGCAGCCATAATAGCATCAGAATCAGCCATGGCGGGCACCAGTTTGGGGTGCACGAAGCTGGCCACTTCCATGCGCTTTACCCCGGCTTCGATAAGGCGATTGATGAATTCCAGCTTAACGCCGGTATCCAGCAAGGTTGGATCGTTTTGCAATCCATCACGCGGTCCAACCTCTACGATTTCGATTTTTTTGCCCATAAGCATTTCCATGAAGAGAAGTATGATTTTGTCATTTGATATGAAACACAAAAAAACCCCGGCGCAAACCGGGGTTTTGATGGTGTGTATGTAAAAAAGTTTAGGCCTTCTTGCCTTTTTTGGCACGACGCGCACGGACTTCGGCCATGCCGCGTCCGGTGGTGCGCTCGGCAATCCGGGCCGCTTTACCGGTCAGACCGCGCAAATAATATAGTTTGGCGCGGCGCACTCTGCCCCGGCGCTTTACTTCGATGCTTTCCACATTGGGAGAATACAGCGGGAAAACCCGCTCCACACCTTCACCAAAAGACATTTTACGAACCGTGAAGCTTTCATGGATGCCACCGCCGGAACGGGATATGCAGACACCTTCAAAAGCCTGCAGACGTTCGCGTGTGCCTTCCTTGATGTGCACCTGAACGCGCAAGGTATCGCCCGCCGAAAAATCAGGGTGGTTTTTCTCGCCAAGAACCCGCGTGGCTTCTTCGGCTTCGATTTGTTCAATCACGTTCATTTTCATTCTCCTTACCCGCCGTTCCATCCCAAAGATCGGGCCGGCGCGCCCTGGTTATTTTTATAGCCTCATGCCGCCGCCATTGCGCTACGGCGCCATGATCACCAGACAAAAGCACTGGCGGGGTTTCCAACCCCTCCCATACCCGCGGACGGGTATAATGGGGATATTCAAGAAGCCCGCCTTCAAAACTCTCCTCGTCAGTCGATTCTTCCGCACCCAATACGCCGGGCCGTAATCGCACACAAGCCTCAATCAAAGCCTGTGCCGCCACTTCCCCGCCAGCGAGTACGAAATCGCCGATACTGACCTCGATCATTTTGCGTGCTTCGATGACCCGTTGATCAAGACCTTCGAAACGACCGCAAAACAATACCAGCCCCGGACCCGCCGCCAACCCATGCACCATGGCCTGGGTCAGAGGTTTGCCTCTGGGGCTTAAATAAATCAACGGCCGACCATTAAGATCAACCGCATCAATAGCCGCCGCCGCTACATCCGGGCGCAGCACCATACCGGGGCCGCCGCCAGCGGGCGTATCGTCAACAGAGGCGTGCTTATGATGGGAAAACGCGCGGATGTCCAGCGTTTCCAACTGCCATTTTTTCTGTTTTAATGCACGCCCGATCAGGGATGCCCCCAAAACCCCCGGAAACGCGTCCGGGTAGAGCGTCAAAACCGTTGTGTTAAAGGACGCGCTCATGCCTGCTCACCATTATCAACAGGCTCATCTGCATCATCGGCAAAGAATGTTTTTGCTTCATGTAAAACCACTTTACCGCCATCAATATCAACAACGGGCACATGGTAGAGGGAAAAGGGGATGGTCCAGCTTTGTTCCTTGCCAAGTATACCGGTGATTTCAAGAAGGTCAGAAGCGCCAAAATTTAATACCGCCTTGATCCGCCCCAATGACTGGCCATCCTCATCCTCGACACACAAACCGACAAGATCAGCCTGATAAAAGTCGCCTTCATCCGGTTCGGCAAACCTCTCCCGAAACGCATACAGTTTGGTGGATTTTTTCGCCTGGGCTTCTTCGCAGGTTTTTATTTCGTCAGTGAATACCGCAAAGCCATCTTTTATCTTTCGTGACGAAGTGATGTGCAGAATTTCCCGGCCCTCCTCGTCAACAAATGGGGCATAGGATAAACAGGTTGCCGGATCCTCGGTGAAGGATTTCAGACGCACCTCTCCACGCACGCCAAATGCCCCGGCAATGGCGGCCACCAGAATGGGTTTTTGTTTTGGTGCGGGCATGAGCGCGCCCTTCTTTTAGTTCGTAGCCTACCCAAAGAGCGTCACCCCGGCAAAAGCCGGGGTCCAGTTGCGAGCCACAATGGATCCCGGATCAGGTCCGGGATGACAGGTAGGTGTTTAGTCTTCTGACTTGGCTTCTTCTGTTTTAGCTTTCTCAGCAGGCGCTTCTTCCTTGGGAGCCTCTTCCTTCGGTGCTTCTGCGGCTTCTTTCACAGCGGCGGCTTTTTCAGCTTTTTCTTCAGCACGTTCCAGTGCTTTGGCGTGTGGCTTGCCCTTTTTGGGGTTTTCGCCATGTTTCCATTCTACCAGACCTTCGGCGGCTAGAAAACGCGCCACGCGATCGGTTGGTTGTGCGCCCTGACCCAGCCAGTATTTAGCCCGTTCCAGATCAATTTTAATCCGGTCATCATGGTCTTTGGGCAAAAGCGGGTTATGGGTGCCAATTTTTTCGATATAGCGGCCATCACGGGGGCTACGCACATCGGCAATGACAATACGGTAATAGGGACGTTTTTTGGACCCGCCACGGGCCAGTCGAATTTTAACAGCCATTTTTCAATTCCTTATATTGGCAATTTAAGTGTTCACAAAACTCATTTCTTTTTAGGCAGGTCAGGCAATCCCGACGCTGGCCCCGGAAAGCCGGGCAAGCCGCCGCCTCCCAATTCCTTTAAAGCGTTAGGGTCGATACCGCCGCCCATGCCGGGGGGCATGCCCCCGCTTCCCATGCCTCCAAGCGCGCTCATCATGCCCTTGCGGCCACCACGACCCATTTTTTTCATCATGGCGGCCATCTGCTTGTGCATTTTCAATAGTTGATTGACCTGCGGCACCCCGGTGCCGGAACCGGCGGCAATGCGTTTTTTGCGCGATGCCTTGATCAGTGCCGGCTTGGCGCGCTCGATCTGCGTCATGGACGAAATAATGGCTTCCTGGTGTTTGAACACACTATCGTCCATTTCCATGCCAGCCATTTGCTTTTTCATTTTGCCCATGCCCGGCAACATACCAAGGATGGATTGCATGCCGCCCATTTTTTTTAGTTGGCGAAGCTGTTCGGCAAGGTCATCCAGGTCGAACTCGCCTTTTTTCATCTTGGCGGCGATGCGTTCGGCCTTTTCGGCGTCCAGTGTCTCGGCGGCCTTTTCCACCAGGGAAACCACATCGCCCTGGCCCAAAATGCGACCGGCAATACGCCTGGCGTCAAAATTATCCAGCCCCTCCAGCTTTTCGGAAACCCCCAGCAGTTTTACCGGCAGACCGGTTACCGCGCGCATGGAAAGCGCGGCACCGCCTCTGGCATCGCCGTCCATACGGGTCAGCACCAGGCCGGTCAGCGGCAGACGGTCATTAAAACGCTTTGCGGTTTCCACGGCGTCCTGCCCGGTCAGCGCATCGGCCACCAGCAGGGTTTCGGCAGGTTTGGCAATATCGGCAATGGCCGCCGCTTCGGCCATCAATTCTTCATCAATCGAAGTGCGCCCGGCGGTGTCCAGTATCACCACATCATAACCGCCCAGACGCGCTGCATTCATGGCGCGGGCAGCAATATCGGTGGCGGTCTGGCCTTCGATAATGGGCAGAAAGCCAACATTGGCCTGCCTGGAGAGTTGCTCCAATTGCTGCATGGCGGCCGGCCGGCGTGTATCAAGGCTGGCCAGCAGCGTTTTTTTGTTTTCACGGGTTTTCAGGCGCAGGGCAATCTTGGCCGCCGTTGTGGTTTTACCAGAACCTTGCAGACCCACCATCAATATCGCTACCGGCGGGGCCGCATGCAAATTGATTGTCGGGGCTTCTGCATCGCCGCCCAGCATATCGATCAATCCGTCATGGACGATTTTGATCACCTGCTGGCCTGGCGTCACCGAGCGTAGCACCTTGTCGCCCACAGCTTCGCTTTGAACGCTGGCGATAAAGTCTTTAACAACCGGCAGGGCTACATCGGCCTCCAGCAGCGCCACACGCACCTCGCGCATGGCTGCCCGCACGTCTTTTTCGCTAAGCGCACCGCGCCCGGTCAGTTTGTCAAAGACGCCGCCAAGACGATCGCCAAGGGCTTCAAACATGGGTGCTCCTATTGAGCCTTAATATAAAGCACAACGCCAAACGCCCCGCTGAGCGAACCTTCGCCGGGCGGGGTGCCTCGCCTGCCTCCCCCGGATCAGGCCCGGATGTGCAGGTAAAGCGTACAGAAGCGCTGTACGGATTGTTGGTGCGTATAGAGGCACGCGGGCAGGGAGTCAATTGGGGGCCATCCGTTCTTCGAGGCTCGGCCCAAAGGTGGGCCTTCATACCGAACAATGAGGAGAGAGTCTCCTTAATGATTCGCCTCATCCTGAGGTGGCGCGAAGCGCCCTCGAAGGATGGAGTAAACGGCGCCTAGGTGTTTGCATCACGAAAAGCTCTTACTTCATATAAAGCATTTTTAAGCTCAGAAACGCTTTCATCGTCCCCTAACGCAAACGTTTCATTTACTCGTTTTAATGACCCATAAAACAGCCCTACATAAGAATCTAAAATTACTGAAGTCATAGACCCAGGCCAATCAAATGCGACTAGTCTAAAGTCTCTGCCCTCTATTCTAATGTGTCGACTACGCAGTGAACGTAAGGTATTGTGGGACTCTGCCGCAATAAAATTATATATAGACTTATATTCTTCTGACATATTTGCACGCGCAAACCTCAAACGGATATTGGGTCCCTTAATCACGCCACGCTCTTCTAGTTCGTCTTTTTTTTTGTTCAAATTCACGAATAATGGCATCATGGTCTTCGTGTTTAGCAATCTGAGTAAGATATGGATTGTTTCCATCCGCTGCTTCTAATACCCGTATCCACTCCACACAATTTTTATGTTCCAGTATTTGAAAGTAACTTTCATCATTTGCTAAATTTTCAAAGTCTACATATGCCTCTAAAAATGACCTAAAAATAGAATGTGAGCCCCCCGCAATTTTATTTTTTGAAAGCAAGAGTGCCGCTTCAATATACTCAATCAGAGTTGCAAAAAATATGGCAACATAGGTATGGGAAGACAAATTTTTTGGGATGGCAACCTTCCGCAACAAATCCTTACTTTTTGAACACATAAGCTCCAACACATCACAATATGCATCCAGTATTTTCTGTTCATTCTCTTCGTTTTCAATAGCCATAACAAATCTCCCCCACCTGATCCCCATACACCCTTGCGACCAGTTCTTTGCGCAATTTCACCACCTCAGCGGCAGTCATTTTTTTCACATTCCGCTCCGGGTTCAGTTCAACATGAGCGCCATATAGCGCGCCAAACTTTTCTCTGGCCAACATTCAAGCGGGTCATAAAATTCTTCAAAACCCGGCACGCCCTCGTTCAGCTTTACCCAGTCCTGTTTGGTTGAAGTGTAAATATGCACATCAGGGGCAATGCCGTGTCCTGTTTTCAGCGTGCCAACACGCACAAAGGCGATCTTTTCTCCAGCCTCCGGGTAATGGCTCCATAACGCCACATGACAGGCGGGGCAGCGGGCAATGTCCTGCCCCCGCCCACTTGCTGACGGGGTGTTGGTCATCTCAACTTTGCCCTTTTCGAGTGCTAGCCGGTCGGTTTCGATCATGGCGTTCAGGGCAAAGGCGCTGCCCGTTTCGCGCTGGCACCAGGTGCAATGACAGCAATGGGTGAAAAGCGGTGGTGAAGTCATAGTGAATTGCACAGCACCACAATCGCACTGCCCTGATAATGCAGGTTTTTTTTCGGTCATTTTTTTGGCTTCCGGTCAAGTTCCACGCATGAGTGGTGTCATAGCATGAAACGGCCAGTTGGCATCGTCAAGAAATTGCCCGGCCGCACAGCAAAAAGAAACGTGAACGCTGTTCACTTTTATAATTTGGTGTGCTATTATCTACCCAGTATCAGAAAATGATCACCATGGGAGAGAAGAAAAATGGCATCCTTGCGCGACCTGTATGCGGTTCCGGACATTGATAAATACTGGACTGTTCCCCAGGAATATGACGTGATTTTTGACTGGGAATTTGATGAGGGCCGCACACAAATGATGCACCTTTATCAAAAAGGCAAGGATATGCAGTGGGATGCGTTAAAGCGCATTGACTGGTCGCTGGAACTGGACCCTGAAAACCCCATGCAATTGCCGGTTGAAGCAACAGCGCTTTATGGCACCCCGATCTGGGAGCGCATGGGCAAGAAAGACCGGATCGAATTTTTGCGCCACGGGCAGGCCTGGAATATTTCACAATTCCTGCAAGGCGAACAGGCAGCATTGATCTGTGCGGCCAAAATTGTCGGCCAGGTGCCTGACATGGACGCAAAATTCTATGCCTCGACCCAGACTATGGATGAGGCTCGCCATATTGAGGCCTACAAGAACCTCTTGCAGAAATTTGATGTGTCATACCCCATGACCAAACCTTTGCAGGTGCTGGTGGATCAGGCCCTGCGCGATCCGCGCTGGGATATTACCTATCTGGCCATGCAGGTGGTGATCGAGGGACTGGCACTGGCCGCCTTTGCCACCATCCGCGATGTGGCGCAAAACCCGCTGGCGCAAATGGTCAATGCCTATGTGATGGAGGACGAAGCCCGCCATGTGGCCTTTGGCCGCCTGACTTTACGCGAATACTATCCGCAACTGACCCAGGCCGAACGCGACGAGCGCGAGGAATTTCTGGTTGATGCCTGCTATCTGATGCGGGACCGCTTTGAGGGCCGCGAAATTTATGAAGCCCTTGATTTGCCGGTCGAGGAATGCGTGGAATACACCAAAAACAGCGAGATCAACAAACTCTTCCGCACCATGTTGTTCCAGCGCATCGTGCCCATTGTCAAAGACATTGGCCTGTGGGGTCCGCGTATCCGCGCCGCCTATGAAGACATGGGCGTCATTCATTATGCCGATCAGGATATTGATGCCATGGGTGCTGACGATGAACGCATTGCCGCTGACTTTGATGCCCGCAAGGCCTATGTTTCCGCCATTGCCGCCAAGGGCGGGCTTGGCGCGGATGATGCCAGCGCTACGGCGGCGGAGTAAACAGGC
>JAJFFP010000015.1 GCA_021776595.1 Robiginitomaculum sp. | reverse complement strand
TAGCAGCCCGGCATCCACATCAATTTTCGCTTCTGGATCAGTATAAGGGCCGGAGGTGTCATACACCCGCACTGGCGCCTCATTCGCGCTTTCGTGCAGGTCAATCTGGCGGTGTGGGACTTTTAACTCCGGCGCGCCTTTTGGTGAGGTAAAAACCTTTCGCGAAGCCGGTAATGGCCCGATGGAAACATTTTGCGCCGTAAGTGTGCCGGTGGGTTTATTCATCATAATTCCTCTGTGTTCCCCACCCTTCGACAAGCTCAGGATGAGGTATTAAAACGAAAAAACAGACAAACCAAAGCCCCGTCCCTTCGCCGGCATGACCCGTATCAGGTTCCAAGAGTGCATCTCAGCCTGCGCAAGAATCGCAGGCGCCCCTCGAAGCTGGGAGCATTATAGCTTGGAATGACTCAAATATGAAATAGCCAAAACTGGTTCTGGAATATTGCAACATTTCGCTTTCACATGGACACGTCACCCCGTTGAAAAACGGGCTCCATCAGAAGACAGGCAGAAGCTGAAAAGAACTGGATGCCGGTTTTTATTGGCATGACGATTAATATCAGCTTTGCAATTGCGGTAAATTCTTAAAAAGCTCCAGCGCCTGGGGATTGGCCAGCGCATGGGCATTGTTAACTTCGCGGCCATGGATCACGTCACGCACGGCCAGTTCAGTAATTTTGCCGGATTTGGTGCGTGGTATATCGCATACCGCAATAATTTTGGCGGGCACATGACGCGGACTGGCCCCTTTGCGGATTTTGCCTTTGATCTCTTTGATCAGGACATCATCTAAAATGGTGCCTTCGCGCAGCACCACAAACAGGATCACCCGCACATCGTCCTGCCAGTCCTGGCCCACGCAAACGCTGTCCAGAATGGCCGGGATTTGCTCGATTTGATTATAAATTTCCGCCGTGCCTATGCGCACCCCGCCGGGGTTCAGCGTGGCATCAGATCGCCCATGAATAATCACGCCGCCATGCGCGGTGATCTCCGCCCAGTCTCCATGGCACCAGACGCCTGGAAATTCTTCAAAATATGCCGCTTTATAGCGCGCATTATCAGGGTCATTCCAAAACCCGATGGGCTGGCTCGAAAATGGCTTGACGCAGACCAGTTCACCCTTTTGGCCGATAACGGATTTGCCGTTTTCGTCCCATACCTCGACCGCCATGCCCAGACCCGGCCCCTGTATTTCACCCTCATAAACGCATTGCAACGGGTTGCCGAGCACAAAGCAGGAAACAATATCTGTCCCCCCCGACATACTGGCAATCTGGGCGGTGGGCGAGATTTCATCAGCAATAAAAGCAAAGCCTTCGGGCGATAAGGGCGAGCCGGTGGAGCCTATCATGCGTATCGCCGATAGATTATTTTCCTGTGCAGGGTGCTGGCCGGATTTATGCACCGCATCTATCCATTTGGCCGAAATGCCAAAATAATCGGCGCGTTCACGATCAGCAATACGAAACAATACCCGCCCGTCCATGGCAAATGGCGAACCGTCATAAAGTAATAGTGTAGAACCACAGCCAAGACCGGCCACCAGCCAGTTCCACATCATCCAGCCACAGGTGGAAAAGAAAAATACGCGAGAGCCTGCACCATTATCACAATGCAACTGATGCTCTTTGAATTGTTGCAAAAGTGCGCCGCCTGACGAATGAACAATACATTTTGGCTTGCCCGTGGTGCCAGAAGAAAAAAGAATATAAAGCGGGTGATTAAACGCGAAGGCCCTATAGGGAACCCCGCCGCCTTCACCAATTTTCATGAGCCGGTCCAGCGTCATAAAGCGCTCATCATTTCCAAAATCTACGCTGCCGCCCTCATAAGGCACCACCACAACATGTTCCAGTGAGGGGATGTTGTCGGCAATCGCGCTTAGTTTGGAACTGACATCAAAAATCTTGCCACCATAGCGATAGCCGTCACAGGCAATCAGGATTTTTGGCTCAATCTGGCCAAACCTGTCAGTTACACCGCCGACACCGAAATCCGGTGATGCGGACGAAAACACCGCCCCGATCCAGGCCGCGCCCAAAAAGGCGGCGATGGTTTGCGGCATATTAGGCATAATGGCGGCAATGCGATCACCCGGCTTGATACCCAGCGCCTTAAAGGCCGCCGCATAGCGCCCGGCCTTTTCTTTCAGTTCAGCGCGGCTCCAGCTTTCCTGACGGCCATCCTCGGTCCAGAATACCAATGCTTCGTCTTTGTGAGTGCCCCGCTCGATCATGTTCTCGGCGGCATTCATGCGACCGTTTGGGAAAAATTGTGCGCCTGGCATTTTATCCCCATTAATCAGGGTTTCATCTCCTGGATCGCCTTTCATGCCACAGGCATCCCACGCCGCTCGCCAAAAGCGCGCCGGATCAGCAACAGACCAGGCGTGTAATTGCGCAAAAGCATCCGGGGCCGTCGGGTCTATGCCAGCATGATCTTTGGCAAACTGCCCCATGCGACAGGTTGTTTTTTGCTCATCATCGGGGGTCCATAAAATCCGCATGATCTGCCCTATATTGCTCATACCCGGTATTAAGCATGTATCGCAGGTTCGGCGGCCATGAAAGGGGTAATGCCATGAAAACCAGAAACGCCGGTCTCCACAATGGAAACCGGCGCTGGGCTGGGTTTGTTACAACCAGAAACCGGAACCGCGCGAGGGACGTTATGACGGTCCCGATCTCGAATATGAATTTATAACTTCCTGCCTGAACGGCTGATGAATAGCCAAGACAGCCATTATTCATCAAAGCAGGCTGTCAAACCAGTCAAACGTCAAGGGCCAAAAAGCCTGGCAGGACCTTGAAAAGGCACCGCTATGGCCAATTTTTTCCAATCCCAAATCGGCAGGGTTGATCCAATGGGTTGAATACTCCGCACCCTTGTAACAGGCCTTGGTAAAGGGTTCAGAGCGCGGGTTAACCACCGGATCATCGGTAAAGGCAAACTGGCGCATGGGCACGTCCTTCATAGTAAAAAATGCACCATCCAGCTTATCCCTGATTTCATCACGGTAATAATTTGTGTTATTGCACCATCGTCTCCATTGCAGAAAAACGCCGGCGGGCAGACTGTCGCCTGGCCAGAAATGCCCGCCCTTCAGATAGCCATGACGGGCCAATGATAACGGTCCCATAATATAAAAGAACAAAAATTCTTTCCACCAGTCAGAAGGCCAATGATAACGCCAGCACCCATTACCAACCGCTATTAGCGCATGGGCAGAGGCCAGATGGTGGTTATCCATCAAACCGATCAGTTGCCCGCCAAAGCTGTGACCAAGGGTGTAGGCAGGCAATCCATTCAAACGCTTTATCAGGGCTTCCAGTGCCGCCGGGGCATCCAGCAAGCCCCAATCCAACATCTGGATAGTATTATTGCGCATGTCATCCGGAGCCGAAGCGCTAATACCACGATAATCATAGGTCAGACAGGCATAGCCCCGGCTCGCACCATATTGCGCAAAGCGTTGATAAAATTCCTTCGGATAAGCCGTGCCCGAAGAAATCAAAACCCCGGCTTTTATGTCTTTGGTGTTTACAGGCGAATTCAATATTGCACCCAAACGAACGCCATCACGGGTCGTGATCTGTAATTCTTCCCGTTTGGACTTTGTTTCGTGCATGAAAACCTCTTGAACTTGCTTTTGCCTGATGACGTGCAGGTCAAGTCAAGACATTGACGCAGTTCGGAAAATCATTGCTGACATGACATTCTTATGAAACAACAAGCACAGGCGGTCGCAAATCGTCTATTTTTTATCTTGCTAAATAAAAAGGGCGAACCATGGGAAATACATCAGGAAGACTATCAGGTAAGGTCGCCATTATAACCGGAGCCACAGGCGGTATTGGCGAGGCCACAGCCAAGCTGTTCCTGGACGAAGGGGCCAAAGTAATGCTGATTGCCCGCTCCGAAGAAAAATTAAAAGCGACACGCGACAGACTGGGGGAGCAAGAACGCCTTGATGGCTTTATCGCCGATGCCATGGATGAAGCCGCTACGGCTGCGGCGGTTGCCGCCACGGTAGAAAAATTTGGTGGCCTTGACATTCTCTTTGCCAATGCCGGGGTGGAAGGAATAACCAAACCACTTGATGAGCTTACCATGGATGATTTTGCCCAAGTGCTAAACACCAATGTCCTGGGCGTGTGGTTATCGATGAAATACTGTATTGCCCCTATGAAAGTGCGTGGTGGCGGCTCAATCATAGCTACCGCATCCATTGCCGGTGCCGTTGGGTTTCCCCATATTGCCCCTTATGTCAGTTCAAAACATGCCGTTAATGGCCTGGTTAAAACCTCTGCACTGGAATTGGGTGAATTTGGTATTCGTGTTAATGCGGTTTCCCCCGGACCAATAGATAACCGGATGATGCGTTCACTGGGTGAACAATTATCACCGGATGATCCGGCTGCATTTCGCGAAGACGTAAACAGCCAGCTATCACTTGGGCGTTATGGCACTGATGAAGAAGTAGCAAAACTGGTCACCTTTTTGGCCAGTGATGACGCCTCCTACTGCACTGGCTCTGCACATATGATTGATGGGGGCTATGTCGCGGCGTAAAGTCTGCCTGCAGTAGCGAGGAGAAACACCCATGTCGGCCATTCATGCCCACCTTAAAAAACTGGGGATTACCCTGCCCAAAGCCGCAGCCCCAGTGGCGAATTATGTTCCCTTTGTGCGCACGGGTGGTCTTCTGGTTGTGTCCGGGCAAATCGCCTTTGGCCCGGATGGGTTGATGAAGGGACGTCTGGGTCTGACCATGGACATAGCCACCGGGCAACAGGCGGCACGGCTTTGCGCGCTAAACCTGATTGCCCAGGCCAATGTGGCGCTGGACGGTGATCTGGATAAAATTACGCAGGTGGTCCGGCTCGGCGGTTTTGTTAATGCCACCGCTGATTTTGAAGATATTCCCCATGTTATCAACGGGGCATCTGATCTGATGGTTGAGGTCTTTGGTGATAAGGGGCGTCATGCCCGCGCTGCCGTGGCTTGCCCCAACCTGCCCCTTGGGTCGGCGGTGGAGATTGATGCCATGTTTGAGGTGAAATAGCCTTTGCCTGCCCTTGTCCTTTCCCTGACCCCCACGATCAGCGCAATTGATCAACCCATATGGGACAAGCTAGCCAACCCCGATAAGGGTAAAGCCAACCCGTTTCTGTGCTGGGATTTTCTACAGGCACTTGAGCAAACCGGGTGCGTTGGCGGACAAACCGGCTGGCAGGTTTGCCATCTGTGCGCAACGGATGAGCTGGGCGAGATTGCCGGGGTCGTCCCGCTTTATCTTAAATCGCACTCAATGGGTGAATATGTATTTGATCATGGCTGGGCACATGCCTATGAACAGGCGGGCGGGCAGTATTATCCCAAATTACAATCGGCCGTGCCCTTTACGCCCGTTACCGGCGCGCGCCTCTTGGCCGGTTCAGTGGATGTAAAAACGACGCTCGCCCAAGGCTTGCGACAGGCGGTTCAAGATACCGGGGCGTCTTCGGTTCATGTCACGTTTACCGAAGAAGATGATATGCAAATTCTTGAAGATTCGGGCTTCGCGCGGCGCAGCGATGTGCAATATCATTTTCTTAATCAGGGTTATGACGATTATGAAGCCTTTCTGGCCAGCCTGTCCTCGCGCAAACGAAAGAACCTGCGTAAAGAACGCGCCAGAGCACAAGACGGCATAAAGATTGCGCGCCTTCGTGGTGATGACCTGAAAGGGGAACACTGGGATGCTTTTTACGCGTTTTATCAAAATACCGGTATGCGAAAATGGGGCCAGCCTTATCTTACCCGCGAATTTTTTGAAGAAATCCACCACCGCATGCGTGATCAGGTATTGCTTGTCATGGCCAGTCTGGATGGCGGCTGGATTGCCGGTGCCCTCAATTTTATCGGTGGAAATACCATTTATGGACGCTATTGGGGGTGCCGTCAGCACCACCCCGGCCTGCATTTCGAACTATGTTATCATCAGGCAATTGAAGCAGCGATTACCATGAAATTTGCGCGCGTGGAAGCCGGTGCGCAAGGGGAGCATAAAATCGCAAGGGGTTATGTGCCGGTGCAGACACACTCTGCTCACTTTTTTTACGATCCCGGCATGCACGAATCCGTTAAGTCTTATCTGGAACAGGAACGGGTGCTGGTTGACCAAGATGTGATGCGACTTGATCAACATACCCCTTTTCGTAAAAATGCGGCGACCTTATCTCTATTACGAAATGGAGACTAGATATGCCCGCAATCCCGTTCACGTTTGAAGGCTATAATGGCACTGCATTGGCGGCATTACTGGAAAAACCTGATGGAAAAGTGCGCGCTACAGCTTTGTTTGCACATTGCTTTACCTGCTCCAAAGACATCCTGGCGGCACGCCTGATCGCTAAAACCCTTTTAGGGGCCGGCATTGCCGTTTTGCGTTTTGACTTTACCGGCCTTGGTCAATCCATGGGTGAGTTTGCCAACACTAATTTCACATCTAATATCAATGACCTGCGACTGGCCGCTAAAGCACTTGAAAGCCAACTGACGGCCCCTTCAATGTTGATCGGTCATTCCCTTGGTGGCGCAGCCGTATTGGCGGCGGCAAAACATATTTCTTCCGCTAAAGCCGTGGTTACAATCGGGGCGCCATCTGATCCAGCCCATGTGTTGCACAATATGCAATCGGCTATCTGCGATATTGAAAAGAGCGGCGAAGCTGAAGTCACCTTGGCGGGACGATCATTTCGTGTGCAAAAACACTTTCTTGAGGATGTGCGCACTCGTAATCTTGATGCCGATATAGCAGGTCTAAAACGCGCTTTACTGGTCATGCACGCACCAGCAGATCGTATCGTGGGCGTTGAAAACGCTGCCCATATGTTCAGCCGCGCCAAACACCCCAAAAGTTATATTTCGCTGGACACTGCTGACCATCTGCTTTCAAGCCCGGCTGATGCACGATATGCCGCCAACGTTATTGCCGCCTGGTCCGATCGTTATATCTGAGCCAATGCGCCACATGGACCGCAGTGACAAGCTGGGATAGCTTCTTTTCCTGAAACATCCATTAGGAGAGAATCAGGATGCCTATCCGTGGGAAATATGACCAAAACAACATCTTTGCCAAAATTTTACGTGGTGAGATGCCCTGTTACAAAGTTTATGAAGATGAGCATGTTCTGGCGCTTATGGATCTGTTTCCGCAAGCTCCTGGTCATACCCTGGTCATTCCCAAAAATGCAGGACGTAATTTGCTGGATACAGATGATGAAGTTTTGGCAAATGCCATTATTCGAGTAAAAAAAATAGCTCTTGGGATAGAGGCAGCCTTTTCTCCCGATGGGCTAATCATTACCCAGTTTAATGGTGAGCCCGCCGGACAGAGTGTGTTCCATTTGCATTTTCATATTATTCCAAGATTTGCCGATCAGCCATTTGATCGCCATGGACGGGCAAAACCTGCAGATCAGGAAATTCTGCAATCTCAGGCTGAAAATATTTCCGATGCTATAAAGCAAATGGATAAGTAAAAACGGGCCCGGCCTCCCCGCCGGACCCGCTTCTTCCCCGTTCCCCACGGTGGTTAGCGCTGTTCGGTTACCCTGGCCTCTGGAAACCCTGCATCAGCCACTTCATAACGCTGCTGCTCGGCACTCTGGCGATCATCATAGGGGCCAACCAGAACCCGGTGGATGTAATGATTATTGACCCAGGCGGTTTGCACCGAGGCTTTCCCTGATGTGCGCAGGCGTGATGCAACCTGTTCCGCACGCTCGCGTTCGCCAAAGGCACCCAATTGCACGAACCATCCACCGACAGCTATGCGCGGACGTGAAAGCGCAATCTGGTATTTGTCTTTTGAGTCCTTCGGCCAGCCTTGTTCAAATGAGTATGGGGTAACCTTCTTGTTTTTTCTGACCTTTGGCGCTGGCCAGTTTGTTGTATTTCTGGAACGTGCAGAAGCCCGGTGCACATTGGCCATGCCTGGGTTTTTTACCGCTGGCCCCACATATTGCACCCGCACACGGGCGGTGCCCTGGCGTATGAAACCCAATTCCTGCGCTGCACTTTTTGACATATCAATCAGGCGGTTACCGACAAATGGTCCCCGGTCATTAACCCTTACTATTATGGACCGACCATTACCAAGATTGGTAACGCGCACCAGGCTGGGTAACGGCAAGGTTGTATGGGCGGCACTAAGCCCATTCATATCATAAATCTCACCATTAGCGGTTTTCTTGCCATGAAAATTCGGGCCATACCAAGAGGCAATGCCCGTGCGGTCATAATCATCCTGACGCGCAGGGACATAGGTGCGCCCGTTTACCTGATAAGGGCGGCCAATTTTCTGATGTGCTCCAGAATTGGCAATCGTCGGCACCGTGCCGTGTTGATTGTGGCGGCGGTTATGGCCAATACTGGCATGGGCGTTAATGGGCGCGCCCCAACGTTTTCCATTCGCCGACAGGTTAACCGAACCCGTGCTGCAGGCACTGATAAACACCATTGCCGCCATGATACTAATGGCGCGCATGGCATTTGCAAAAGACGCGCCCTGCCCTTCGTTTACTGACAATTGTTTTTCCTGATTTGCGTTCGAAAAAGGCACCATTTTGGTTTTCCTCAACTTCAGGCCATGCCTTTGCATTGCCTGCCCCTGTGTGTTGGTTTTCCAACTTATTATGCTGCACTTTAGGGCATTGCGCTGAATCTTGGGTTAAATGCTATGGTTACCAAAACGTGAGCGAACACATGCGTTTTTACACGCATTGACTTGCCGTTCAGGCCAAGCCTTGCTAGCCATCCATTTAACGCGGATGGGTGGCAGAGCGGTTGAATGCACTGGTCTTGAAAACCAGCGGGCGTGTAAGCGTCCCGGGGGTTCGAATCCCTCCCCATCCGCCAGTATTTTGCGCTATCGCGATACTGGTATAGTTAAATGGCTAACCGCAGTCCTCATTATGGACCCATTTGCCAAGGCGGGGATAAATTCAATAATTCAGCAATAAACAAGGGGCATTTAGGGTCAATAAGACTTATTTAAAGCTCCATAATAGAACTCTTTGGATCAATTAAGGGGTGATTAAGAGTTGGCACGAGGGTCATCAAGGGGCCCTGGTTGACCCTTGAAGACCCTAAGGGGTCAATCCATGGAATCGCTGACGCCAACCACCCACTGCACCCATTGATCGGCCAAGTCATCACGATTAAATTCTCGCATCGCCAGTTCCCTGGCATTTTGACCTTTCTCTGTTAATGACGCGCGATTTTTGGAAATATCAATCAGAATGGAAGCGAAATTATCCGCATCGTCTGGTTGCGCCACCCAACCACAATCATTTTTTGTAATAATATTGGCCACCCAGCCTGGGTAATTATTCAAGACTGGTAGTCCAGCCGCTATATAATCAAAAAATTTATTTGGAGAAGTGCCATCATAAAACCCCGGAAAATTGGCCAAACACTGTATTCCAAGATCAGCGGACCGCAACAAACCGACCAGTTTAACCTTTGGAACAGGCGCAATAAATATGAGATTTTCCAGACTTAATTCCCTGGCCCGCAAAAGCAAAGAAGATTTACTCGTCCCATCCCCTATCAACACAATTTTGATATTATTCTGCCGCTTGTTTTTTAATTCATTGGCAGCATCAACAATTGCATCCAGGCCATTTGTCAATCCATGTGTGCCGGCATAAACAACCATCAGGTCATTGCTTTGAACACCTGCCGGGCGCCATGGAATAACGTCTTCTTTTGCAAATATTTCGATATCGCAACCATTTGGAACCATGACAATTTTTGATTGCAAAATCCCGCACTTCTGAATTCCTTTTTCAATACCTGGCGAAAGCGCTACGCAGCGATTGGCTGAATGGTAGGAAACCCATTCCAATACTGACATGGCAAAAAGCACGACCGGGTTTGTTATCACTCCCATTTCCCGTGGCATTTCTGGCCACAAGTCCCGCACTTCAAATACGAAGGGTTTTCGACGTAACCACCGAGCGAAAATTCCTGGTATACCTGCCGTTAGCGGTGTGGTTGTAGCAAACGCTACATCATAATTTTCACGTAACGCCACGCCGATACTTGCCATCGAAAATTTTAGAAATGTCATTGATCTGCGAATGAAATTATCGGTATTGGAATAGCTCAGGTCAAATTCAATGACACGAATGCCATTGACCAGGCCTTCCCTGCGTCCACGTACAAATTCGCAATCCAAACCGGTATTTGCAGAACTATAACTGCCGCAAACCATGCTGACCTTGTGGCCATGATGTATAAGCCTCTTGGCCATTTGATAGGAACGTATTCCCGTTGAGCCATCAGGTGTTGAAAAGTGCTGATGAAAATAAAGAACGTGCATTTTAGAATATAATTTCTGTTGTTAATGTTGTGGGCTTGATTACACGGACTTCAATGACAGGCAATACATTCTTTTGCATATAATATCTGGATTCATACCCCTCATTCATATTGATTTCTGGCTGAAATTGCTGACCGGTAATTACGATCCTGGCTTTATTTCCACTTACCGTGTTGCCCTCCAGTTTCCAGACTCCAGGCTGTAATCGCCAGCGCAAAACGGCCTGTTTTGAAAACCCTGATATTTTATCGATGCAGGTGAATTTGTTCGCATCAAGTGTAATCTCCCGGTAATGCTCAGCCCCTTTTGCATCACGATAAGATGCGGTTGCGCATATTTTGCCTTGTAGGTTTTTAGCGAAACTCACACGTTGCGCTTTCAACCACGCCCCAAACAAGAACCGACCAAGACGTGGCATTTGATCACGTCCGTCAAATTCAATCGTATTATGTGCTTGGGTTTTACCAAAATAATACGACCCTGCAACACTTGGATTATAGCTATACGTGCCGTCATCACGGGTAATGTTTTCACCGTCAATCCAAAGGTCACAGTGCAAGGCATCAGCATGGCCAGGTCTGAATTTGTATTTTGGAAATCGCATATAAGCGACGGCATTATCGCTTCGCAAAATATGCAATCCACCATCATTCTGAGTTTGGCACGATGGTCTTTTGGCTGCATTTTCCGGCTTTGTTATATCCAGCCAGTTCAATGGCAAGTCCCAGCTTCCTTTTATTGGATAGGCAGCATTCTTACGAAACAGGACACTGGCAAGCTGAACAGAGCTTCGATAATCACGGTAATCTACATCAGATAATTTTAATATTTGCGCCCCGTCATTCGCGCCTATATTTGGAACATCACCAGAATCCTTATCAGTAACCTGCTCCAGCCAATTTGTAGCCACCCGCAATTTGAAATGTGTGTTTTTGGAAAACTCTGGCAGGCTTTGCCTTTTCCGCCAATATTCAACGAACGCGTATGTGTCCAGCATCAATCTGTGGTAATTCGTTGAATACTGGCTAAATGTTCCGTCATCCATTATCAGGGTTTGTGCCCGTTCTTCCAGCCAGTGTCGTCCGATAGCTTGCCACCGCTTCCCTTCAGCATCACCTGTAGAAGCAAGCCAGCTGCCACCAATGTATAGCGCTGCAGCTTCTGATGTTCCGTGGTTGTTCGCTTGCCCGATCGCATAACCCATTGTCGGGCCAATTCTTTTCAGGTGCAGACGGATTAGAGACAATAGCGCCTCACTTGTATCC
Organism: Robiginitomaculum sp.; assembly: GCA_021776595.1. Taxonomy (GTDB): domain Bacteria; phylum Pseudomonadota; class Alphaproteobacteria; order Caulobacterales; family Maricaulaceae; genus Robiginitomaculum_B. Next base: position 17,032 of record JAJFFP010000015.1, on the reverse strand, counting down.
AATACCTGGCCAAGAATACAGGCAGATAAAGCTAGGTGAATCACACGTATTGACGCTTCCTGTCCACACTTCCAATTTATTCCAAAATACGGCGGGTTGCTTTGCACCCAGTTTTCCAGCCAGGCATTCAATCTTGAAAGTTCTTCTGCATTACCAAGCGAAGCTCGCTGGCTCATGGCAATTAACCAATCAAAACGCGATGTTTCCCAAATGGACTTTATATCTCCAGTCGTGGAATCAAAATCTGGAATTTTCCACCAGGGTAACTTTGTCATTGAGGAAACAGTTTCAACCCTGGGATTAACATGCCAGTCCGGTGGCTCGGATACGCCTTTAATTATCTGGCCGAAATAATTGGCAGACCCTTTTTGCCAATCGGATCGTGGTTTCAAACTTGTTGGCTTACGCATGGTTCTTTTATAAAAAGGACCCTTTGGGACATCGTGGCCAAGACGTTGCACAGGATGGATGCCTGCCTTTAAGGTGAGGCGGTAAAGCCCAACTCTGGCAAGGTTTATTGGACCAAGGGCGAACAGGGTACGTAAGGTTACCGCAATGGTCATTGTTGTTCCTTTAGTGACTCCGCTATCTCTATGGTGACACGCGCCACCTCAAACAATTCAGAGGCAGGAATGGGGGCGCCTTTGCCTGACTTAATCGCGTCAAGAAATGCTTCTACGCAGGCTCCAACACCCTTATCCTGGCGCGAAAGGTTTTGTTTTTGGAAATTTGACCAGCCAAACCCGCGCATTTTACGAAAATTATCCAGCTGCAATATTTTGCCAGCGCTGAAAACTTCTATTCGCTCCTTGGGAAATGAAGCTGGACCATTTGCCAGGTAATGGATGGTGCCGAAGGAACCATCTGCAAACCCAAGCGTAATCGCAGTTTTGTCTTCATTTATTGCAACACTATTATGCTCACCCATACATCTTGCCTGTGCAGAAATGATTTCTGAGCCAGCCAGAAAACGCATGAGGTCTATATAATGGCAAGCTTCGCCAATGATGCGCCCTCCTCCGACCAACGGGTCTTGAGTCCAATGATCAGCAGGTATCTCTCCTGCATTCATAAGCATTAGGAAGCTTTTTGGCTCTGTAATGCCATCCAAAAGGCGCTTCATGGTCCTGATATGCGGTGAGAACCGGCGGTTGAATCCAACCATTAATAACGAATTCGATTTCGAATTTACACCCTCGATTTGTGCGAGTTCATCTTTATTCATAGCCAAAGGTTTCTCGACATAAACGTGTTTGCCGGCCCGTAAAGCATCAATAGTTAATGCTGCATGACTATTATGTCGTGTGGCTATTGCCAGTGTGTTTATATCAGGATTTTCAATCAATTCCTCTGTGTTTGATGTTGTGTATTCAAACCCTGATTTCTTGCCGTTTATCGCCCCACTTATCCCGCCGGATGAAGCAATGGTATGCAGTCTTGTACCCGCTGACTTGAAAGCAGGGATCAGCATACGTGACGCATAATTACCGGCACCAATAAAACCTGTCACCGGTTCGCTGGCTTCCCATTTTGATGAATTATTATGCAGGCGTATTGTTTCTATATGCCTGTCTTTCAGGGCATGATTATATTCGAGAATGATCCCCAGTGCTTCAGAATTTGTGGTTAAAACCTGGTATGCTTCAGGGGATTTTTCAAAAGCAATACGGTGTGTAATTAATGATGAAACATCAATGCGGCCAGATGACATCATATCCAGCACAGCTTCAAAATTACGCTGCTCAGTCCAACGAACCAATCCATATGGATAATCGTGTCCACCTTCTTCATAGCTCCGGTCATATCGGCCAGGGCCATATGAACATGAAACCTGAAATGATAATTCTTTTTCGTAAAAATCTGCCCGATTGAGAGCGAGCCCTGTAACCCCCACAAGAATAATTCGACCCCGCTGGCGTGACATTTGTGCAGCCTGGCAAACCGGATCACTGGACTTGGTCGATGCCGTGATAATGACACCATCAACACCCGCTCCCCGGCTAAATGTCACCCCTGCAGATACGGGGTCTTCTCCCATACCTGGGTTACACGTCTGGGCACCAAATTGCCTTGCCAATTCAAGTTTGCTCTCATCAAAGTCTATGGCCAGAACCCGACAGCCCTGCGCTATCAGTAACTGAACTGTAAGCAATCCTATCAAGCCCACTCCGGTGACAACAAAAGCCTCGCCCAAGGTTGGTTGTGCCAGTCTAAGCCCCTGCAATCCTATTGAGGCAATGACAGTAAAAGACGCCAGTTCATCACTAACCTCATCTGGTATTCTGGCGGCCAGGTTTCCCGGTACGCATACGACATCGGCATGGGCACCATTAGAAATAACCCGATCTCCAACATGAAAGCCTTCCAAACCGGCACCGACACTGTTAACCCGGCCAACATTGCAATATCCAAGAGGAATTGGCTGACCAAGTTTGGAACGCACAGCATCAATTGTATTGGCCAAACCATCAGTCTGCACTTTCGCCAACACTTGTTTGACCTTTTCAGGCTGTTGCATGGCCTTTTGCACCAGGTTTGCCTGTCCAAATCCGACCAGCATTTTTTCAGTGCCCGTAGAAATCAATGAGATGGTAGTATCAACACGTAAATACCCAGGCTTTATGCGGGGCATGGGAGCTGTAACCAACTCTGTTGTTCCTGTTGAAAGATCCTGGAGTATTTGTTTCATTTTATATACGCCGAGAGTGGAATATTAACCCCACCCAGGGGTCCCGCCTAAATTATTTTTGATTATGCCAAACTGTAGGCATATCTCATAACATTTGCACATAAACAACAGAATTCTGTCCTTTATGTAGCTCTACATTCTCAGCGTATTTTGCCCCCAGTCGCTGATAAAAACTATGGGCAGCTTTCAAGTCTTTACCTACCAATATCTTGAATGCCTTAACATTCAGCATCCGAAATTCATCGCACAATCGCAAGTAAAGTTTGTCTGATACTTTTTGCCCTCGGTATTGGGGTGACACCACAATACTTAGCAATTCTTGTTCAGGCAAACCCTCTATGCCCTTTGCGCTATATTTTATTATCTCAAAACATCGTTTGTAAAATGCCATATGTAAGAGGGTTGGAAATAGAGAAATCATAAGCGCAACAGGATGTTTCAACATTTGCCAATAGATACGCCTCATACTGCATGTTCCGGTTATAAAACCTGACACTTTTGATCGGTTTCTTTCTACTAGCAGGACGGAATCAGCATCCTGATCAATTGCCATATACATTAAAGCCAAAAACTTTTCACCAAGTGAGGACAAAAAACCAGTGTTTAGGTAGTCCATATGCAGCATGGCAACTTGCTGATAATCACTCTTGGTGCATAGGTTTTGCATCAACCCGCCATTCAATGCTCTAGCGTTAATTCTGGCGGGGGTGGGAGCATTTTACTAAAAAACCAAGACTTTAACCTGGTTCTCGGATTTATCATGCACCAAAATGTGAGAAATATGCACATAAAGTAAAGTTGACTGCTCTGGTTTTGGACATACCACTCTTCAAGGTTTCCCTTATACGGCATGATAACATGATCGTAAAAGTCTTCGGGATCATCATTGGCGTGCATCAACTCTTCTTCATCGCTAAAAAAGATTGACCCCACTCCCGACAATCCCGGTCTGACACGTATAATAGCCGCTTGAGAATTCTCTGGAAACGCATCAAAACAACGCTTGGTCTGCGGCCGTGGACCGATAACACTCATACTTCCGTTTAAGATATTAAGAAGTTGTGGCAATTCATTGATTTTGGTTTTACGCAAGAACTGGCCAAAAGGTAAAACGCGTGGGTCATTTTTAATGGTTACGGTTCCGGTCCCCATATTTTCGCTGTTTTTTACCATAGTTGCAAATTTATAAAGTTTGAACATTTTGCCATTACGCCCCACACGCTCTTGGAAATAAAAAATTTCCCTCTCGCCTGTAAAGCGTAAAATTATTAAAACAGGCACAAGTAGCGGAGATAATGCCAACAAACTTGTGCCCGAAAGCAAGATATCAAAAAAACGCAACATTTTTACATCCTGTTGTCCAAGTGCTTACCGGTCTCTTTATGATTGAACCCGTCAATGGTAGCATTGAACAAATCCACAATTTCGCTTTTTTGCCATTTTTTCTGATCGCGCATATTTTTAATTGCGACCAGAAACTTATCAAGCTGCGCGTCACAATACTCAGCTTTGTTTTTGATGATTCCGATAGAGGCAAACCGTTTCATGTCCAGAGTTTCGTCTTTTGTGAAAAACTCTTCAAAATCCTTTTCCCCTGTTGTGTTGCTCTTAAAGAAAAAAACTGGCCACTTATGATCGTTTATGAGTTCATCTGCACGAAGTCTGGCTTCTTCTTCACTATCGCATTCAAAAGGCTCATAGCCCAATGATTCCAGATAACGCGTTGCAATATCAGAGAAACGGGTCAATTTCAGAGCATTGCCTAATCTTGGAAAAAAGACGTCCCTGTTCTCCCCCAACAAGCAGGAAAGAAGACAGAGCTCCCCTGATTCCTGTGGCGTGATAAAATACCGCCTGACATCATTGGGGGCTGCAATCGGTTGGCGTTTGGCAAACCTCTGATTAAATCCATGCAATAGTGACCCATCTGAAAACGCAACATTGGCAAATCGCGCAGTAGAAACAGGCATTTTTTCACTCGCGCGCATCAAAAATAATTCCATAATTCGTTTGCTGCCCCCCATCATATTAACGGGATTTGCAGCTTTATCAGTTGAAACACAAAAATATTTACGCGCCCCTGCTTCTTGAGCGTGATTCAAGGTACTTATCGTATTGGTAATATTGACATTAATCATGCGCATTAAGGTAAAAGGGTCTTTTTCACTACGGACATGTTTTAGTGCCGACAAGTTAAGCACATAATCATAACCAACCTGCGCTTGCATCAACGAATGATATTCCAAAGATCCGCAATCCAGGGCAAACGTTCTAAAATCACCGGTTATATAGCCAAGAGTGCTTCTAATATCACGCACCAGCTCAACCATATTGTTTTCACTAATATCGACTGCGTGTAGTGCTCTTGGGTTGCGTTTGAATATTTCCCTGGTTACCGCTTGCCCAATAGATCCGGCAGCACCGATAACAAGAAACCTGCTTTTTGCCACCAAAGCAGAAAGAGTGGTTTGATGCGTTGCCATATCAGACTCAAACAGAGTTGATTGACGATCTATTAAACTTAGAATATCCATATTTTACCTACTACAAATCATGGAAGCGCGCCATCAGGCACGCTGGATGGCAAGTTTACAATACGATCTTCCAACCAACGCGAATGTGTTAACCCATCACTTTGAAAGTGGCTGAACATTGGTAGCGTATTGATCAGTTTCCAGATTGGGCGTGTCATAACCCCGGCTTTATTTGAAAACTCCAAAAATGCATCGCGCTCTTCTTTGGAATCCATTATAATTGCGTTGAGCCAGTGATTGACGATTGTGCCTGGCATGTTTTTTACAAATTGCCATTTTTGGGTGTTAAAAAACTCATCATATTGACGTGCAATTTCTGCTTTTATCTGCAGGTGTTCAGACAAACGCTCCATTTGCGCACATCCCAAGGCAGCATTAAGGTTGGGCATACGATAATTATAACCAACCTCGTCATGCACATACTCATAGGGGTGAGGTTGTTTGGCTGTTGTTGTTAAATGCTTTGCTCTTTTTGCCATTTCTTGATCATTTGTAACAATCATTCCACCGCCGCCCGAAGTAATAATTTTATTGCCATTAAAGCTGAAGGCGCCAAAGGTTCCAAAAGTGCCTGTATGTTGCCCTTCAACAAAACTTCCCAAAGATTCCGCTGCATCCTCGATTACCTGAATGCCGAAATGACGACATAGTTCCACAATTTTTTCAATATTACACGGCATGCCAAAAATATGTGCGGGCATACAGGCCGCTATTCTACGTCCCGAAGACTTGTTGATCGCCGCACCATTTTTCATCTCAATATTATTGTTAAGAAAATGCTCTAACGCATCTGCACTTAACCCCATGGTGTCTATATCCACATCTAAAAATACCGGGTGCGCTCCGGCATAAAGGATTGAATTTCCGGTTGCCACAAAAGTCAGTGATTGAGTAATCACTTCGTCGTCAGGCATTACACCGGCAAGTAATAATGAGATATGCAGTGCTGCTGTTCCATTCACGGTTGCTATCGCATAACCGGATCCTGTAAATTCTGCAATTTTCTGCTCAAATTCATCAACTTTTACGCCTACAGAAGAAACAAAGTTTGAGTCAATGCAGTCGGTCAAATATTGCCTTTCATTCCCCTCAAATACAGGCCGGTGTAAGGGCACGAAGCTTTGCCCATATAAAGAACGGACAAAATCTGTGATGACCTGAAAATCCTGATATTGCATTTTACACGCCCTGCACGAAGAAGAATTTTTGCTGCGTTTATCTCTATACGTATAATTTATTGATCTATGGATGGCTTCTATCATAAACATTGAAGCCATGATGCTGTATTAGAAATTTGCACCAAATATGCAAGCAAATTCTATAAATTTATAGTTCCTGTTCCGGTAATTCAGAGCGCTCTGGATGCAAAGCTGGATTACCCTTTTAGAACGCGGGTAAAAAGCGCAGGGTCAACATTGCCGCCAGTGGCCAGGACACAAAGCGGGCCATCACCTGGAACATGACCCAACATGGCAATGGCCAGCGCCATTGCGCCACCTGGCTCAAGCACGATTTTGAGATGTAAAAAAGCAAAGCGCATAGCCTCAAAAACCGCTTCATCATCAGCGCTCAGCCCGGCGCGCACAAGATGGCGATTAATTTCAAAGGTCAAAAGACCCGGCTCAGGGGTTAGCAAAGCATCACATATGGACCCACCAAGAGCCACATTTTGCAAACGCCGGCCAGCTTCAAACGACCTCTTATGATCATCAAAACCTTCAGGCTCAGCGGTATAAATGGCCGCGTTTGGGCAATGTTCTGCCCAGGCCAGCGCAATCCCTGCGGTCAGTCCACCACCACCGGCATTAACGATCAGCGCTTCTGGCGAAATTCCTTGTTCAATAAACTGTTCAGCACATTCAATCCCCACAGTTCCCTGCCCTGCCATGACCATGGCATCATCATAGGGAGGGATGAGAACCGCGCCCCGTTCCTGTGCAATTCGGGCACCAATTTCCTCGCGGTTTTCACGCAAACGGTCATAGCCGACAATTTTCGCGCCTCTGGCCAGAACCCCATCGGATTTAACCGATGGCACATCGTTTGGCATCACTATTACCGCCGGCACACCGGCTTCTGCGGCGGCAGCGGCAATGCCTTGCGCATGATTACCGGAGGAATAGGCGACCACGCCATTTTTCTTTTGTACCTGATCCAGAAGTTTGATGCGGTTACTGGCCCCACGGTATTTGAACGAGCCGGTTTTTTGTAAATTTTCTGCTTTGACAAAGACCGGTCGTTTGACCAGTGAGTCCAGAGCATCACATCGCAAAAGCGGGGTGCGCACCACATGTCCCCCCAGGCGGTTATGGGCAGCACATATATCAGCATAATCGGGAAGCACATGTTCTTGTATCATGCGCCATTTACCGTAATGAATATGGAAACATCAAGGACCAATCAAGACGATATCAAGACCAGTTTTCCTTTTGCCCTGCGATTAGCCAGATCTTCAAAGCCCTGCATAAAGTCATCAAGGCCATAGCGCCGGGTTACGGTCGCCTTGATTTTTCCTTTTTGGTAAAAATCAAAAATCTCGGCCATATTCTGTGCATGGGCCGCCGGATCACGCATGGCAAAGGCTCCCCAGAACACACCAACGAGGGACGCGGTTTTCAGCAGCACCAGATTAAGCGGGATTTTTGGTATTTCCCCAGCGGCAAAGCCCACCACCAGATACCGGCCATTCCAGCCAATCGCGCGCAAGGCTGGCTCAGCATATTTATCACCAACCGGGTCATAAATAACATCGGCACCCTTGCTATCAGTGGCATCTTTGATCGCCGCTTTAAGGTCTTCTTTTTCGTAATTGATGCGGCTGTCCGCGTCATGGGCCATACACAAGTCCAGTTTTTCTTCTGTGCTGGCCGCCGCAATCACCCGTGCGCCCATAGCCGCGCCCAGCTCCACTGCCGCCAGACCAACGCCGCCTGCTGCGCCCAATACCACCAGATTTTCGCCTTTTTGCAATCTGGCGCGTTGTTTTAGCGCATAATAAGAGGTGGCATAGGTGGTGGTAATGCCCGCCCCCACATCAAAATCCATACCTTCGGGCAGAGGCGCCAGTGAGGTTTCTGCGGCCAGCACTTTTTGGGCAAAGGCGCCGTTTAGCGTATAGGCAATCACCCGGTCGCCAATGGAAAATCGTGAAACCCCTTCACCAATGGCACTGATAATGCCTGCACATTCTGCCCCCGGCACGAAAGGTGTTGGCGGTTTCATCTGGTAACGCCCTTGCACCAGAAGCAGGTCCGGGAAGTTCATACCCGCCGCCTTTACATCAATGCAAACCTGACCGGGGCCTGGAATGGGATTATCCATCTCTTCAATGGCAAGATCGTGAAAATCCCCATATTCCTTACAAATTACCGCCTTCATCGTTTTAACTCTATGCCAAGGCCCTTACTGGCCTCCTGGAGGAATTTCATCGATTGCTGACCGCCCATGGTATATTCTTCTGCGCCTTCAGCATCCATAATCGTATCCCAACCGGCGGCAACATTTTCTGGCGTTTGTTCATCCGGGGCCAGCCAGATACCTTTGGTTTCGGTGATGCGCGCGCAGGCATAGCCACCGGCACCTGCCGCCAGAATGGTGCGCCGGGGTCCATCCTCGCTAACCAGATAGATCAGGCCCGCTGAAACCGATTCCGGGGTCATCACGTCTATCACTTCTTGCGGCATGAGGTCCTCGGTCATGCGGGTGCCGGCCACCGGTGAGAGGGCATTGATACGAATGTCATATTTGGCCCCTTCCAGATGCAGGGTATTCATAAAGCCAACAAGACCCAATTTAGCAGCGCCATAATTGGCTTGACCAAAATTACCATAAAGACCAGAAGATGAGGTGGTCATGGCGATACGGCCATAATTCTGCTCACGCATAATTTCCCACACGGCCTTGGTGCAATTGACCGAGCCCATCAGATGCACCTCAACCACACTTTGAAAATCGGCAAGTTCCATCTTGAGAAAGGTTTTATCGCGCAAGATACCAGCATTGTTGACCAAAATATCAACCCGGCCCCATTTACCCATGGCCGCCGCGACCATGGCCTGAACTTCATCCCATTTGGTGACATTGGCACCATTGGCTATGGCCTCACCGCCCGCCGCCTGGATTTCCTCAACCACGGTTTCCGCCGCTGAAAGGGAGCCGCCGGTGCCGTCACGGGCACCACCAAGGTCATTGACCACAACCCTGGCACCGCGTGCCGCCAGTCCCAAAGCATGGGTGCGACCCAAACCATTACCTGCGCCAGTAACAATGGCAACACGATCATCAAATCGAATACTCATTTTTTTTCCTTACTTGTTATATTTGCCCACTTTTCGTCATACCGGCGAAAGCCGGCATCCAGCGTTTACACACACAAATGGATGCGGTCTACGCCGCAATGACGCGTTAGACTAGGCGGTAATACTCATGGCCAGCCATTGCGCGACCAAAGCCGGTTTGTCTGCTCCTTCAATCTCAATACTGATCCCATAAGTGACCAGAAACTGGCCAGGGTTTTTCTCTACCACTTCCATGATGGTGGCGGCGGCGCGAATTTTTGAATTCACCGTCACCGGGTTCAAAAACCGCAAGGAATTAAATCCATAATTGATACCCATAACCACGTTTTGCGGGATCATGGTAAGTTCCTTCATCAGAAACGGAAGCATTGAGAGGGTCAGGAACCCGTGGGCAATGGTCCCGCCAAAAGGCGTTTTGGCGGCGGCTTCCGGGTCGATGTGAATAAACTGGTGATCCAGCGTTGCATCGGCAAAAGCATTGATGCGCGCCTGATCAATCTGGAACCAGTCCGAATGGCCAAGGTCTTTACCTTTTGAGGCCAGTAATTCTTCTTTTGTAACGATGTTTACCATTGCTTTTTCCTTTAAGGTTTTGCGGACATGCCGCCATCGAGCGGTATAATGGCGCCGTTAATATAAGCCCCGGCGCGGCTGCACAGAAACTGTAACACCCCGGTTACGTCATCCGGCTCGCCCAGACGGCCCAGCGGCACATCAGCACGAGCTAGCGCCGCCAGTTCTTCATTTTCGGTTACAAACGCCATCATGCGCGATGGGAAAGGCCCCGGCGCAATGGCATTGACGGTAATATGACGGGCAGCCAGCTCATTTGAAAGAACCTTGGTCAGATGATGCACCGCCGCCTTGGACGCGGCATAGGAATAGGCGTTGTTACCAACGGCGCGGGTGCCCACCACCGAGCCGACATTAACGATACGCGATGGATCGGCGGCCTTGGCGGATGCCTCCAACAAAGGTAGCAAGGCCTGGGTCAACATAAACACGCCGGTGACGTTCACATTCATGATTTTATCAAAGCCGGAGCGTGGAAATTCACCCATGGCAGCGCCCCAGGTGGCACCAGCATTATTCATCAAAACATCGAGCTTGCCGGTGCGCGAAGATACGGCCTCGACTACCGCCGCAATACCTGCATCGGTGGATAGGTCAGCGGCAAATCCAAAAGCGGCCTCTCGTCCCATTTCCTTGTTGATACTGGCCGCTGCGCCTTCGCATACAGCGCCTTTGCGTGAGGCAATCATCACCGTGCAACCGGCGGCGGCAAAGCCTTGTGAAGCCATAAGTCCTATGCCTGACGCGCCGCCGGTAACAAGAACATTTTTGCCAGTAATATCAAATAGTTTTGACATAATCCTCACACTTTTTTGTTGACATATTGGCGCAATTCCTGACGCGCCACCTGCATACGGTGCACCGCGTCCGGGCCATCGGCAAAGCGCAATGTGCGCAGCGCCGTCCACATGCCTGCCAGCGGCGTATCCTGGCTAACGCCAAAACCGCCGTGCATCTGAATGGCTTCATCCACCACCTGCAAGGCAACATTGGGCGCGGCCACCTTGATCATGGAAATAAAGGTCTGCGCCTCTTTTACCCCGCGCGTGTCCATCATCCAGGCCGCTTTTAAGCACAACAGCCGCGCCTGTTCGATCTCGATACGGCAATTGGCAATAATGTCATAATTCGCACCCAGCTTGGCTAGCGGACGACCAAAGGCGGTGCGCGTGACAGAGCGCTTGCAAAGCAGCTCCAGCGCCCGTTCTGACTGTCCTATGGCGCGCATACAATGGTGGATACGCCCCGGCCCAAGGCGACCTTGTGCCACTTCAAAACCGCGCCCCGGCCCGGCTATCATGTGGTCTTCGGGCACTTTGACATCGGTAAAGCGCAGATGCAAATGCCCATGGGGTGCATCATCAGCACCAAAAATCTGCATGGCGCGCACTTTTTCAATCCCCGGCGTGTTGGCGGGCACCAATATCATTGAATGTTGCGCATGGCGCGGACCTTCCGGATTGGTTTTGGTCATGACGATATATATCTCACAGCGCGGATCACCGGCACCGGAAGACCATACCTTCTCACCATTCATCACCCATTGGCCGTCTTGTAAGACCGCCGGCATGGAGATGTTGGTGGCATCCGATGAAGCCACATTGGGTTCGGTCATCACATAAGCGGAACGGATTTTACCTTCCAGCAAAGGTTTCAGCCACTTTTCCTTCTGCGCATCCGTGCCATAGCGCTCGATCACTTCCATATTGCCGGTGTCCGGCGCGGCGCAGTTAAATACCTCTGGTGCTAAATGCGACCAGCCCATTTCTTCGGCCAAATGGGCATATTCCACAGTGCTAAGGCCATAACCGCTTTTTGAATCGGTTAGCCAGAAATTCCATAGGCCCCGCGCTTTGGCCTTGTCTTTCAGGCCTTCGCGAATTTCTTCCTGTCGCGGGGTGAATACGAAACGCTCGCCGCCAGGGGCGGTGCCCACTTGTGCAAAATACTCTTCCTCCAGCGGCATAATTTCGTTGCGCACCATGGCGCGCACTTGATCCAGCAAGGGTTGAACCTTTTTTGAAATTCCCAAATCCATCGTCAAAATCCTCGTAAAATGGCCAAACGGTTGGCCTGAAATGCGTAATCACCCAAAAGTTCCTGCGCTGCGCGGATGCGCTTCATATAAAAGCCGATGTCGTATTCATCGGTCATACCAATGCCACCGTGCATTTGCACCGCTTCATTGGCGGCCAGAACACCAACCTCCCCGGCCTTGGCTTTGGCCAAGGCTGCGCCGGCACCGGCCATTTCAGGGGCTTCGTCAAACATTTGCAGGGCTTTAAGCACTGCCGACTTGACCAGTTCGATCTCGGAATAAAGGTGGGCAGAGCGGTGTTGAAGGCCCTGAAAAGCGCCTACATGGGTGCCAAATTGTTTGCGTTCCTTGATATAATCCATAGTCATATCAAAGCTCTGCTCTGATGCGCCCAACATCTCGGCGGCAAGACCGGTGCGCCCAACGCTCAAAACCCGTTCCAGCAAGGCAAACCCCTCATCCAGTGTCCCAATCAGCGCATCACCAGCCACATCCATATCCTTGAATTCTGTGTGGGCATAATTACGCGAATCCAGTAATTTGGTACGCGATGAGGCCGTGCCCACCGCCTCTTTTTCAACAATAAACAAGGAAATACCGGCTTCGTCCCCCGGCTCACCAGAAGTGCGGGCCGCCACAATCAGAGCGTCCGCATCAAAGCCATCAATAATGTATGATTTTTCACCGTTCAAACGATAGCCATTGCCGTGCGCCTCTGCACGAAGGGCAGTATTGGCCGGATCATGTTTGACACCCTCATCAACGGCCAGGGCGATCACGGTTTTGCCCTGGGCAATGCCCGGCAGCCATTTCTGCCTTTGCTCATCACTGCCTTCGCGCAAAGCAGTAACGGCCATCATGGCGGTGCTGATAAAGGGTGAGGCAGTCAGATTCCGTCCCATTTCCTGGACAATCAGACCGGCACCGACCATGCCATAATCAATACCGCCATATTCCTCTGGCACCAAAATGCCGGTCCAGCCCATGGCGGCCATTTCTTCCCATAAGGCACGAGACCACCCCAGAGGGTCGTCATCATCACGCAGTTTGCGCAAGGCACTTACCGGAGCCTTTTCGCCAAGAAAACCCTTTGCCGCTTCACGCAACATTTCTTGTTCTTCGTTTAATACCAAAGCCATTACTGCGATCCTTTAAGTGGCCGGAAGGCCCAAAATTCGTTTGGAAATAATATTAAGCTGCACTTCTGAAGTGCCGCCTTCGATTGAGTTCGCCTTGGTGCGCAGCCACGCCCTTGGCAGCTCTCCATCACGAGATGCTTCGCCTTCCCATTCCAGCGCCCCGTGCCCCTTTGAGGCCATCATTAATTCATAACGGCGCTTGTTCAGCTCGGTGCCATAATATTTGAGCATGGACGAGCGCGCGCCAATCCCCTGTCCGGCTTTGGCCTCGTCCTTCATGCGCTCCATAGTCAATAGAAAAGACCAGCCATCAATTTCGGCGCGCGCCAGATCAGCACGCAAAGCACTATCGGCAAGGCGTCCCTGCGCATCCGTGCCCAGTGCATTCACGGCAATCTGCCCCAGTGAACGCCCGCCAAGCGCACCGCCACCGCCTCCCGAATCGCCAATCATGGCACGCTCATGGGTCAGCAGGTATTTGGCAATATCCCATCCCTTGTTCAGGGTGCCCACAAGGTTTTCCTTCGGCACCTTGACCTGATCAAAAAAGGTTTCGCAAAATGGCGAGCGGCCAGAGATCAGCGTAATCGGTTTGGTGCTCACCCCTTCGCTTTGCATATCAAACAAAATAAAGGAAATGCCCTGATGTTTGGGGGCTTCACGATCCGTGCGCACCAGACAGAAAATCCAGTCGGATTTATCCGCATAAGAGGTCCAGACCTTTTGCCCGGTGATCTCGTAATGATTGCCCTTGTCCTCGCACCGGGTTTGCAGGCTCGCAAGATCGGACCCGGCCCCTGGTTCAGAATAGCCTTGGCACCAGCGAATTTCGCCACGGGTAATCTGGGGCAGATAGCGCTTCTTTTGCTCCTCAGAGCCATATTTGAGCAATGCCGGGCCGAGCATCCAGATACCAAAACTCATCAATGGACTGCGGGCCTTGATTACGGCCATTTCTTCTTTGAGAATTTTGGCCTGTTCGCGTGACAAGCCACCACCGCCATATTCCTTTGGCCATTCGGGTGCCGTCCAGCCCTTTTCCCCCATACGCTGCAGCCATGTTTTTTGTGCCGGGGATGAAAATTTGAAATTGCGCCCGCCCCAACAAGCATCATCTTCATTGCGCATGGGTTTGCGCATTTCTGCCGGGCAGTTTGCTTCCAGCCATGCACGAGTTTCGTCGCGAAAAGTTGCTAAATCACTCAATTAAAGTCTCCTTCAAAGGTGTAGTCATGCCGTTGAAAAACGGCATCCATTTCTAACTTTTTAATGGATTCCGGCTTGCGCCGGAATGACGGTAATAATATCTCACAAATCATCCTTATCCCTTCTCAATAACGGTCCGGCAATATTGACCAAGGCCATTCACCCCTTTTGCAAAGTCCGAAAACGCCGCATTTTTGGTTTGTCCGTGGTAAAACCGGTAATAAATCTGTTGCAGAATCACCGCCAGACGCCAAATGCCATACGCATAATAGAAAGAAAAATTACTGACATCGCGCCTCGTCTTCTGTGCATAATACTCCAGTATCTCGTCCCGTTTCATCATGCCGGGGGCGTGGCTGGGTTGGCGCGCCAGCGCGCGCATGGACGCCGGGTCACTCGCCTCGGTCCAATAGGCCAGCGTATTGCCAAGGTCCATCAAAGGGTCGCCAAGAGCCGATATTTCCCAATCCAGGACGGCCCGGATTTCAAAAGGATTTTTGGCATCCAAAATCATATTATCGATGCGAAAATCACCGTGCAGAATTGCCGGGGCATGTTCAATGGCGGGAATATTGGCTTTTAACCAGTCGCGCACGTCATCAAAGGCATCCACATCGGGGGTGCGGGCACGATCATAACGACGATTCCACCCTATAATCTGCCGCTCTATATAGCCTTCGGGCTTGCCAAAATCACCAAGGCCAACAGCCTGATAATCAATGCCGTGCAGGTCGATCAGTTTGTCAAAGAATGCGGTGCAAAGTTTGCGGCCTTCTTTCTCACCCCATCCCCAATCTGGCGGAATATCGCCCTTGATCAGAACCCCCTGGGCCTTTTCCATTACATAAAAAGGCGCGCCGATGATGCTTTCATCTTCGGTGTAGTAATAAGTTTTCGGCACCGCATAGACATTTTTCAGGGCATTCATAATGCGGTATTCGCGTCCCATATCATGGCCGGATTTTGGCTTGGAGCCTGCAGGAGGACGGCGCAACACCAGTGACCTTCCCGAATACTCAACCGCATAGGTCAGGTTTGAGGCACCCGATGGGTATTGACGAATGGTAGGGGTGCCGCTCAATCCCTCAATATTGGCTTTCAAACAGGCATCTACAGCATTGGCGTCCAGTTCCTCACCCTGACGAACTTCGATGGAGGCGTTCTCTGCGCTCAAAGCAAATATCCCCCGTCCACAATGATCTGTGCGCCAGTGGTATAGGACGCCTCATCAGAAACCAGATAGAGCACCGCACCCACCATCTCGTCCGGTTGGGCCATACGGTTCATGGGCACATTCTCATCCAGAAGGTTTTTCAACCCGTCTTCATCAGCTTTGAAAACAGCGGTCATTTTGGTGTCGGTAAAACCCGGCAGCAACGCATTTACACGGATATTGTCGCGGGCATATTCCTTGGCCAAGGCTTTGGTCATATTAATCAACGCCGCCTTGGTCATTGAATATACGCCCTGGAACAACCCAGGCTCAATCGCATTAATCGAGGCTACATTTACAATGGCCCCGCCGCCATTCTCTTTCATTAAAGGTACGGCTTTTGCGCAAAAGAAAAACGGCCCCTTGAGATTGACCTCAATGGTTTTATCAAACGCCCCTTCGGGGGTGTCAATGGCGGGTCCAAAAAACGGGTTGGTGGCCGCATTATTGATCAATATATCAAGCCGGCCATGGGTGTGGTGCACCTGTTTTATAGCCGCATCAATTTGGTCCATATGCCCTGCGTGACAAGCAAGAGCCTCGGCATGACCACCGGCATTGATGATCTCATCGGCAACACCTGAACAGCCCTCCAGTTTGCGACTGGCGCAAATCACATGAGCACCACGCGCCGCCAACCCATGGGCAATGGCCGCGCCTATGCCGCGCGAGGCACCGTTGACAAAGGCAATTTTACCAGTGAGGTCAAAATCATATGGACGCATATTCACCTCTGCAATTCCAAGTTAACAATGTTTACTTTAGAGAGATGCTTTAGCTCTGCAAGTTTTTTTGCTACCCTGATATTAGAGAAAAAATGGGAGGCACCTTTGGGCAATAAAAAACAGACAAAGCAGACTGAAATCAGGCACATGGAAAAACTCATTCTCAAAGCGCCCAATATGGCGTCGCCCATGCGCTGGATCAGTGCTGGATGGGATGATGTGCTGCGTCATCCGCTCTATTCTCTGGGCTATGGCTTTGTTTTTACAGCCGGTGGCCTGTTGATGATGTATATATTGTTCAAACTTGGCTGGGCCGCGTTAATCCCGGCGGCCGCTGGCGGGTTTATCATGCTGGCCCCGTTGCTGGCGGTAGGCCTTTACGGCATTTCGCGCCGCGATGAAGAAGGCAAACCGCTCAGCCTGTCGGTGCTGATACCGAATCGCTTTGCCGAACCCAGACAATTAGCCTATGTGGCACTGGCGTTAACACTGGCCTTTATTGTCTGGATGCAGGTGGCATTGTTGCTGTTTGCGCTTTTCTCTAACGGCCATACGCTGGCCTTACAGGATTTTTCCACCTATGTGATTGGCACCAAAGCCGGGCTAACCATGGCCAG
>JAJFFP010000014.1 GCA_021776595.1 Robiginitomaculum sp. | reverse complement strand
CATGTCCGTGCGACGTTTTGTCCATGCGGGATTGATCCAGATCAAATAAACGTGATGACCATCCTTGTAAAATGACGTCAGTTTTCATTTTCACACAGGAATTATTGTTATGCGCACCTCCCTTTTTGCCAGCATTGCATCATTTGCGCTTCTGGCAGCGGCCAGTCCAACCATTGCCGAAGAGGCGGACAGCCTGGTCGAGGCTTTGACCAATGGCAAGGTGAACCTCACCTTTCGCTATCGGGCCGAAAATGTCGACCAGGATGGCTTTGCCAAAGACGCCTTTGCTTCCACGCTTCGCACCCGTCTAAAATACTCCACCGGTGTATTCAAAGGCTTCTCCGGCGTTTTGGAATTCGATAACGTCTCCAATATCGGTGCCACCGCCTTTAATAACACCATTAACGGCAAGGGCCGCTTTCCGGTGATTGCCGATCCGGAAATTACCGAGGTTAATCAGGCTTATCTTGCCTATACCGGCATTGACAAGACCACCGTTCTGGCCGGTCGGGTGGCCCTGAACATGAATAATCAACGCTTTGTCGGCACCGTGGGCTGGCGCCAGAATGACCAGACCTGGGACATGACCGGGTTTATCAACCAGTCGGTGCCGGACCTGACCCTGACCGGGGCCTATGTGTGGAATGTAAACCGCATTTTCGGTAATGATCACCCGTTTGGTGATCTGGATACCAACACCTTTATCATGGATGCCAAATATACCGGTTTGCCGTTTGGCAATATCACCGCCTATGGATTGATAATTGATCTGAATGATGCACCGGTTTTTGGCTTGTCCAGCAAAACCTTCGGGGTGCGCCTTGATGGCAAGAACAAGCTGGGCGATGGCGGGCTTTCTTTTGTCTATGAAGCCGAATACGCCAATCAAAGTGATAATGCGGCCAATCCCACCAATTTCAGCGCTGATTACTGGCATCTTTCGGCCGGGCTTACCGGCGGTGGTCTGACCGGCAAGGTCGGCTTTGAAAAGCTGGGATCAGACAATGGCGGCACGGTGGCTTTTCAAACCCCATTGGCCACCCTGCACAAGTTTAACGGCTGGGCAGATAAATTCCTGGCCACGCCGGTCGGTGGTCTGGAAGATTTTTACGGCAGCCTGTCGTATAAAGTGCAGGGCGACGGGCCGATGAAAGGCTTGAAATTTGATGCCATCTATCACGATTTTTCTGCCGCTACTGGTGGTTCCTACGGTAATGAGCTTGACCTTCAAGTTTCCAAAAAAATCAGCAAGCATTATTATGCAGGGCTGAAATTTGCCGACTATAACGCCAAAGGGTTTTCCACTGATACCCAGAAGATATGGTTCACCCTTGGGGCTAATTTTTAAGCTCTTTCCCCCCGCATTAGAGCTATTAAAGCACCCGGCAGGCCCCCTCTGCCGGGTGTTTTTTTGGTGTTTAGCCCGGTTCTTTTATGGCCTCAGGCTCATATTGCATGATCACAGCCTGATTCCCCTCAGTATCGGTAAATTGAACCAGTTCGCCTACGGTCGGGATCTTATGGGGCGCGCCTGCTATAACCCCTCCTGCGGTGGTAATTTTCGCCATGCTGGCCTTCAGGTCATCCACCGCGATCGTGCACTCAAACCCTTTGCAACCCGGCGAGGAGGAGCCGATACGTTTTTGCAAAGCCCCGTGTATGCCGGCATTTTGAATGAGATAAAATTCCGGCGGACCCCAAGGGTCAAAGCGCCAATCAAAGACGCGTTCGTAGAAACCTTTGGCGCGTTCCACATCATCGGCTTCTATGGCAAAATGAACCAGTTTGTTCGTCATGAAGATACTCCTGCGCAGATTATCCACCATGGTCCTTAGCACTAAGCATAACGGACCTCTTTGTGCCCATAACAGAAAACGTCCTTGCCGCAGAGATTTAATTGTGTATGAGAATGAGTTGCATTATTAAATATACCGACAGGAACGCTATTATGAGGCATTTTGCCATACCCTTTCGCTATCTGTTTATCGCAAGCGCGCAATGGCTTTTACTGCTTGTCGCCGGGTGCGCAACCATCGCTAGCAAGCCTGAACGGCAATCCATTCAAGACGCAGACAATTACGGGGTCCTGCTGATGGCCCATGGCGGCCAGCCGACATGGAATGCAGGCGTTGTCTTTGCCGTTGCGCCGCTACAACAGCAAGAGAAAGTGGAAATTGCCTTTGGCATGGCTGATGCCAATTCCATCCAGAAGGCAGTTTCAAAACTGGAAAAGCGGGGGGTCAACAGGATTGGCGTGATCCGGCTCTTTATCTCCGGGGAAAGCTGGCGGGATCGCACGGCACAAATTCTGGGTTTGCGTGCGGGGGCCCCGGCGCGCCCCGCGATGACCGCAGCCCATAAAGGCCACGCCATGGGGTTTTGGAAAATTGATACCAAGGCTTCCTTTGCACTCAGCCAGCAAGGCCTGTCAGAAGCCAGTGCCATGGATGCCATTCTCGTGGAGCGTGCTACATCGCTTAGTGACGATCCTGCGCGTGAAGACGTGCTTATCCTTGCCCATGGCCCCGGTGATGACGATGAAAACGAGCGCTGGCTCGTCAATATTACCGCGCGAACCGGACAGCTAAAAGCATCCATACCATTTCGCCGCATCAAGGTAATGACCCTGCGCGAGGACTGGCATGAAAAACGCAAAACCGCCGAGGCAAATATTCGCGCCTTTGTGAAACGAGCAAAGGATGAAGGCGGCACGGCTATCGTCATTCCCTTCAGAACCCATGGCTTTGGACCATATGCCAAGGTTCTGGATGGATTACCGTATCGCGCAGACGGGAAAGGCCTGATCCCGCATAAAAATGTCAGCCTGTGGATCAAGGCACAGTCGGACAGGCTCAAAACCGGACAGTTCACGACACCGCCCCAAACCATGCCGTGAATTTTCCGTTTGCCTTTCCAAAGCAAGGCCTTTCGTCATCTCTTACCCCCTCTTGCGCACAATCTGATAGCCGGAGCGGAACAGGTATTTGATCGGGGCACTGACCATGTGCACCAGCCGGGTGAAGGGGAAGATGAGGAAAATGGTCAGGCCGAGCACGATGTGCAATTTGAACACCAATGGCTCATCCATGACATACGCCGCCGCGCCGCCCCGGAAAGTAACGATATGTTGCGCCCATTCGGCCAGCGCAATCATCGACGAGCCGTCCAGATGTTTGGCGCTTTGCGGAATGGTGAGCAACCCCAGCACCAATTGCACAAAGAGGATCAGCAAAATGGCCATATCCATGAATTTGGTGGTTGCCCGCACCCTGTCTTGCGTGGTGCGACGCCAGATCAATATGCTCATGCCGATAAATGTCAGCGTGCCAAAAATGCCCCCCGCCGTCATCGCCAATATTTGCTTCTGCCCGGCGGTAATGAATGGCTCATAAACCCAGTGCGGGGTCAGAAGGCCGACAAAATGCCCCATAAAGAGCAGCAAAATACCCACATGGAACAAGTTACTGCCCACGCGCAGGCCCTTGCGATGCAAGAGCTGACTGCTGTCTGCTTTCCAGGAATACGGGTCCTGATCATAACGCAGGATTGAACCGACAAGCATCGTCATAATGGCAATATACGGATAAATTCCAAAGAAAAATGTATTCACATATTCGGCCATTACATGCCTCCATTGGTTTGATGGATGGGGGTTTCACCCGGTGCGCAGGTGCCGCAATCGGGGGCACCGGTAAAGGCTTCCGGCTCTTTCCACTCAGCATCCAGCTCGTCCAGGGATTTTATGTCGGGCAAAGCCGCATCGGCGGCTTTTTGTATTTCCGCCTTGTTCAGATTTGCACCGGAAAGCGCAACGATGGCCTCCAAAACACTGGCATAGCCGGATTTTTGCCGTTTCAGCTTTTCGCCGATAGTGGCAATCACCGGCGCGGCCTGGGCCAATAGCACCAGCCCCTCCTCGGCCCCGCTGATGGAAATAAATTCCAGCATTAGCGGCAGATAATCCGGTAATTCGCCGGTGCCAATAGCCAAGCCCTTTTGTGCATAACGATCCGCAAGTTCGATCATCGCCTGACCGCGAAAACGCGATTCCCCATGCACGTGTTCAAACAGGTGCAGGCAATGCGCCCGGCCCCGGTCAAACAGTTCCACATAGGTTTCCTGAGCTTCCATCAAATCGGTGGCGGCCAGCTCATCCATGAACCGGACAAGGTTTTTCAAGGCTTTGCCCTTGAGCAGACCTTCCTCCCTTATGGCCGTTTTCAACTCACTCATATGGGCCAGCATATCCGCCTCAGGATACGTCAAAAGATGCGACAGAACGCGAAAACTTCTCATGACTGATCTCCCGATACCTTGCGCGGCGTGCCGCTTAACGTGTTGGCATGGGTCTGGGTGCCAAACAGATTGGCTTTTGGTTTCGCCCCGGTATTGCAGCCATTGCCAAACGAGAAGCCACATTCGGAACGGGCCGAAAAGGCAATCTCCTGATCAAACGGCCCGTCACCAGCATATTCGCGGTGATTGGTCGGGATGACAAATCGATCCTCATAATTGGCAATCGCCATAAGTTGATACATATCGTCCATATCGTCTTTTGACATGCCAACCTGCTCCAGCACTTTGGGGTCCTCGGTGCCATCCACGGTTTTGCCTCGCATATAAAGGCGCATGGCCATCATCCGCTCCAGCGCACTGATCACCGGTTCTTCATCACCGGCGGTGAGCAAATTAGCCAGATATTGCGTCGGGATGCGTAAAGAGCGCACATCCGGCAACATACCGTTTTGCTCCAACTGCCCGGCCTCCGCCGCCGATTGAATCGGCGACAGCGGTGGCACATACCAGACCATGGGCAGGGTGCGGTATTCCGGGTGCAGCGGGAAGGCGATTTTCCATTCCATGGCCATTTTATAGACCGGCGAGTTTTGCGCCCCGTCGATCCAGCTTTGCGGCACCCCGTCAGCCAGCGCCCGTTTGATCACTTCGGGATCGTGGGGGTCCAAAAACAAATCGCACTGGCTCTGATAAAGGTCTTTCTCGTCCGGCGCGGAGGCGGCTTCGGAGATTTTATCAGAATCATAAAGCAACACACCCAGATAGCGGATGCGCCCGACGCAGGTTTCCGAACACACGGTTGGCTCGCCGGCCTCGATACGTGGGTAACAAAAAGTGCATTTTTCCGATTTGCCGGACTGCCAGTTGAAGTAAATTTTCTTGTATGGACAGCCAGAGACGCACATGCGCCAACCCCGGCATTTGTCCTGATCAATCAGGACAATCCCGTCTTCCTCGCGCTTGTAAATCGCGCCAGACGGGCACGAAGCCACACAGGAGGGGTTAAGACAGTGCTCGCAAAGACGCGGCAGATACATCATGAAGGTGTTTTCAAATTCGCCGTAAATGTCTTTTTGGATCTTATTGAAGTTATAGTCTTTCGAGCGTTTTTTGAACTCACCGCCGAGGATTTCCTCCCAGTTCACACCCCAGTCCGGTTTTTCCTTGAACTTGCCGGTAATCGCCGATTTCATCCGCGCGGTGGGAACAGTTTTGCTTTCTTTGGCGGTTTTGAGGTGGTCGTATTCATAGGTAAACGGCTCATAATAATCGTCGATCAGGGGCAGGTCCGGGTTGGCAAAAATGTTGGAGAGCACCCCCAGCTTGCCACCGATTTTGGGCCGAAGTTTACCCCCTTTGGTTAGTTCCCAGCCGCCTTTCCATTCGCTCTGGTCTTCCCAATTACGTGGATAACCAACACCGGGCTTGCTTTCCACATTATTGAACCAGGCGTATTCAACACCGCCACGGCTGGTCCACACATTCTTGCAGGTGATGGAACAGGTGTGACAGCCAATACATTTGTCCAGGTTCAGGACCATGCCGATTTGCGCACGTATGGTCATTGGGCTGCCTCCGTTAGTTTTGGTGTGTTGATGGGCTGGCCCTCGGTATATGGCTCTTCCATCCAGTCCACCGTGTTGGTTTTACGCAAAATGACAAACTCATCGCGGTTGGAACCAACAGTGCCGTAATAGTTGAAACCCCAGGAAAGCTGTGCGTAACCGCCGATCATGTGGGTGGGTTTAACCACCGCGCGGGTAACCGAGTTATGGATACCGCCGCGTTTGCCGGTAATACGGCTACCCGGTGTATTCATGGTCTTTTCCTGGGCGTGATACATCATGCACATGCCTTCGGGCACACGCTGTGAAACCACGGCACGGGCGGTAATGGCCCCATTGACGTTATAAAGCTCGATCCAGTCATTATCGGCCACGTCAACCTTGCGGGCGTCGGTTTCCGAGAGCCAGACCACCGGCCCACCTCTGTTCATGGTGAGCAGTAGCAAATTATCTGAATAGGTCGAGTGAATGCCCCATTTCTGGTGCGGGGTGATCCAGTTGAGCGCAATTTGTTTTGCATCGCCGCCGCGCGCTTTTACCGAATTGGTGATGGTGCGGGTGGAAATCGGCGGTTTATACACACACAGACCTTCGCCAAAATCACGCATCCATTCATGGTCCTGATAAAACTGTTGGCGACCCGTCAGGGTGCGCCAGGGGATCAGCTCGTGCACATTGGTATAACAGGCATTATAGCTGACGTGTTCGTCCTCAAGGCCGGACCAGGTTGGCGACGAGATGATCTTGCGCGGCTGGGCCTGAATGTCGCGAAAACGGATTTTCTCGTCCTCTTTTGGACGGGCCAGATGGGTATGATCGCGTCCGGTCATTTTGGACAAGGCCGCCCAGGCTTTTACCGCCACCTGCCCATTGGTTTCAGGGGCCAGCGACAGGATAACCTCGGTCGCATCAATATCGCTTTCAATGCGCGGCTGGCCTTTACTGACGCCTTCCTCGCGCACAGTTTTGTTGAGCTTGCCCAGAAGCTCCACCTCAGTTTCGGTGTTCCAGCCAATTCCCTTGCCGCCATTGCCCAGCTTGCTCAATAACGGTCCAACCGATGTGAACTTCTTGTATAGGCTGGGGTAATCGCGTTTGACCTCAACAAGGTTGGGCATGGATTTTCCGGGCACCGGATCACATTCACCTATTTTCCAGTCGGAAACACCAAGTGCCTGCCCAAGTTCACCGGGAGTATCGTGCAGGATCGGCACGGTCACCAGATCGGTTTCAACCCCCAGATGGCCGGGGCAGATTTCAGAAAACTTACGGGCCAGACCTTTGAAAATATCCCAGTCCGAACGACTTTCCCAGGCCGGGTCCACGGCGCGGGAAAGGGGATGAATAAAGGGGTGCATGTCAGAAGTGTTCAGATCGTTCTTCTCATACCATGTGGCCGTTGGCATTACGATGTCCGAGTAAACGGCGGTAGTGGACATGCGAAAATCGAGCGTTACCACCAGGTCCAGTTTCCCTTCAGGGGCGGCATCATGCCATTTGACCTCGGCAGGTTTGGCGGCACCCATTTCGCCCAGATCGTCGCTCATCAGGCCGTTTTGCGCGCCCAGCAAATGCTTCAGCATGTATTCATGGCCCTTGCCGGACGAGCCTAGAATGTTGGAGCGCCAAACAAACAGATTGCGCGGAAAATTATCGGCGCGGTCCGGATCCTCGGCGGCAAATTGCAAATCACCACCCTTGAGCTGATCAACCACATAATCTTTAGTGGACTTGCCTTCGCGTTTGGCTTTTTCGGCCAGCCAGAGGGGGTTTTCATCAAGTTGCGGCGCAGAAGGCAGCCAGCCCATGCGCTCGGCGCGCACATTACAATCGATCAGGGAATGATTTTTCCACTTATCAGCATCAGCCAGAGGCGACAGGATTTCATCCACGCCCAGTTTTTCATAGCGCCATTGGTTGGAGTGATTATAGAAAAATGAGGTAGCATTCATTTGCCGGGGCGGGCGGGACCAGTCAAGCCCAAAGGCCAGAGGTAGCCAACCGGTTTGCGGACGCAGTTTTTCCTGTCCCACATAGTGCGCCCAGCCGCCGCCGGATTTACCGATACAACCGCACATAATCAGAAGATTTATAATCCCCCGATAGGTCATATCCATGTGATACCAGTGATTAATCGCCGCCCCCAAAATGACCATGCTTCGCCCACGGGTCTTGTCGGCATTTTGTGCAAACTCGCGGGCAACCTGGATAATTTTATCAGCACTAACGCCGGTAATGGCCTCGGCCCAGGCCGGGGTATACGGCACATTTTCATCATAATTCCTGGCCGTGTTTTCGCCGCCAAGGCCACGATCAATGCCATAATTCGCGGCCATCAGATCATACACCGTGGCCACCCAGGCTTCCTTTTTACCCTTCAGCATGACTTTGCGCACCGGCAGCTTGCGCACCTGCACACTGTCATGATCGGTATGGGCAAAAATCTTGCTCTCGTGCTCCTGATTGCTGAAATACGGGAAGGCAACCTCCAGCACCGCATCCGCATTGTCGATATTGCTTAACGAAGGCCAGATGTCCTCGCCGGAAATATTATCTCTGGCTTCCAGATTCCATTTGCCTTCCTCACCCCAGCGAGAACCGATGGTGCCATTTGGCACCCGATGGCTTTGCGAGCTTTCATCAAAAACTACCGATTTCCATTCCGGGTTGTTCTTGACTTTTAAGGCACCGGTGAAGTCCGAAGCGCGTAAATTACGGGTTGGCACAAAGTGATCGCCTTGCTTTTCCAGCAATATCTGCATCGGCATGTCGGAATACTGGCGCACATAATCGGTAAAGTATTCCGATTTGCCGCTTAAGTGGAATTCCTTGAACACCACATGCCCCATGGCCATGGCCATGGCCGCATCGGTGCCCTGACGCGGGTTCAGCCACATGTCGGTGAGCTTGGCCACTTCTGAATAATCCGGGGTGACAGACACGGTTTTGGTGCCCTTATAACGCACTTCGGTAAAGAAGTGCGCGTCCGGTGTGCGCGTTTGTGGCACGTTGGAGCCCCAGGCAATAATGTAGGATGAATTGAACCAGTCCGCACTTTCGGGCACGTCCGTTTGTTCACCCCAGGTTTGTGGGGAGGAAGGGGGCAAATCGCAATACCAGTCATAGAAACTAAGGCAGACCCCGCCCATCAGGGACAAATAACGTGAGCCCGCCGCGTAAGAGACCATGGACATGGCCGGAATTGGTGAAAAACCAAACACCCGGTCCGGGCCCCATTTCTTGGTGGTATAGACATTGGCGGCAGCAGTGATTTCATTCACTTCGTCCCAACTGGCGCGCACAAAACCGCCAAGGCCACGCATTTTTTTATAGTCATTGGCTTTTTCAGGGTCGGAAACAATGCTGCCCCAGGCCAGAACAGGATCGCCATGCTCTGCCTTGGCGGCGCGGTAAAGTTTTAGCAGGCGCGAGCGGATGAGCGGATATTTCAGCCGTGCCGCCGAATACAGATACCAGGAATAACTGGCGCCACGCGAACAGCCGCGCGGCTCATGATTGGGCATATCGGGCCGGGTGCGCGGATAGTCGGTTTGCTGGGTTTCCCAAGTCACCAGGCCGTTCTTGACATAAATTTTCCAGCTACAGGAACCGGTGCAATTCACGCCGTGGGTCGAGCGCACAATCTTGTCGTGTGCCCAACGTCCGCGATAGGCCTTTTCCCAGTCCCGCGACTCACTGGTAGTGATGCCATGGCCATTGGAAAATTTACCTTCCACCCTGGAAAAGTAGGTCAGTCTGTCGATGAAATTGCTCATGGAATGTTGTCCTTACGCGTTCACGATGTGCGATTAAGAATGCGGCCATGCGGACCCTTATGCCCGCATGGCCGATGACATTACGGGTTTTTCACATAGGCGTCTTTGCGGAGGTAAAACCACCAATTAATAATGATGCAAAGCGCATAAAAAGCGGCAAAACCATAAAGTGCATATTCCGGTGTGGTGGCTTTAATCTGCTCGCCAAACACTTTGGGAATGATGTAGGCACCATACGCAGCCACCGCAGAGGTCCAGCCCAGAACCGGCCCGGCCTGTTCCTTGTTAAACACCATGGCGATGGTTCTGAACGTGGAGCCGTTGCCTATACCGGTGGCGGCAAAGAGGATCAGGAACAGCACCAGGAAGGGCACAAAATAGTCCTGCGGCGTTGCTGAGGCATACGCCATCTTCATGTAATAGGCGACACCAAGGGCAGCGGCCACCATAATCACAGAAATGATCTGGGTGACTTTAGCCCCCCCCATTTTATCGGCAATCATGCCGCCAATGGGGCGAATGAGGGCGCCAATAAATGGTCCTGTCCAGGCAAACATCAGGGCGCTTGGCCCGTCCGGGTTGGGCGTATTATGGGTCATAACCCCATCCACCATGATGTGCTGGAAACCAAAGATAACCTTGATGGCCAGACCAAAGGCGGCGGCATAACCGATGAATGAACCAAAGGTCATGGTGTAGATTACCGTCATCGCCCAGGTGTGTTTGTTGCTGAAGATTTTGTATTGGTGATCCAGGCTCTTCTTGATGGCACCGGGGATCAGTTTTAAGGCAAATACCGTCAGTGCGATAACAACCGGCAATACAATCCACTTGCTCAGCATCAGGCCGGAACCGCCAACACCGGCCGGCAACATCAGCCACAGACCAAAGATTGAAGTGGCGAAACCGATCAGCAACATACCGGTGATTTTGGCAAATGCACCAATGGGTGAGCCAATATTGGGCGAGACGTGGTCGGCGGTGATATTGTTCATACCAAACCAGGCGGCCACCACAATCGGGATCAGAATTACCACCCAGATATAACCGGCATTGTGCAGATAGGTTTCCGTGCCGGCAGGTATTTTACCGATCAAGGTGCCAGACGTGGTTTCCAGTATCATCGGCGCACCGCCAAAGATGGCAGCCGTCATCACCAGCGGCACCAGAATTTGCATGGTGGTTACACCGAAATTGCCCAGCCCCGCATTCATGCCCAGCGAATATCCAGCCATGCGTTTGGGAAAGAAAAAGCTGATATTGGACATGGAGGAAGCAAAGTTGCCGCCACCAAAGCCGGAGAGCAGCGCCATAAGCTGGAACTGCCAGAGCGGTGTATCGGGATTTTGCAACAAATACCCCGTACCCGCAGCAGGAATGATCAGAAGCGCCGTGGTAAAGAAAATGGTGTTGCGCCCACCGGCCAGACGAATGAAGAAGGTGGAGGGGATGCGCAAAGTCGCACCGGTAAGACCGGCAATGGCGGCCAAGGTGAACAATTGGGACTTTTCAAAAGGAAAACCCAGATTGATCATCTGCACCGCAATAATGCCCCAATAAAGCCACACCGCAAAGCCACACAGAAGTGCCGGGATGGAAATCCACAAATTTCGATTGGCAATGGCCTTGTCCCGTGTCTTCCATTCAGTTTCGTCTTCCGGGTTCCATTGTTTCAGATCTTCGGCCATAGCAGGCTCCTTTATCTTTTTTAAGTTTTGCCTTTATTGGGTTCTGGTGCCGTGCAGTTCTTCCATTTCGGGAAGATGGCGCGGACCATGCTGTTCAGGATGTTTGGCGCTTTCCAGACGCTGAATGGCAAAGTGCATCCAGGTCAGGGCAATGCCGATGAGCACGGTCAGCAGCATGAAACAGCTTGTCCACACGCCGATGACATCGTTCATAACGCCAAAGGTGATGGGCAGGAAAAAACCGCCCAAACCACCGATCAGGCCAACAATGCCGCCAACGGCACCCACATGGTCAGGGTAATAAACCGGGATATGCTTATAGACCGCCGCTTTGCCCAGCGACATGAAAAAGCCAAGCACGATAGTTAAGGATACAAACATCCAAAGAGGGATGGTCAGGTTAAACTCAATAGGCCCGTCTATGCCGGCCACCCGATAATCGGTTGAAGGATAAGAGAGTAAAAAGCAAACCACAAAGGTTACGCCAAACGTCCAATACATGACCCGGCGCGCCCCGATTTTATCGGAAAGCCAGCCACCAATGCCGCGAAATATTGAACCTGGCAGCGCATAACTGGCCGCCAGCAGACCGGCAGTTGCCAGTGGCAGATGATACGCGCCCACATAATAACGCGGCAACCATAACGCCAGCGCCACAAAGCCGCCAAAGACGAAGAAATAATACAGCGCAAAACGCCAGACTTGCAGATGTTTTAGCGGTGCTAGTTGTTTGATAAAACTTTCATGGCGCGTTCCCTGCTCCCGCCGTTGACGGTGAACCGGGTCGTCTTTTGCCAAAATAAAGAAGATAATGGCGGTCGCGGCCATAATCGCTGCATAGACCAGGGCGACATTTTGCCACGCGCCGCCAACGGCTACCAACAGGATCGGGGCACCAAAGTTGGTGATGGCAGCCCCCACATTACCCATTCCGAAAATGCCAAGGGCAGTGCCTTGTTTCTCTTTGGGATACCATTTGGAGACATAGGTAATGCCAACAGCAAAGCTGCCGCCGGCCAGACCAACGCCCAGGGCGGCGACCAGAAACATGATATAACTATTGGCAAAAGACAGCAGCGCCACCGCCACTGCGGTGATCAGCATTTGTGCTGTGTAAACGATTTTACCCCCATATTGGTCGGCCCAAATGCCTAAAAATATGCGGCTTAGCGAGCCGGTAAGAATTGGTGTTGCCACCAGAATACCAAACTGTGTGTCGCTCAAACCCAGTTCTGATTTGATTTTAATACCGATGATTGAGAAAATTGTCCAAACGGCAAAACAAACGGTAAAGGCGAGCGTCGAATATGTCAGTGCCCGTGTCTGTTGTGCTGGTGTGACGTTATCTAGATGTCCCATAACCCTCTCCAGGATAGCGTTTCTTACTTTGCGTTTGGGCATCATTGCTATTATTGTCCAATTGCAATTGATCCAGATCAAAAATCTGCAGAAATTACATTGGGTGGTTCAGGGGAGGCCAGAAAACACTTGGACAGCAAAGCCACATTTGGTCCTGTCACCATTTCAACATTGTTGAAAATGGGGGAGCTGGCTCATCAGTTGCAATTAGAACGCGGCTGCACAGCGCTTTATGTGGATAGTGATGGCGAATTTTTCCGTGACGAGCTGCTTTTGCAGCGAAAAGCCACCAATGCGGCGGCAGACAGACTGACGGGCACCATCAAGGATACAAAACTTCTGGACAGTATCGGTGCCCTTGTTTTGCAAAAAGTGCAGGATATTCTAGGTGCCACCACAGCCCTGCACTCCCATCGCCAACAGGTCGACCTTTTCACCCTGTCCTTTGCCAGAGCCGTTAATCATTACACCTACACCATATTAAGCCCCATACTGGACACACAGATCGAGATTGCCCTGCACATTGCCAGTGACAAACCCACCAGCGTCACTGCCTATGCCAATTTATTACAATGGAAAGAACGGGTGGGCCGCGAGCGGGCCTGGGGCATTCACGGCTTTTGCAGTCAGGTCTTCAAGAACCGCGAATTCACCGAACGCATGTTAACGCTTATTGATGAGCAAAGTGCCTATAAGCGCGCTTTCATTTCATTGGCCTCGCCCGAACAACGCGCCCTGCTGGAACGGGTCACATCGGGCTATATCATGCAGTTTGTCGATGATCTGCATGCCTTGCTGGCCAGCACCGATAACGCCGAAGAGCTGGAAACCATTTCTCCCATTACCTGGTTCCAGCTCCTTACCGGCAAGATAGAGCGCTTAAAACTGGTTGAAATTGAACTGGTCAACAGCCTTGTCACTTTGCCCGATCACTTTTCTGTCTCCTCCCGGACCACGGCATCAGTTTCGAGCCGACTGGAGCGCTATATGCCGCTGATCCGGGCGCTGCCGGCATTATCCAAACTTGACGAAAAAGAACTGCAATCGCTTTTGTCCCATGCCAATGTTCAGGAATACGAAAAAGGCAAATTACTGTTTTTGCAATCCGAACATTTATCGCGTTTCTACCTGATCCTTTCAGGATGGGTAAAGTTGTTCAAAGGCTCTGACACGGGCGATGAGGCGGTTCTGCAAATGCTCTCCGCAGGCGACGGCGTGATGGAAGCCGCCATTTTGTTGAACATCCCCTCGGTTGCCAGTGCACAAGTGGTGGAAAAGACCACCTTGCTGTCTTTACCGGCCCCTGTTGTGCGGCAGGTATTGCAGGACAATAATGCCTTTGCGCTGAACATGATCGGCAGCCTCTCCATGCGCTCCCAGCATCTGATCCGCCAGATCGAACATTCGCGCCTGCGCAATGCGTCCGAACGGGTTGGCTGGTATTTGCTGAAACTGGGCATTGAAGAAGGCGGCGAGGGCACAACCTCCATCCGCCTGCCTTACGACAAATCACTGATCGCCTCTTATCTGGACATGACCCCGGAAACTTTTTCGCGCACATTGAAAAAATTTCGTGCACAGGGTTTTCGTATTGAAAACGATACCATCACCCAGCCACACCCAAAAGCGCTGTGTTCCTATTGCGATGAAAGCCTGGCCAATGCCTGCCGCTTTCGTGATGCGCATGATTGTCCTGGCACGTATTTATAAATTGGATCAGCCCACACCTTCGCGGCAATGACACGCGGATACAGATTGGCAAGGTGCCGGTAATATACCCCACCTGCGCCCATGTTGGATAAGTTCTGGCAATCCCCCGCGTTTGAAAACAGGACGCGGCCAGTCAACCAACCTCTTTCTTCTCCCATATGGGAGAAGAATAAGATGAGGGGATGGGGCGTTATAAGGCACGTCTTTGCAGGCGCGTTTATCAACCCACAAGCCCCTCACCCCAACTCTCTCCCCAAGGAGAGGGAGTTATCCCGTGCATAGACGATCAGGAACACATTGAGGGTCACAACTACCCCTTAATGACCCTCGTGCTGACCCTCAAAACCCCCTTAATTGATACAAAACGCGCTTTTATGGACCCTTAAATCAGGCTAATTGACCCTTATTATCCCTCATTTATTGCGGCTTGTCTGGGTTTATCCCCGCCCTGCTAAAATCACATATATTAAGGGTGTGCGCACGGGTTTTTACCCCGCCAGCACGGCTCTTTGACAATGTAAAATGCGATGAAGAAAGCATGATCATAAGCAGAACCGCCCTATATCAAGGCCATTACCAATATCCATGCCGTTTACCGCCGCTTTTCTTTTTCTGACACGATTACGCGAAACACTGGATATGATGCGCGATTAAGCCCATAAGGTTGATCAAAAGAAGATTGACCATTTCTCAGGGAGGGCAAAATGAGATTTCTGTTAGCACTGGTGACCATAGCGTGCATGTTCACAATAAACGGACGCGCACAGGCCGAAGACGCCGCCTATGTCCTGCGACCCGATGCGGTTTTTGATGGCCAGGAGATGCACAAAAACTGGGCGGTTGTGGTTAAGGGCAATACGATCATGCAAGCCGGGCCAGCCAATACGTTGAATTTTCCAAAGGACGGCAAAACCATTGACCTTTCCGGCCAGACCCTTCTTCCCGGCCTGATCGATAATCACAGCCATGTTTTGCTGCACCCCTATGATGAAACCAGTTGGACCGATCAGGTGTTGAACGAGGCCCTGTCCTTGCGCACGGCCCGTGCGGTGGCGCAAATGCGCGCCACTTTGATGGCTGGTTTCACGACTTTACGTGATTTGGGCACCGAGGGGGCCGGTTATGCGGATGTCGGGTTAAAACAGGCGGTTGAGCGCGGTATAATTCCCGGCCCGCGCATGATCATTACCACCCGCGCTATCGTGGCCACAGGCAGTTATGGGCCAAAGGGTGCCCCGGAATTTAACCTGCCATTGGGGGCGCAAAGCGCTGATGGGCATGACGAATTAATACGTGTGGTGCGCGAGCAGATCGGCAAGGGCGCTGACTGGATCAAGGTTTATGCGGATTACCGCTGGGGACCGGGTGGAGAAGCCATGCCAACCTTTTCAGTAGATGAATTAAAACTGATCGTACAAACTGCCCGATCTTCGGGCAGGCCGGTAGTGGCCCATGCCAGCAGCGCAAAGGCCATGATGCGCGCTGTCAAAGCCGGTATTGAAACCATCGAGCACGGGGATGAGGCTGATGCGTCCGTTTTTGCCGCCATGAAAGAAAACGAAGTAGCCTTTTGCCCAACGCTGGCCGCCGGGGATGCAGTGATGCAATATCGTGGCTGGAAAAAAGGGGTCGAGCCAGAACCGGCGCGCATAAGCGCCAAACGGGCGATGTTCAAACTGGCCATGAAAAGCGGCGTGACCATCTGCAATGGCTCTGACGTGGGGGTGTTTACCCATGGCGATAATCAGCGCGAACTGGCCCTGATGGTGGATTACGGCATGAAGCCAATAGACGCGCTGCGCGCCGCCACCGCGGTTAATGCCCGTATTTTGCACATGCAGGATCGCATTGGCAGCATAAAGCCAGGCCTGCTGGCCGATATTATCGCCGTCAATGGCAATCCGGCCAAAGACATTGGGGCCTTGAAAAAGGTTGGGTTTGTGATGAAAGACGGTGTGATTTATAAAGGCGGCAAGCCGCGTTAATCAGCCGTAATCGTGACGCGTTCAGGGGGGCGATCATGCTAAGAAATTTCCCGCTATTGGCCATTCCGGTATTTATCTATAATGCCCTGGCGTTTGGCAACGGGGCGCTATCAAAATCTGCGCAAACCGTGGTGGAAAGCCTTGGTCGCAAGCTCTTCAGTGTGCCCATGGCCACCGGGGCTGAATGGAACATAACCACCCAGGATGTGCTCTTGTTTGTGGCGCTCGTGCTGGTTTTTGCGGAGTTTATCAAAACCGCCAGAGAGGGCCGCGAAGCCATAATCAATCACACACTGTCCCTGGCGCTGTTCATTTTATGCCTGATCGAATTTTTACTGATACCGGCCTTTGCCTCATCCCTGTTTTTTATCATTACCACCATGGCCCTCTTGGATGTGGTCGCCGGTTATATGATTACGGTGATCTATACCGGGGGCGAGCCGGAGCCTGATGAGGATTATGTGGATTAAGCCCAGCGCCTGAGCAACACACCCGCTGGCACCTGGCCTTTATGAATTCTTGCATAGGCTGCAAATATTCTGGCCTGTTCTGCTGGCACCGCTTTTAAGCCCCGCCCAGGCACACCTGCCAGAAGCTGTGCATGATAGGCCGCCACCTGCGCAGGCCTGGCCATGTTGGCGGCCCGCTTTGGAGAAGACGAAGTGGCCGGCACAAGCGCAGCCCTGGCAGGCGCCTTTCCCGGACGGTCCGGCGAAGGACCAGTCCTTGCGCTTATCGCGCTGGAAATGGAGGTAATGCGGCTCATGTCATCATCTGTGCAATTTACGCACCTGAAAAAACTGGTGCGCTTTGACACGATTAGGCGATTAACGAGCCATTAACCATAAAAATTTATCTGATTTTACACGCCAAGCTGAATAGCTGTGCCAGAATGGAACAGATCAGAAATTAGCTCAACTTGTTGAGTTTTTCCTGCATGGCGCTCATTTGCGCCCGCAATTCAGCCAGCTCATCGCTACGGTCAGGCGTTTCTTCTTTTTGTTTTTCTGCGCTAAATGCCTTGAATGGTGACATGGTCTCCAGCGCGTTTTCAAAAATCGCCATATTCTGTCGCACCTGATCTTCAAACATGCCAAACAGCGGGTTGGCCGAAGCTGCCCCCATTTGTTGATCAAAGCGCGTCTTGTTTTTTGCCAGCGAACTCATACTCAGATCCAAAAACCCCGGCACAACGCTTTGCATACTGTCCCCATAGAACCGGATCAGTTGGCGCAGAAAATCAACAGGCAGTAAATGCTGGCCCTGGGCCTCCTGCTCAAAGATGATCTGGGTCAGCACCGAATGGGTAAGGTCCTCACCGGTTTTGGCATCCTGAACCACAAAATCGGTGCCCTCGTGCACCAATGTTTTCAGATCATCCAGCGTAATATAGGCGCTGCGCGATGTGTCATACAGCCGCCGGTTGGCGTATTTTTTAATCACCACCGGCGCGTCCTTATTTTTAGTCGATTTTGTCACAGTTTCCCCGCACAATCTTTCAGTGCAGCAGTTTCGCAAGTGCAGCACGGCACCGCAAGCCAAATTGCACGTTTTCTTTTATCACGGGATTTGCCATAATGCAGCTCATCCAAGAGGAGAGTATTATGGCACGACTGGCAGTGATTACCGGTGGAACGCGTGGCATTGGTCTTGCGATCAGCGAACGCCTGGCCGATAACGGCTATCAAATAGCCGCTATTTATGCCGGTAATGATGAGGCAGCGCGCGCCTGCGCTGCCCATGAAAATATATCCTGTTACAAATGGGATGTAGCCGATTATGAAGCCTGCAAAGCCGGTCTTGCGAAAATCGAGAACGACCTTGGACCGGTAGATATTGTGGTCAATAATGCCGGCATAACCCGCGATGGCACTATGAAACGCATGTCGCCAGAGGCTTGGAAAAAGGTCATCGATGTTAACCTTGGTGGTTGCTACAACATGGCCAGTGCCGTCTGGAAAGGCATGCTGGACCGCAAATTTGGCCGCATCGTCAACATCGGTTCCATCAATGGTCAGGCCGGCCAATATGGCCAGGTCAATTACGCGGCGGCCAAGTCCGGCATTCACGGCTTTACCAAAGCCCTGGCCCAGGAAGGTGCCGCCCACGGCATTACCGTAAACGCCATAGCACCGGGTTATATTGATACTGATATGGTTGCCGCCGTGCCCGATCACGTGTTGGAAAAGATCATCGCCGGGATACCCGTTGGCCGCCTTGGCAAAGCCCATGAAATTGCGCGCGGCGTGCATTTTCTGGTTACCGACAATGCCGGTTTTATTACTGGCTCGACCCTGTCCATCAATGGCGGTCAACACATGTATTAGGGTCGCCTGACTCTATCTTTTATTCATGTATTATCCGGCAGCATTGCCCGCTTTGAAAAGGCGGCGAAAGCGATCAATATACCCGGTTCGCATCGTCGGCGGCACATCTTGATACTGGGCTTGTTCTTCAGACTGTGGACTTTGCGAAAACCAGAGAAGGTGCGCAGGAACGCTTCGCAAATCGGCACAAGGTTCAGGCGGCGGCAATTGCCCTGCTCTGGCCAGGGCGGTATTGGCGGCGGTGAGTAAACCTTCAAGGCTTTCGGGAACTTCCACCGGGCGTTCTGGTTTGGTCAGGCAGGACAGATCAAGCAGGGTTTCACCGTGGTTTAGATGGTCTTTATGGGTCCATTTTCCGGTTTTGCTATCGAGATGATAAAGCGGCAAAAGCGCGGGGCCGTTCTTTGCAATCCACTCCACAGCGGATAATATCAGCTCCACTTCGTGCCCGGAGAGAAAATAGGTGAAACCAAGGCGCACCCAACCGGGCTTTAACGCCTCCAGGCCAGTATGGATAATGGCTTCGTATTCGCGGGAAGTTTCAAGGTCAATATCCAGAAGTTGATGCCCGTATGGCCCGGCGCATGAGCAACCGCCGCGCGCCTGAATACCAAACAAATCGTCCAGCAAAGTGACCACATAATTATAATGCAAAAACCCATCGCCATGGCGGATCAAAAATGAAAACACCGGTAGACGCGCCGCCGTTTCGGACCCCAGTATTTTGATATTTGGGTCACTTTCCCAGCGCGAAAATGTCTTTTTTACTAAAGCCTTCTTGGCGCTCGCAATTAACGCATTACCGATTTTTTCTTTCAGATCAAACACCAGTCCGGCACGAATTGAGCCAACAATATCCGGCGTACCCCCCTCCTCGCGGTGCACGACATCGCTCAGATAAGCCTGCGCGCAAGGGCTGACATAGGAAACCGTGCCCCCACCTGGAATTACCGGGGTTTTATTCTGTGCCAACTCTTTTTTAATCACCAATAAGCCGGGCGTGCCGGGTCCACCCAGAAATTTATGCGGGGAGATATAAACGACATCAAAGTATCCGCCATCCGGTGCGTTCATATGAATAGGAACATACGGTGCGCAAGCGGCAAAATCAAAAGCGGCCAGCGCGCCGTATTGATGCAACAGACGGGCAATGGCACTGGTGTCGGTCAGAATTCCGGTAACATTGCTGGCAGCAGAAAAGCTACCGATTTTGAGGGGACGGTCTTGATGGGCGATGAGCTGTTTTTTCAAATCATCAAGATCAATCAAACCCTCATCATCCTGGCCGATCACAACCACATCGGCAATGCTTTCACGCCATTGCACATCATTGGAATGATGTTCATAAGGACCGATAAACACCACTGGTCGCCGGGCTGGCCTGATTTTGGTTTTAATCCCAAAACGCCCCAGATTATCCGGTATTTTCAAACCCAGAATATTGATCAGTTTATCAATGGCACCGGTGCAGCCACTGCCGCAAAAAATGATGGCATCTTCATCACTGGCACCGATAGCGTTGGCTATAATAGAACGAGCCTGTTCACGAAAGGCAGAGCTTTGGCGCCCGGTGGCCGAAGCCTCGGTGTGGGTGTTGGCATAAAGCGGCAAGACGTATTGCCTGATGGTATTTTCAATCGGCGCAAAGGCTCGCCCCGAAGCCACATAATCTGCATACAGCAGCCGGCGCGGTCCAAAAGGGCCGTTCAGCACATGATCATGACCAATGACGTTTTGTCTCAATACGTCAAACACTGACCCCAACGGTTGCGCTGCCGAGCTTTCTGGAAGCCGTTGTGGCGCGGTAGTCAAATTTTCCTGCATGAAAGTGTTCCAATAAACAAACCCATTGACTTGCGCGCAGAATGTCAAAACGCAGAGCAAAAATCATCGCAATTTAATTTGAATAATTACTATTAACTGGCAAATATTTTCGATATAATATGATATGAACGAAATTATTGATGATGTTGACCGAAAATTACTGATCGCCCTGCAACAGGATGCAACGCTTTCACTGGAAACGCTGGCAGACACACTGGGGGTTTCCACCAACACCTGCTGGCGGCGGGTTAAGCGGCTGGAAGAGGACGGGATTATCCTGCGCCGGGTTTCCATCGTAGATGCGCAAGCGCTGGGGTTTGGGCAAACGGTATTTATCGCGGTCAAGACCAGAGACCATTCACAGGAATGGCTGGATCGGTTTGCCGCCATTGTCAGCCGTATCCCCGATGTCGTTGAGTTTTATCGCATGGCCGGCGAGGTGGATTATCTGCTTAAAGTGATTTGCCGTGATGTGAGTGATTATGACCGGGTATATAAAACCCTGATCCGGGAAATGAAGTTTGCCGATGTCAGCGCTACCTTTGCCATGGAATGTATCAAAAACACGACTGAAATCCCTTTATAACAAAAAACGGGCCGCCAATTTGGCGACCCGCCTTTTGCTCATCGACCGAGCATTTTTATCGGACCAGTATCAAAGGGCGCGCTGGCGCATTTTGATCGCACCAAATACCAAACCACCTGAAATCACCAGACCGATCCAGAACTGCACACTGCCAAGGGTATAGCGCAAGCCCTCCAGCGCCGCTTGGCCAAGTAACATTTGCATTGCCTGATCCGGGCCATCAATATGGCCTTCCAGAGCGCCATA
Source organism: Robiginitomaculum sp. (assembly GCA_021776595.1). GTDB lineage: Bacteria > Pseudomonadota > Alphaproteobacteria > Caulobacterales > Maricaulaceae > Robiginitomaculum_B. The sequence goes on along the minus strand of JAJFFP010000014.1, from coordinate 18,410 downwards.
GGCCTCACCTTGCCAGCCGCCAAGGTGCAAGCCAAACCAGTTGGCAATCATGTTGGACCGAAAGAACATGGCCTCCACTACAATCAACACGATGGGGGCAAGAACGGCCCATAAAAAAGGCATGCGTGAAGCATAGGAAGACACAAACAAGAGCCAGGCCAGCACCGGCAATGCCCATAACAACCACAGCGTATAGTGCACCACAAAGGTCAGCCAGCTTGAAACCATCAGGCTAAGCGGCCACAGACCCAACACGGGCCCACCCTGCACCACCATCAACATGCTAAGAAAGGTGGCGATGAAAATTTGTGCCGCGATAACAACACCAAGGAAAAACAGGGGCGTCATAATGACCGGGGTGAAAAACTTGGCCACCACTTCCTGCCAGTCGCTGACCGGCATGGATTTCCAGAAAAGGATGGAGCGGTCACGTCGTTCTTCATAAAGCGCGCCAAGCAATGAGAAGAAGATAACAAACGGAAAAGCCACCCAGACGAGCCCCGTGGCCAGCCAGTAAATTCCCGTTATGCCAGCGGACATATCCCCCGGCTCCTTGTTTGCCAAAGTATTGAGCACATCGGCAAGGTTGTTGATCCCCTCCTGCTTCATGCCATCAAAAGTCATAAAACTGCCCAGGCCCAGACTGGAGAGCACCATAAGGATCAGGGTAATTCCCGTCAGGATTACCGGCACCCGGATATACCCGTTTTTGCCATCCAGAACTTCACGCTTTACCAGCGCTGAAAACGTATTCATTGCTCTTCTCCCGTAATGGTTGCCACGAAAATATCGGCCAGCCCCAGGCGCCGTATTTCGCCCAGTCCCGCCAGTTTCTCGCGGTCAATATCCTTATAAACGCATGTGGTTTTGCCAAAAGTGGTGCCCGTTGAAATTGGCCCCAGCGCCATGGCTTCCTGCTCTTTGCCAGGGGCCACCATGACTTCGGTATATTGCCCGGTCAGCTCATCCATATTGGCTTCAAGAAGAATTCTGCCATCCTTGATGAACATCACATCGGTCAGAATATGTTCGATCTCGCCAACCTGATGGGTGGTAATAATTACCGTGCGGGTTTCATCGAAATATTCTTCCAGCAGGCTTTGATAAAATTGCTTGCGAAACAAAATATCAAGGCCCAGCGTCGGTTCATCCAGCACCAGTAATTTGGCGTCGGTGGACATCACAATCGCCAGATGCAATTGCACGGTCATACCCTTGGACAAGGCCCGGATCAGACGGCCACGCGGTATATTAGTGCGGGCCAGAAAATCCAATGCTTTGGACCGATTAAATCTGGGGTGCACGGATTGCACATAATCCAGCACCTCCTCTACCTTCATCCATTTGGGCAAAGTGGCAATATCAGCAATAAAGCATACATCGCGCATCAGGCGACCGCGCTGTCTGGACGGGTTCAGCCCCAGCACACTTAAATCACCTTCATAGGAACCAAGCCCCAGTATTGAATTTAACAGTGTGGTTTTACCGGCACCATTGGCACCAATGACGCCAACAATACGGCCCAGAGGAACCTCAAAACTAACGTCCTTCAAGGCCCTGAATTTTCCAAAGCTCTTGGACAGGTTTCTGGCCCTGATAACCGGTAAGCTATCTGTAGTATCCGTCATCTCAGGCTCCTTTCTTGCTTTGCGCGCTGGTAAATAGCTCCTGCGCATCAAAGCCCAGCCGCTTTATGGTGTTCAAAACCCGCGGCCATTCCTCTTTCAGGAAGCGATTACGTTCAGCCTCCAAAACCTTTTTGCGCGCACCTTCGACAACAAACATGCCAAGTCCGCGGCGTTTCTCTACGAAACCTTCCATTAACAGCTCCTGATAGGCTTTTGAGGCGGTCAGCGGATTAATCTGCAAATCCGCAGCAACGCTTCGAACAGAGGGCAGCGCCTCACCTTCCGGTAAAACGCCGTCTAAAATGCCGACAACCACCTTATCCTTCAGTTGCCGGTAGATCGGCTGATCATCCGTCCAATCCGGCGTCATGTGCATTCTCCTCGAAACGGCGATGACCCGTGAGATCATTGCGCCTTGCTGAATTAGTGTATTGGTTATGTAATACACCACCCTTTCTCTGTCAAGCCCTGCGGCAAAGTCGCGCGATGATGGGCACGGCCTTGCCCGCAACACTTTAATTCCTTATGTGAAACGGTGGCATCAGTTACGGAAAACTCAGATATGACGATCGAACGGGATAATGGCGAATTTCCAATGGCGGAGGCCAACAAGCTGGTCGCTGACCTGATGAAGCCCGATCCGAAAATTTACTGGCCGGATTTTCTCCTCTCGGTCACCATTGGCTGGGCCGCCTTTGCCGTTGCGGTTATAACCCCGACGTTTTCCGTATTGGGTATGGTTTCTCTGTTGTCCTCAGCACTGTTGCTCTATCGTGCCGTGCTTTTTACCCACGAATTGACGCATCTTAAATCCGGCACCTTCAAGACCTTTCGCTTTGTCTGGAATATGCTTTGCGGATTTCCCATGCTGATCCCCAGCTTCACCTATCATGGGGTGCACCGGCACCATCATGTGCATGATGTTTACGGCACCTCAGAGGATGGCGAATACCTGCCCTTTGGGGCTGGCAACCCGCTGGGCATTATCGGCTATATGTTTTTAATCTTTATTCTGCCGGCGTTTTTTGTGGTCAGGTTTTTGCTGCTGGCCCCACTTGGATGGTTATTACCGCCCGTTCGCAAGCTGGTATGGCGCAGCGCCTCCTCGCTGACCATTGATCTGACCTATGAACGGGCCTCTAAAAAAGACGACCCCAAAGGTCTTTGGCTGTTTCAGGAATTTATGGCTTTTGCCTATGGCTGGGCGGCAATTGGCCTCGTTTGGTTCAAGGTGCTGCCCATCAAGGCGCTGATCATCTGGTATGCGGTAGCGGTGCTTATTTTCCTTTTTAATTCTCTGCGCACGCTGGCGGCCCATGCCTATCGCAATCCGGGCGAAGAACAATTAAGCGTGGCCGAGCAATTTCTGGACAGTGTGGATGTGCCTGGTCATCCGATTATCACCACGCTCTGGGCGCCGGTGGGTCTGCGTTTTCATGCCACCCATCACCTTTTCCCGCGCATGCCCTATCACAACCTTCCCCATGCTTATGTGCGACTGCGCGAGGGCTTGTCAGACAACACGATATATTTACGCGCCACCCGCAAGAATTTAAGCCACGCCCTAACCCGTCTCTGGCAGGATGCCGCCGAAGCGGATCGGGCCAAACACGCCCACCCGGCGGAGTAATTTTAAGCGTTTAACCGTGCCTCAAGGCCAGCTTTTACGGTAGGCCATTCATCGCGCAAGACGGAAAAGAACACCGTATCGCGATAGCTGCCATCCCAGCATTTGGCATGGTGGCGCAAAACTCCTTCACGCATCGCGCCCATTTTGCTCATGGCATTCTGGCTTTGGATATTCTTGTGATGGGTTTTCAGCTCCACCCGCTCTGCACCACAATCAAAGGCGTGGTCCAGAAGCAAGAATTTGCATTCGGGATTGACCTTGGTGCCACGATGGGCGCGCGCATACCAGGTCCAGCCTATTTCAACGCGGTTGAAAGGCGGCGTAATCACAAGATAGGCGCTATGGCCGATAATGTTGTTATCAACCATGACAGCGTGGCTGATGGCATTGCCTTTTGCCTGATCATCCAGCACAAAATCAAACCAGAAATCAAAATGATCCCCATCACCGCGCAGGCTCATCCATTTCCATATACCCGGATCATTGGCCGCCAAGCGCATCCCCTCGCGGTGGGCCTCGGTCAGAGGTGCAAGACGCACAGTATTACCGCTATGGATTTTGGAGATGAGGTTCATAACTGGCCATCATCTCTAATAAAATAAACTAACAAAACGCCGACATGGATTATCACACTCATATGTGTTATATTTTGCGTCATGAGCAAGTTAGAAAAAATTATTGAATTCGCCAAAGCATTACCCAAAGAGCAGCAAGATAGTCTGGCCAACGATCTGGTCTGTCTAATGCGCGACCGCAACAAAACCATCAAGCTAAATGCCAATGAAATTGCCGATGTGCAGGCTGCGGTTACACGGGAAAACCCGGTCTTTGCCAGCGAAGCAGAAGTCCTCGCCGCCCTGGGTGAGAGCTTTTCGTGAAGCCCATACGATTTCGGGCACGAGCGATAGAAAATATCAACGCACAAACCGCCTATTTATCAGATCATGCACCGCACATAGTTTTACCTCTAAAAAATGATATTAGAAAAACCCTGTCCTTGATCCGCGAATTCCCGGAGGCTGGGCATGCCGGGGATGTGCATGGCACAAGAGAAATCATCTCACTCAAATTCCGTTACATTGCCGTTTATGTGGTGCATAAAGAATGGTTGGAGGTTTTGCGGTTTTATTTTAGAGGACAGGAAAGATGATGGCAGACATCACTCCTCCAATTACAAAGTCTAAGGGATTAACGCCAACAGAATCTTTGTTGGCTGCATTGTGTGAAAAAACTTTCCTCAAATTCTGGACCTATCCGAATCCCCATAAAGACGATCATGATGAATTATGCGACCTGATTGCTATTTTTGATAACCATGTATTTCTGTTTTTTGATCGTGAAAGCCGACGGTTTGATAAGCCTGCAAAGAGTTTTAAAATCGCTTGGGATCGCTGGAAGAGAAGCGTTGTTTCAAACCAGATTGCTGCAGCAAAACGGGCAGAAAAATACATAAAAACAGGGCGACCAATCTTTCTGGATAGTAAGGCTGAAGTGCCCTTACCAATAGCTTTGCCCCAAAAACCAAAAATACATAAAATTATAGTTGCGCATGGCGCTAAAGAGGCTTGCGCTGCATATTCTAATGAAAATGTATATGGAAGCCTTGCTCTTGCTTACAGCGATGCAAAAAGCCCATCTGACTGGCCATTTTTTATTGATTTAAGCGCAACCGATAAAGTTCATATGCTGGATAGCCACAACCTTGAAATTCTATTTAATGAATTTGATACAGCTTGGGACTTGAGCAATTATTTTGACGCTAAAGAAGCAGCAATCGACAAATACGATATACTAACATATTGCGGCGAAGAGGATTTAATTGCTCATTATATTTTAAATTTTGATGAAAAGAAAAAAGCGCACTTCATTGGCACTAATGACAATAATACAAATGGCCTGGTGATAGGTGAAGGTGAATGGGAATCATTTATCCAGAAACCACTATATACCCATCGAAATGAAGCAAATATGGTATCGTATTTATGGGATGAAATAATCCAACGAACTTCCCAAAACGCACTTGATGGCACCGATGGTACGCGAAACGTTCGCAAAGGTAAAAGCGCCATACAAGAGATGGCTAAAGAGCCAAGGTTTATCAGGCGCGCACTATGTGAAGCAATGTTTAAGGCAATAGAGAGTTTTCCCGATCCAGGTAGTTATGAATTGGTAAGAAATTTATCGTTCGTGCCATCGTTTTACAAGGATACAGCCTATGTATTTTTGCAACTGCATGTTACCAACCCCGGCGATTTTGAAAGTGAATATCAACCTAGGCGACAAAAAATTTTGGAAATAGCTTGTGGTGCCGTTAAAAATAAATTCTCTAATCTAAAAAAAATTATAGGCATCGCCATTGCTGCGCCAAAATATAACGAGAATTTAGGCGAGGGCCTCCTCTTGCTGGAATGTAAAGAATGGCCGGAGGAACAACATTCATATTATGAGGAAATGAACAAGGACTGGGGTTTTTTTGAATCAAATAAACAGAGCTGGCGAGAAAAACATATTTCTGAGTTTCCAGAAACACCTAACTCTACTCAACAGAATCGTAAAATCGGTAGAAATGAGCCTTGTCATTGTGGATCAGGCAAAAAATACAAAAAATGTTGCCGCCCCTAAACATTAAAGCGAAAATGCAGCACATCGCCGTCCTGCACGATATAGTCCTTGCCCTCGGCGCGCATTTTGCCTGTCTCCCTGGCACCAGCTTCACCGTTGCAGGCGATAAAGTCTTCATACGAGATGGTTTCGGCGCGAATAAAACCTTTTTCAAAATCCCCGTGGATAACACCGGCGGCTTTGGGCGCACTGGTGCCTTTTTTTATGGTCCAGGCATGGGCCTCTTTTGGACCAACGGTAAAATAGGTCTGCAAGTCAAGAAGCGCATAGCCCGCATGGATCAGGCGATCCAGACCGGGTTCCTCCAAACTCAACTCTGCCAGATATTCCGCCCGCTCATCAGCCGCCAATAGTGCCAGTTCGGCCTCGATTTGCGCCGAGATTACCACCACCGGCGCGCCTTCCTTTTTGGCAAACTCTTCTACGGTGTATGAATAGGCATTGCCGGTCCCGGCGCTGGCCTCATCCACATTACAAACAAACATAACCGGCTTTGAGGTAAGCAATTGCAAGCCTTTCCAGGCCTTTTTATCATCATCGGGCACCTTGGCGGCACGAGCCGGGCGACCTTCGCGCAATTCGGCCAAAGCCAGGTCCATTAAGACGATGGCGGCCTTGGCCTCCTTATCGCCGGAGCGGGCTTTTTTCTCGGCGCTGGCAATGCGCTTTTCCAGGCTTTCCATATCCGCCAGCATCAATTCGGTTTCCACCGTTTCCATATCACTCAAGGGGTCAATCTGGCCATTAACATGGGTGATGTCATCATCATCAAATGAGCGCAGCACATAAAGCACCGCATCCACTTCACGAATGGTGGCCAGAAACTGATTGCCAAGGCCTTCCCCTTTTGAAGCGCCTTTGACCAGACCGGCAATGTCAACAAAATTCATCTTTGCCGGAATCAGTTCTTTGGATCCAGCGATAGCCGCCAGTTTGGCCAGACGCGGCTCCGGCACAGCAACCTCGCCGACATTGGGCTCGATGGTGCAAAAGGGATAGTTCGCTGCCTGCGCCGCTGCCGTTTGCGTTAGCGCATTAAAGAGTGTGGATTTACCCACATTAGGCAGACCGACAATACCGCATTTGAAACCCATGATTTTTGCTCCGCTTGAAGGCGGGTGTCATTTCAGACCCAGTGCAAAAGGTCAAGCGCGGCCGTCACTATTCACTTTTGTTTGACCGGGTGCGCCTTGACGAAGATCACAGCGTGAGACAATGCTTGGGAAACACCGGATGAACCGGTTGGGGAGAATATTATGTTTGATCTGACGGCCAATGAAGCCGCCGCACTGTATCTGGCGCTTAATCTCATTTTGCTTTTTATATTGGGCTATAAAACGATCAAAACCCGACTAAGCACAGGCATTGGCCTTGGGCATGATGACAATGACGAAATGATGCGTTCCATGCGTATTCATGCCAATTTTGCCGAATATGCACCCTTGCCACTTCTGGGCCTGTTTACCCTTGGCCTGCTGGGCGCCCCGGTTTTCATCATCCATATTTTTGGCGTTATCTTTACCCTGGCGCGTTATGCCCACGGGTTCGGCTTTCAGGCAGAAGAAGGCAAGCGGCCTCTTGGGCGGTTTTATGGCACTTTATTTACCGGCCTTATCCTGCTCGCCGAAGCGCTGGCGCTGCTGTATTTTATCTTTATCGGTTAAAGCGGATTGCGGGATTACGGGCGCGGGGTTACATCTTCGCCATGACAAATTCTAATGATCAAAGCCAGAACCCGGCGCGGTTTTCCGCACTTGCCAAAGATATTGTCGGTCATGCCTTAAAACAGGGTGCCCAAGCCGCCGAAGCGGTAATTGTGCAATCTCGCGCGCTGGATATATCTGTGCGCGATGGTGTGCGCGAAGAGGTGGAAAGCGCCGAAAGTCAGGACCTGGGCTTACGGGTGCTGATTGGCAAAAGACAAGCTGGCATCTCGTCTTCTGACCTCTCCCCGTCTTCGCTTGAAAAACTGGCCGAACGCGCCTGTGCCATGGCCAGGGCGGCCCCTGAGGATCCCTGGTGCGGCCTGGCAGACCCGGACCAGTTAACGCAGAACAACCCGGACCTGGATCTATTTGATCCTTCTATTCCTGATATAGAAACCCTGACGCAATCGGCACTGGCCATAGAGGCTGCCGCGCTAGGCGTAAAAGGGGTTAGCAAGTCAGGCGGGGCCAATGCAGGCTGGAGTTTAAGCGGGGCCGCCGTGTTTGCCAGCAATGGGTTTGAAGCGGCACGGCAAAAAACCTCGCACGGGCGCAGCGTCATGGTGCTTGGCGAAAAAAATGGTGCCATGGAACGTGACTGGGCGCAAAGCAATGCCCACTGGGCGGAGGATTTGCGATCCATCGAAGATATAGGCTGCGAAGCCGGGACACGCACCGCAGCGCGCCTTGGGGCAACCAAGCTCGGCAGTGCGTCCATGGCGGTTATGTTCGAGCCACGCACAGCACGATCTTTGCTCGGCATGTTTTTAGGGGCAATTACCGGCCCCGGCGTAGCGCGCGGCATATCCTTTTTGAAAGACAAAATGGGCGAGCCGGTTTTCAGTTCCGGCTTTGACATCATTGAAGACCCGTTGCGACAACGCGGGTTGGGATCGTCGGCGGTTGATGGGGAGGGACTGGAACGGCAAAAACGCCAACTGGTCAAGGATGGTCATCTGACGACCTGGCTGCATAATTTGTCATCGGCGCGGCAGTTGCAACAAGCCCCAACAGGCCACGCCTCCATGGGGCTTGGCGGGCCACCGGGAGTGGGCACCACCAATGTGCACATTGCCCCCGGCAAAAAGCCTCCCGAAGAACTGATGCGTGATATTAGCAATGGCCTTTTGGTTACCGATGCGTTTGGTCCATCCTATAATGGCGGCACCGGTGACTGGTCGGTCGGCATTGCCGGGTTTGAGATTAAAAACGGGAAGAGAGCAGGACCGGTCAATGAAATGACCGTGGCGGGCAACCTTCTGGATATTTACGCCCGCCTGATTGCCGCTTCTGATCTGGAATTTCGCTCCAGCACCAATACGCCTTCGCTTTTGGTTGAAGGCCTTAGTGTCGCCGGTCAATGAGCCAGACCAACAGCGCTGATCTTGATCTGCTGATCGATGCTGCACGAAATGGCGGTGCCTGCGCCATGAAATGGTTTGCCGATCCGGGTGAAATCACCGAAAAAAGCCCCGGCAATCCGGTAACGCGCGCTGACCTTGAAACAGATGCCCTGTTGCGAAATATTTTGTGTGCCGCCCGGCCTGATTATGGTTGGTTATCCGAAGAAAGCCGGGATGATGGATCGCGCCTGTCGGCCAGACGCAGTTTTGTTGTGGACCCGATAGATGGAACCCGCGCCTTCATTGCAGGCAAGCCGCACTTTACCATTTGCATTGCCGTGGTTGAAGAAGGAAGACCCATTTCAGCGGTGGTTTACAATCCGGTGCTGGATGAATTGTTTTACGCCGAAGCGGGCAAGGGCGCGTTTTGTAATGACCAGTCTTTAACGGTCAGTAAATGCCAGCATCTGGATGGCACCCGCATGCTGGCCCATGACGGGTTGTTTTCTTACCATGGCTGGAAAGAGCCTTGGCCAAAAATGCACACCGGATCGCGCAATTCCATGGCCTATCGCATAGCGCTGGTGGGGGCGGGCCAGTGGGATGCCACCTTGACCTTGCGTTCCAAATGCGACTGGGACCTGGCGGCGGCGGATTTGATTGCTACTGAGGCCGGTGCCATAGTTACTGATACGGCGGGGCAGGTGTTTCGTTATGATCTGCAAAACACCATCAAACCGGGGGTGATTTGTGCTGGCCCCGCCTTACATGCCCTGATATTAGAACGCGTTCGCAAATCACTGGTCAGAGAGAAGAACTCATGAACTCACCACTTCAGCGCAAAAACGACAAACAACTTTTGCACATCGTCATTGGTGGCGAGCTGGACGATGTAAACACGGTCTATTTCAAGGACTTGACCAAACTCGACTATATTGGTGCCTTTCCCGACCATGCCAGCGCCTATAACGCCTGGAAATCAGCAGCGCAGCAAACCGTAGATAATGCCCATATGCGTTATTTTATAATCCATGCCCACCGCCTGATTGATCCGGAACACGACCATCACGGCGCGTAAAAACACATCGACTGGCAAACGGTTCTGGCGGCAATGGGTATGGCCGCACTGGCCTTTTCTGTTGCTGGCTTTTGCCCTAATGGCGCTGGTGGCGATGGCTAATTCGCTCTACCCCGTTGTGGTGCGTTGGGCCGTTACCCTGCTGGATGATCACGACCCGCGCATTTTACGCCTTGTCCCGCTCGCCATTATTGCGCTTAGCCTGTTCAAGGCCATATCGCTCTATGGCCAGACCCTGATTACCAATGCCATTGCATTGCGCATTACCACGCGTCTGCAAAACACCATGTTCGGGCATTTATTGCGCGCCGACTTTGGCCAGATCAGCAAGGTGCCCGCCGGGCAATGGGTCTCGCGCCTGACCAATGATATTAATCTGGTGCGCGAAGCCCTGTCGCGCCTTTTAACCAATCTGGTGCGCGATACCCTGACCGTAATCGGGGCCATTGCCTTTATGATCTGGGTGGACTGGTTGCTGGCGCTTCTTGTCTTTGTGCTTTACCCGCTGATCAGCTTTCCAGTGACCCGGATCGGCAAAACCGTGCGCACCGTGTCGGCACGGACACAGGCACAAATGGGCCGCCTGACCGCTTTGCTGACCGAAAGCATTTCCGGGGCGCGGATGATCAAGGTCAATCAACTTGAACCGTATGAGCAGGCCCGTGCCGCCAGGAGCTTTGAAGAACGCCGGGCGTTAAGCTACAAACTGATCAAAAAGAAAGCGCAGATAGACCCTATACTGGAATTTACCGGCGGGCTTGCCTTTGCCGCCGTGCTGGTCTTTGCTGGCTGGCGGACAGGCACTGGTGGCTCGCCCGTTGCCAATCTGATCGGCTTTATCAGTGCGCTGGCGGTTATGGCCCCGTCATTACGAGCCATTGGCACTTTGAGCGCGGTCTGGCAGGAAGGCGCAGCGGCGCTGGAACGCATTTTTGCGCAAATCGATACCGAGCCGCATATCAAGGATCGCCCCCAAGCGGGCGCGCTTCGCATTACAAAAGGCAAATTGTCATTTTCCAATGTGCACCTGGCCTATCAGAATAATGAAGCGGTGCTGAAGGGTATCAGCTTTACCGTAAATCCCGGTACCACCCTGGCGCTGGTCGGACCATCGGGCGCGGGCAAAACCAGTGTGCTTAATCTTGTGCCACGGCTTTATGATCCCGATAAAGGCGAAATACGGATCGATCAAACCCCCATCAATGCCGTTACCCTTGCCAGCTTGCGCCGTTCCATCGCCCTGGTTAGTCAGGATGCAGTATTGTTTGACGGAACCATAAAAGATAATATTGCCTTTGGCAGGCTGGATGCCCCATTGGATGATATTATTGAGGCCGCCAAAGGCGCCGATGCCCATGAATTCATCCAGAGCCAGCCCCAGGGTTATGATACGCAGGTCGGCGAACATGGCCACCGCCTTTCGGGCGGGCAGAAACAGCGAATTTCCCTGGCCCGCGCGCTTCTAAAAGATGCCCCTATCTTACTGCTTGATGAAGCCACCAGCGCACTGGATGCCAAGACAGAAGCCAGAGTGCAGGGTGCACTGGAGCGCCTGCGCAAAGGCCGCACCACGATTTTAATCGCGCACCGCCTTTCCAGTGTGCGCCATGCCGATCATATTGTGGTTCTGGATCAGGGCCGGATTGCCGAAGACGGCACGCACGAGGCCTTAATGGCCGCCGGTGGCCTTTATGCGCAATTGGTCAAAGAGCAAAGCAAAGCCTAATCCGCACTGGCCAGTTCTTTGGCGGCCCACGCCCCCAATTCCTGACCGACCTGATGTGCCGCACGATCAATCGCGGCGGCGATGGCACCCAGGCGGTTGTCATCAGCGCGGGAATTGGCATCAAAATGCCCAAGCGCCATTAATACTCGACCATGACGGTCGATCAGTTTAGCGCGAATTTCAACCCTCCCCAATGGAGCGGCGTCCATGCCCTGATCATAAACGATTTCAAAATGGCGGATTTCGGTAATCAGGGCGAAGCGCGGATGCACACCTTCTTGCGGCGAAACCACATTCAAGGCACCCGTGGCCAGCAGCTCATCTGTCAATAATTCACTGACCAGTTGTGGCACCGGAGCGGCCCAGCGCGCCCCGGCCGTATAAGCAATACCTTGCGACCCCTGCACAATGGCAATGCGGTTATTACGCAAGACCTTGGGGCTTGATGGCAATTCCACCAAGACCACCGGCGTTGAAGCCAGTTGAGACGGCAATACAATTTCACTCAGGCGAAAAGTATCCGGGTCTGGCCCAGGTTTTGGCAATACAGAAATACACGATACCAACATCATGGATGCTGCCAAAACCAGTAAGATCGTCCTCATCGCGGAACCTCCACTTCCTTGACCGGCTCACCGGCAATAAACGCACCGGGATTACGGTCTATCTCCTCCATGATCTGCTCCAGCGTCTGGGTCAGGGAACGCAATTGCGTTAGCGTCAGGGTTAGTTCGCTCAACCCCTCCTGACTGAATTCAGTCAAAGGGTCACTTACCTTGTCCATAAACGCATTGGCCTTGGTCGAGGCCTCCTCCAATTGTATGGCCGCATCGGTGAAGGCCATGATCATTTCCTTGGCATCTTTGGACAACACCTCATTGCCACTGGTTAGAATTTCCTGAACGGTGATCGCCGCCCTGGCTGCCTCATCGGCGGCCTCGCCTGCTGAACGGATCATGTCTCCAAAGTCAGAAAACAGGGTCTCTTCAGCAGCCAGACGCGCCGTAACCGTATCCATATTTTCCAGCACATTGGAAAATGCCGACATGTTTTTGGTGCTGAACAGGGTATTGATGCGCACAAGCGCCGCATTGGCCGCCAGCATCATATCATCGGCACCGGCAAAAAGCTCATCCAGTTGCGCCTGCCTTGAGGGTATTTTGGGATAAAGCGCATTCGCTTGCTTTTTGAGCGGCGGACTGTTGGCACTACCACCATTGATCTGGATATAGGAAAGCCCGGTAATGCCCTGGGGCTCAAGCTGGGCGTAGCTGTCCTGTTTGATCGGGGTTTCGGCAAATATCCGGATACGGGCAATCACCTTGTTGTTGGGATCACCCTTGTCCAGCCCCAGATTGGTTACTTCACCGACTTTGATACCGTTAAAGCGCACTTCACCAGACTTTGACAAACCGCGCACCGGACCTTCAAACACCACATCATATTCGGCATATTCCTGATCAAAGCTGACCTGGCCCAGCCAAAAGATAAACAGGGCGGCAGCCGCAATGATAGCCAGCGTAAAGGCACCAACCAGTGCATAGCGTGATTCAGATTCCATAGCTCATTTCCCGCTGTCTCCAATGACGCTTCGCCCACGCTTGCCATGAAAATACGCCTGTATCCATGGATGTTCGGATTTTACCACGTCTTTGACCGGTGCCACAATCTCAACTTTTTTATCGGCCAAAACCGCCACACGGTCACAAATGGCATAAAGACTGTCCAGATCATGGGTGATCATGAATACGCTCAGGTCAAGCGTGGATTGCAATTGCCCAATCAGCTCATCAAAGGCTGCTGCGCTGATTGGATCCAGACCGGACGTTGGCTCGTCAAAAAATAATAATTCCGGATCCAGCGCCAGCGCCCGCGCCAGCGCCGCCCGTTTTAACATGCCGCCGGATAGCTCTGATGGCCGTTTCACCCCGGCATCGGCTTCCAGACCGGCCAGCATGATTTTCATGTCAGCCAGCTCGCTCATCAACTTTTCCGGCAACCGGGTATGCTCGCGCAGTGGCAGGATTACATTTTCCTTGACGGTCAGGGAAGAAAACAAGGCACCGTTCTGGAATAACACCCCCCAGCGACTTTCCAGACCCCGGCGACTGGATGGGCTTTGCGTATCATGTCCCAATACCCTGATCTGGCCACCTTGCGGTTTGCGCAGTCCCAAAATGGTATTCATCAGCACTGATTTACCCGTGCCGGAACCACCCACCAGCCCCAACACCTCGCCGCGACGAACATCAAGATCAAGATTTTGATGCACCACATGCGGCCCGAACGCATTGGTCAGATTGCGCACTTCGATGATGTTTTGGTGTGGGTCCGCGCTCACAGGCCCAACTCCAGATAAACCATGGCGAACACAGCATCAATGAAGATCACGGTGAACAGCGCCTGCACCACAGAGGCGGTGGTGCGTTCGCCAAGCGATTGCACATTGCCCTCGACCAACAGGCCCTGACGGCAGCCAATAATGGATATGGCCAGGGCAAAAACCGGGGCTTTGGCAATGCCAACCCAGAAATGTACCAGCGGCACATTTTCCTGCATTCGGCTGACAAAAAGCGTAGGCGATACATCAAGCACCGCCCAGGTCACCAGACCACCGCCTATCAAACCGGCAATGGTTGCGGCAAAAGCCAAAACCGGGGCCATCACTACGCAGGCAATAACGCGAGGCAGCACCAACACCTCAAACGTATCCATGCCCAAGACCTGCATGGCATCAATTTCCTGGCGCATTTTCATCGCACCGATATGCGCGGTAAACGCCGAATTTGATCGCCCGGCGAGGATCAGGGCCATCATCATCACCCCAAATTCACGCAAAACCGCCAAGGCCACCAGATCCACGGTGAAAAGTGAGGCGCCAAAGCGGGTAAGCAAATTAGCCCCTAAAAATGCCACCACTGCACCAATAAAAAAAGCAAGAAGCGCGATAATAGGCAACGCATTTACGCCGGCTTCTTCAGCCACATTGACAATCGCGTTCCAGCGCATACGCCGTGGGTGAGTGAGCACCCGCCCAAACGTCATCAAAAGCTGACCCAGAAAGGCAGCCGTCTGCACCCCCTCGTCCAAAGCGCGCATTACCGCCCGCCCCGAACGCGTCAACACCTCATCAAGAAGATTGCGAGGCGGGGGTGGCAAAGGGCAGACCTCTGAATTGGCATCGGCCTCGGCCATCAGCTTTTGGGCTATACTGTGCTTGCCAATATATTGAAATTCCATGTGCGGTCGTTCGCATGAGCGCACCGTGCGCCCCAGCACAAACGCCCCGGCCAGATCGATACGGCCAAGACCGCGCACATCAAAAACGGCAGGGCTGGTGCCAATTTCCTCTTCCAGATCACGCAAATCCTTATCGATGGCGGCCAGATTATCCATCACCCAATCGCCCGCAGGCACCAGCACTACATGCCCGTCTTTCCTGTCAAGAAAGATGCCTATAGGCTCTGATTGTTTTTGCTTTGCTGCCATGGGCTTACGCAATCAGGCCAGAGGCAGAGCGTCAAGCCAAAGGAAGGGGCTAAATGCGACAGCTTGAGATTATCTGTGAAAAATGGCCGATCACCGGTGCGTTTCGCATTGCCCGTGGCCGCAAAACCCATGCCCATACGGTGATGGCAGCCCTGCACCACGATGGGCATACCGGGCGCGGCGAGTGTGTGCCCTATGCGCATTACGGGGAAAGTGTGCAAAGCGTGGTTCGGCAAATCGAGGCGCTGCGCAACCGCATTGAAAGCGGCCTGACTAAAGAAGACCTGCAAGCGCACCTGCCCGCCGGGGCGGCGCGCAATGCGCTGGATTGCGCCCTTTGGGATCTACAAGCCAAATTGAGCGGTATTCCGGTCTGGAAGCGCGCGGCACTGCCAGCGCCAAAACCGCTGCCAACCGCCTTCACCATCGCCCTTGATCCGCCGCCAATCATGGCCGAAAAAGCAAAGCAGGCGGATCAGTTTTCTTTGTTGAAGCTGAAACTGGCCGGTGATGGGATGGACCTTGAACGCCTGAACGCCATAAAGGCCGCCCGCAAGGATGCGGCCCTGATACTGGATGCCAATGAAGGCCTGAATTTGTCGCAACTCAAAAACCTGTTGCCCAAACTGGCCACTTTTAATATCGCGTTGATCGAACAGCCTCTACCTGCAAATCAGGACCATGTGCTGGAAGGTTTTACTTCTCCCATCCCCCTTTGCGCTGATGAAAGCCTGCATACTTCTCAAGACCTGGATCGGCTGGCCGGGCTATATGATGCCATCAATATCAAGCTCGATAAAACCGGTGGCCTTAGCCAGGCCATCACCCTTGCCCGTAAAGCCAAGACACGCGGTCTGAAAATCATGCTTGGCTGTATGGTTGGCACATCGCTTGGCATGGCCCCTTCAATGATGCTGGCGAGCCTTGCCGATTATATTGACCTGGACGGGCCATTATTACTGGATCATGACCGCCAGCCGGGCCTGACCTATGACGGCGCCCTCATTTCACCCCCCAAACCTGCGCTTTGGGGTTAGGATCAGCGTAAAATAATTGCTGACCCGTACACACTATGATAACTAGTGTTGTTTAGTTCTTGAATTGTTCCTTTTTTATCTGTAGGATTAAAACGCGATGGATAACAGCCCGACTCATTCTTTTTACGAATTTTTTGCTGGCGGTGGGATGGCTCGAGCCGGGTTAGGTAGTGGCTGGAATTGCCTTTTTGCAAATGACTTTGATCACAAAAAAGCCAAAACATATGCTGCTAATTGGGGGAGTAAAGACCTTACTGTCGAGGACATAAGAAATATTTCTCCTGAAGATATGCCCGGACAACCTGATTTGGCCTGGGGCTCTTTTCCATGTCAAGATTTGTCGCTTGCTGGTGGCGGAGCTGGCTTAAGAGGAGATCGGTCAGGCACTTTTTGGCCGTTCATTTCCCATATTCAATCCCTCAGGGATGGGGGGCGACCCCCAGCGATCATTTGTCTTGAAAATGTATTGGGCACATTAACCTCTCACGGGGGATCGGATTTTAACTCTATCTGCAGCGCCTTAAGCAATTTGGGTTATAATTTTGGCGCTTTTGTTGTTGATGCAGCATTGTTTCTTCCCCACTCTAGGCCCCGACTGTTTTTTGTTGCTATACGCGAAGACTTACAGGTTCCCCATTCATTACGCCATGGCAAAGCAGCACATCCTTGGCATACAAGTGGGGTATTAAACGCTCATAAAAGGCTTTCAGAACAGGTGGCCAGAAAATGGGTTTGGTGGAACATGCCTATGCCAAAAAAGCGGACTCAAAACTTTCTTGATATAATAGAGGAAAACCCGGTTAGCACAGATTGGCACACACCTGCGCAAACAACGGCACTGCTTTCTATGATGAATGAAGTCAATTTGGCTAAAGTTGAAACGGCAAAAGCCGCGAAAGTACCGATGGTTGGGGGTATTTATAAGCGCACTAGGTATGAGCACGGAATAAAAGTCCAGCGTGCTGAAATTAGATTTGATAACATGGCGGGGTGCCTTCGAACACCAGCAGGAGGTTCTAGTCGCCAACTTATCATGCTTGTAAAAGGTGATTACCTTCGATCAAGATTACTTTCAACCCGTGAAACCGCTCGCCTAATGGGTCTCCCCGATTCTTATAAGCTTCCTAAAGCATACAATGAAGCATACCATTTGACCGGGGATGGCGTGGCCGTTCCCGTTGTGGCTTATATTACAAAACATATTTTTGAGCCATTTTTGGTTAGCCAAAATTTATCCAAGGTTATGGAGGTGGCGTGACTGACGAAATCCCATGCCAAAAAGACCCTGCTCTTAAACAAAAAATCGATGCTTACGCTGACGATCTTAAAACGCAAGGTCATTTAATAGGCAATCACGGCCTTTCTGAAAATGCGTTTTATGAAAGCGGTATTTTCGAAGGTGCCATCCAGAGAGTGCGTGGCCAAATATCCGCAAGAATGGGCGAGAAAAAGAAATTCGTACAACATATATTAAACCATATGGTAGATGCCGGTTTCATCAAGGATTGGGTGGAGGCTGGAAGTCAAAACCGTCATGACTATTCCGTCACATTGAATAGTTCGAAAATTGCAGCTATCGAACTGAAGGGTTGCCTAGATGGCAACAATACAAATGTTTCAGTGAGACCGCCCCATGCCGATGAATTTATTGTCTGGAGCGTGTGTCAAAACAAGGGTTCTGACCCTAGGCACAACCTTTGGTCAGGCATACATGTCCGCTTTTCCGCTGATATTATTGCTGAAGAGAAAAAGGTGGATGGCCTTGTCGTATGGGATTGGCTTTGTGACACCGCAGCTAAGGTTTGTCCAAAAGTCAAGAACACCCCAGAACGCATTAATGAGGTTGGACCATATCGCTTGCCACCGCCCTGTATCTATACCTTTCCCGGCACTATTCCCAGTCCGCGCAACAACCCAAAGCCACGCACTAGATTAATTGAAGAAATTGAAATTCTTGATGCGATGCACCGCTGTTTTAATGGTCATGATTCTGAAATTAATCACGTCGAATTTGAGGCAAAAATGAACGGTGTTGATATCGTTCGTCAAACCACTATTTTGCGTGATCAAAAAATTCGGCGCCAATCAACCTTTAGCCCTATTCGCCGATCTTAGCTTTGTAGTTATAACTTCGAGAAAAAGATAAATGTC
>JAJFFP010000013.1 GCA_021776595.1 Robiginitomaculum sp. | reverse complement strand
ATGGATTTTCATATGGGCCTGCCCCCCATGGACCCGGCCAGTCAGGTCGAAGTGCGCTTTACCGCCCTTGATGAGGAGCGCACACGGGTCACATTAACCCAGAGCAATTGGGAAGCCTTTGGCGACATGGCAGAAATGATGCGCAATGGCTATGGCGGCAGTTGGGGTCTTTTGTTTGAAGAAGCCTATAAGAACGCTTGCGACCGATAAGGGCTGAGCGCCGGGCCTTAATCAACGACCCGGCCTCAATTTACCCAGCTTCTTTATCCGAAACCCGAAAATTTTTGGTTTGACGCTTCATCAGGCCCATGGCCAAGGGTTCAGGCAATATTTTACCCAGCGCCGCAATGGTTTTATTTGCCATGCCCGGCACCCGTACGGCCACATTTTTCTCCGCCGCCAGATAACCCGATGTCGCCACTTCCTCGGAGGTTTTCCACATCCAGTTTGGCAGTTTGGACACCAGTCCACGGGTATTGTTGGCGTCATGAAATTCTGAATAAGTAAAGCCTGGACAAAGCGCACTGACATGAACGCCGGTGCCTTGTGCCTCCAGGTTCAGGGATTGCGAGAATTTAATTAAAAATGCTTTATCGGCTGCATAAAGCGTATGACCCATTGACCCTGGCAAATGGCCAGCCAGAGAGGCCACATTGATGATCCGGCCAAAGCCACGCTCAACCATGCCCGGCATGGTCAGATAAACCAGCTCGCACGGTGCGGTCAGCATAATTTGCAGAAACGCGGCGTGGTCTTTCCATGATGGATGATTAAACGTGCCCGGCAGGCCATACCCGGCATTATTGATCAAACCGTCCACATGTCGTCCGGCATCCTTAATGGCTTTAAGGATCGTTTTAGGCGCGGCTTTATTGTGCATATCGGCGGTAATAATCAGGCTATCGACCCCGTTTTTGGCTTTCATCTCTTCGGCCAAATCCTCAAGGCGGTCTTTACGCCGCGCGGTGAGCGCCAAATCCCAGCCATGCGCGGCAAATTCCCGCGCCAGTGCTGCGCCAATGCCAGCCGATGCGCCGGTGATTAATATAAGGGGTCTGGTCATGGAATTGCTCCGTTATTTTTGCTAAGGCTATGAAACGCAATTAGCCTTCGGAGGCAAGAGAAGATGAGTAAGAAATCAAATGCCGATGGTTCGCGCCTGTGGGTCGGTCCGCTATCCTGGCTGATCGCCTGCATCATCGCCTTTATCAGCTTTTGGCTGGGCGGCTTTTTACAAGGCACTGCGCTTAATATTTATACGGTTTTTCTCTACGGGGTTTTGTTTTTAGCCATTGCTTCTTTAAGTGCCGCCCCGGTTTTTATTGTCGTCTGGCTGATTAAACTTCTTCACCTGCCCCGTGCCTGGTCTGAAGCCATAGCCGGTGCCATTATTGGCCCGCTGGCCTGGCTTTTTATCACCAAAGGCGATTTGAGTGCGGCCCGCACAGATGCCAAACCAGAAGTCATGGTCCTCATTTTTGCCAGCCTTGCCCTGATTGGCACCATTGCCGGCTTTTCCTATTGGGCGGTGCAATGGCTGCTAAACCGGCGTCTGGATCGGCAAAATCAGAGCTGAATGTTCGGTTCTTGACTTTAATTAGCTTTATTGCTAATTAGTATAAATATGAATAAAGCATTCAAGGCACTGGCGCATCCGGTGCGGCGGGAAATTCTTTCCATGCTGCGCGATGGCCCAATGATTTCAGGCGATATTGCCACCAGATTTGATATGGCCTGGCCGACCATGACCGGGCACCTCAAGGTATTGAAAGAGGCCGGGCTGGTGCATGCCGAGCGCTTTGGCACACAAATTCGCTACCGGCTGAACGCTGGTGCGGCGGAAGACGCCATTGCCGCCATAATGGCGCTTTTTGGCAAGGGAGACACATCATGATTCGTAAAGGTCTAATGGCATCAGTAGCGCTGATAATCTTAATGCTGGGCCTTAGCCTGTGGGCCATGCCGTATCTTGACCCGGATGGCCATTACGCCACACACTGGAACATAAACGGTGAGGCCGACGGGTTTGGAGGACGCAATGTTGTGCTCTGGCTTATGCCGGGGCTGACCGTGGTGCTGGCGGCGTTACTATCGGTATTACCCGCCATAGATCCCCGGCGAAAAAACCTTCTTCGCTCGTCTTCGCCGTATCTGATTATCTGGATCGGTAGTTTTATCGTGCTGACTTTTGCCCATTTCATGATGGTGCTGAACGCTGCACAAATCACCGACCTTGCCGATGTGTCCAATGGTCCTGGCTTGCTCCGCTGGATTAGTGTTGTTGTCGGTGCATTTATTGCGGTTCTGGGCACGGTAATGGGCAAGATACGCCCCAACTGGTTTATGGGGGTGCGCACACCCTGGACACTGTCTTCTGATCTGTCGTGGGACAAGACGCATCGCCTGACCGGCTGGTTGTTTATGCTCACCGGCCTGGCCACCGTTTTGGCGGCATTGGTGTTGATCCCGCGTTGGGCCTTGGTGATCCTGACCGGCGGTATTACCATTTCTGTATTGTCTGCCGTGGGGTATTCATTTCTGGTGTGGAAAAATGACCCGGCGCGCGAAACCCTGATACCCGATGAGGCTGATTAGACCACTTCTTTCTTGCGCAACCTTGCCCGCACAAACTGGATCAGGATGATGCTGATCACCAGCCCCAGTGCGATGGGTGGCATGATCGCTTTTACCTTTTCACCGCCGACCTCGCCAAGCGCATGAAACAAAGCAAAAATCAGCACGCCATAAAGGGTGCCCGATAACACAACCCACAGGGCAAACGGTCCAAAGGGTGCCTTGAAAAATCCCGCCGCCACATAGGTGGGAATGCGTGTGCCGGGGATAAAACGCACCGCCATCAACGTATGAGCCAAACGCTTGAGCACTTTATTGCGCGCCGATTGCACGCCGTCCTTTTGGGCAAATCTCTCGGCCCATCGGTGGGTGCGCGCCGCCCGCCCGGCCCAGTATTTCCATAAATCACTGGCGCTAAGGCCAACAAGCAAAGAGATAAACAATAAAACCGGATCACCCACCCCCATGACCGAAGCCGAGGCCGCCCCGATAACGGCGGTATCCTCCTGCACAAAGGGACCCAGGAACACAATCAGATATATGCCCCAAGGGTAGGCTTGCAGGGCGGCATCGATACTGCTCATTCTTGCGTCCTTCTTTTCAGGCTAATCCATATTTACATCGTCATACCGGTGAAAACCGGTATCCAGCACTTTATCTTCTATTGAATTAAAGAACTGGACCCCGATTGTCATCGGGGTGACGCCAAACGAATTGTGTTTGTTTATACCCTTACCTTTTATATTCTATGGTTTATGTGGCGTAGACGGGGCAATGGCGCAAGTGTAAGGCTGCACACACCGTTACTGGTTTGTTTGTCGGCACTCCCATTCCCAAACACTCTGAAATGCAAGTTTTGGAGATAATTGTGGAGCCCAGCCGGTAACATGGCGCAGATGATCTGAGTTTATAATAATATGCTGGTTAAAATTCTGAAGCTGCTCACCGGATTTTTCTTTGCTTATCTGAACCGATAATCTCTTGCCAATGGCATCCGCAAAAGCCAGTGCCCGTTGCTTTTCGCTAAAATGCTGATCTGGACCAATATTATAAACCTGACCAGCGCTCTTCTTATGCACCGCTGCCATGGCGATAGCATTTACCACATCATCCACATGTAGATGCGGCGATACCCAGTTCGCAAATTCTTTGCCCATGTTCAGGGTGCATTTTCCATCGTGCAGTAATTTTGTGAGACTCTTATAGCGCCGCCTGGGATCGCCGGGGCCGGTTACCATCGGCAAACGCAAAACCAGCGCCTCCACATCGTTTTGTTGCAATGCAGCGCGCTCCAGCGGGATTTTATCATAATCGTACCGATCCTCAATCAGCCCCCGAAAAGGGTAAAGGTTTTTCCGTAAAGATGAGGATTCATCGAGTGCCCGGTGATCAATTTTTCCAGTCTCAGTATTGAGTAATCGCCCAAAGGCGGCATAAACATCACAGGAGGAAATCAAAACATAGCGCGATATGTGGCCAGCTAACACATCATGCAAAGCTTGTGTGTCGGCAAGTTCCATGGCGATCATGTCGATCAAAATGTCGGCACGAAAAGCCTTTATCGCCACCACCACTTGCGCCGGGTTTTGTCGATCTACGCGCTGATACTCAGCGCCATCCACAAAGCCATGCCCTTTTCGATTAAGCACCAAAACCTGATGGCCCGCCTTGATGAGCACACCGGCAAGCGCATTGCCGATAAAGCCGCCGCCGCCCAACAGTATAAATTTGTGCATTTTCAATTGACTTTCAGGCTTATTCCTTCATTTCCACATCTTACGCATGATTTTTGGAGATCAAAATGGCGCAGACGCCCAAAAAAGTGGTTCTGGCTTATTCAGGCGGGCTGGACACCTCAATCATCCTCAAATGGCTGCAAAGCGAATTGGGTGCCGAAGTGGTGGCCTTCACCGCAGATCTGGGGCAAGGCGAAGAGCTGGAACCGGCGCGCCAAAAAGCGCAAGATTTGGGGGTCAAGGAAATCTTCGTAGAAGATTTGCGCGAAGAATTTGTCCGCGATTATGTGTTCCCGATGTTTCGCGCCAATACGGTGTATGAAGGGCAATATCTTTTGGGCACCGCCATCGCCCGGCCCCTGATCGCCAAACGCCAGATAGAGATCGCCCATGAAACCGGTGCCGATGCGGTGTGCCACGGTGCCACTGGCAAAGGCAATGATCAGGTGCGCTTCGAGCTGGCCTATCTGGCACTGGACCCGGATGTGCAAATCATCTCGCCCTGGCGGCAATGGGATTTTGGCTCACGCACGGACTTGATCGCCTATGCCGAAGAGCATGGCATTGATGTGCCCGCCGACAAGCGCGGCGAAGCGCCGTTTTCAGTGGATGCGAACTTGCTGCACACTTCGTCCGAAGGCAAGGCACTGGAAGACCCAGGTTTGGAAGCTCCGGAATTTGTTTATCAGCGCAGCGTATCGCCAGAAAATGCCCCGGATAAGCCCGAATACATAGAGATCGGCTTTGAACATGGCGATCCGGTCAGCATTGACGGGGTGATGCTTTCCCCGGCAAGCCTGCTCACCCGGTTGAACGAACTGGGCGGCAAGCACGGTATTGGGCGGCTTGATTTGCTGGAGAACCGCTTCATCGGCATGAAATCACGCGGTATTTATGAAACTCCCGGCGGCACCATTTTGCTGGCGGCACACCGGGGGATTGAGCAAATCACGCTTGATGGGGGTGCGGCGCACCTCAAAGACGAGTTGATGCCACGCTATGCAGAACTGATTTATAATGGTTTCTGGTTTTCACCGGAGCGCACAATGTTGCAGGCGGCCATAGATGCCAGTCAGGAAATGGTCACAGGCTCGGTGCGCCTGAAGCTCTATAAAGGCAATGCCAGTGTGGTGGGGCGCACTTCACCGCGCTCGCTCTATTCGCTGGACCATGTGACGTTTGAGGATGATGTGGTTTATGATCAATCCGATGCCGATGGCTTTATCGAACTGAATGCCTTGCGTCTGAAACTGTTGGCCCGACGTGACAGGATAAGCGGGAAGAACAGCTAAATCAGGTTTTGCGATATAATGCGCGCGAAAAGCCATGAACGACACGATTGTGTATATTTGTTAAGTTGACAAAAAATAGCGCTTCATCACGCTCGAAGATGATCATTCGATCATGTTGGGGATGCACAATGCGTAAAATATTCGTTTTATTACTGGCTTTTAGTCTGGCCTCGCCTGCCTTTGCCAATCCACTTGATGAGGCGCGTGCGCTGCGAAAAGAGGCGGCACGGCTGGAAGCAAATGGAGATATAAAAGGCGCCGCCCAAGCCTTTGAGAAGGCCTTGCAGATACAGCCCGGACACCGCTCCTATTGGCTTAACCTGGCCGTTTATTCTGCGCAGATGGGCGATATGGACAAAGCAAAATACTGGTTGCAGCAGTTTGCCGGGGCCGGTCTTTATTTTGCACCCGCACCGCTTGCAAGTGCCCTTGGCATAACGCTGGACGATCCAAAATTTGGCCCAGTGTTACGTGCGATTGGCGATAATGCCAGACCGATGGGCACTGCCGAGGTTTATACGCAAGTGCCGATGCAGGACCTGTTGGTCGAAGGCATAACCTATGATGCGGCCAGCAAATGCCTGTTTTTCAGCACCGTGGTTGGCCGTAATATTCTTGCCGGGAAAAAAGGTGGAAAGTTCAGCCCCTTTACGGATCAACAGCCTGCTCTGCGCTCATTGTTTTCCATGGTGGTTGATCAGAAACAAAACCTGCTCTGGGTAACGTCCGGCACCCTGGCGCAAACCCCTTTGCAGGACGGGGAGAAACCCGCCAGCGGTCTTTTTGCTTTTGACCTGAACAGCAAAAAAATTATCCACGCTTATGATATGGGCGATGAGGCCACCATGCTTGGCGATTTAACCCTTGGCCCGGATGGCTGGCTTTATGCTTCTGACGGGCAGGGTGCCGCCATTTACCGCTTTTCTTCCAACGGGGATAAATGGTCCAAAGTGGATATGGGCGATACATTGTCTTCACCTCAGGGCATCGTTATAAAAGACGGTGTTTTATATGTGGCCAATTATTCCACCGGGATTGTCCGCAAAGACCTTAATGGTGGTCAGGCAAGGCTGTTACCTGCTCCACCCAATACCAGCCTGATTGGTGTGGATGGTTTGATTGGTGATGGTGATACCTTGATTGGCATACAAAATGGTGCCAACCCCAAGCGCATTGTGCGCATTGACCTTAATCAAAAACGCGATGCCATCAATGCGGTATCAGCATTGTTGCAAGGGCACGAAGCGATGGAAGAGCCAACGCAAGGGGTAATTATCGATAACCATTTGGTCTTTATTGCCAACGCCCAATGGCAGAGTTTTCCAGAAAATGGCAAAACGCCGGAAACCGCGCGAAACCCGGTGCAAATTCTGTCTCTGGTACTTCGCTAAAAGCGGGCCATTCGCAGATTTTATTCAGGTTCGCACCGGGATTTGGCTTTATCCTGCAAGGCATCGGCTTTCATCGCCATGGCAAAAATTTCACCTGGCGTCATGCCCCTGGCGGTTAGTGCTTTTAGAGCACTTTCCAGTGAGTTACGATGTGCCGGATCAGTGAGCACGGTAAGCGCTGAAAGCTCCCTTTCTGTGGTGTTATCGGCGACAAAACCTGCATAACATTCACATAAACCCTGGGACTCACCCTCGGCAATACAGCTGTCTGCCAGTGTGCGCGCATCGGTCGCAAGTTCCGGGGAAGCGGCAGGTGTTCCGCTTAATAATAACGCAAAAACTAAAGATAACATGGTGGACGCATCCTGTATAACTCATTGGCACCCCGCCCTATAGCGTGAATTAAGCCGCTTGAACATGAATGATGGATGAACAAATGGTGAGCGCCCTCGACGAAACGCCATTAAACCCCCATATTCATAATGGCTCAATTTATGGAGAACAAAAATGCGCAAAACAACATTACTGGCCCTTGGGCTTGCCGGGCTGATTTTAACGGCCTGCGCGACGGCAACCCCCTATCGGGCCGCCGTAAACTCTTCCAGCGGCTATAGCGAACAACGCATTGAAAGCAACCGCTACCGGGTTTCATTTTCCGGCAACTCCCTTACCAATCTTGAAACCGTTGAAAATTATCTGCTTTACCGTGCGGCGGAACTGACCAAACAAAACGGCTATGACTATTTTGTTGTCGCTGACCGCAATACCGAAAAGAAAGAACGCTACAGGAGCACGTCACGTCTGGGTGCCGGTTACGGGTCACACTTTGGCTATCTTGGCCATTATGGCTTTGGCTGGAGCTATTATAGTCCGTATTTTGGATATGGTTATGGCTATGACCCATTCTTTGACGGCTACGACATTCGCCAAATCACCCGTTATACGGCCACAGCCGAAATTGCCATGTATCGTGGTAAAAAGCCTGCCGGCAACGAAAAAGCCTATCAGGCCAGCGAAGTCCTGACAGAACTTGGCGCCAAAATCGTCCGCCCGGAAGATATAAAAAGCTAGGGTTTGAGGCTGGTTGGCTGTTATGGCCGCCAGCCTTAATCACCCTCACCCGGTTTTTCCGAAAAATACTTCTCTAACTTGCCGGTTTCATTAGCTTTTTCATCGGCATCCGGTGGTGCATCCTTGATACGGGTGATGTTGGGCCAGATATCGGCAAATTTGGTATTCAGCGCCAGCCATTTACCATCCGGGTCATCTTCGGTGTCGGGCTTAATGGCCTCGACCGGGCATTCCGGCTCGCAAACCCCGCAATCAATACACTCGTCAGGGTGTATAACCAAAAAGTTTTCGCCCTCATAAAAACAGTCCACCGGACAGACTTCAACGCAGTCGGTATATTTGCAGGCAATGCAGGCGTCAGTGACAATATAGGTCATTGGGGTTCAAACTCATTCAAAAACGCGCTTGTATGTGGTGCTATGCGCCTGCTTGTCAACCGCCCTGTGTGCGCCCCTTTGACGCCCGTTTGGCATCAGCGCGTTCATGATCGGTAACCGCCAGCAACGCGGCTACGCGGCGGATGAAACTGTCCTCAAACGGGCTTTCCTCGCCATCGGCAAAGGTTACATCCCACAAATGACCGACAAGGGCCACGCGATCGGCCTTTGGCATGTGCGACTTGATCACATGGGTAAAGGCATAATGGTCCACCGCCATTTCTGCGCGCAATTCCGCCGCCTCCAGTAAAGCCGCAGCACCGTCACCATCAAGAGAGAATGTATTGCGAATGATGTTGAGGATCATGTCCTGCTCAATATCGGCGTAAATGCCATCCGAGAGGGCCGCCTCGACCAGAAGCGCCACCGCGCATTCGCGGGCATCGGCTTCCTCGCAGGCCTCGTCTTGTTTCGGGTCTGCCCCGCCAAAGAATTTTTTGATCGCTTCAAACATGGGTTTCCTCCTGGGGCTGATAACAGGCCTGCGCCTCAATTGCCGACCCGCGCCTGATCGGCATGGCCAGCACTTTAAGGGTGATGATCCTTTGTTCTTGCCCAAAGGTCAAAACATCTCCTGCATGCACCTGCACGGCACCATTTTTGGTCCTTCGTGTAGCACCATTTCGTCCGATGCGCACCCGCCTATTTGCTGCAAACGCTGTAGCCAGTGTGCGGGTTTTGAAAAACCGTGTGCGGTATAGCCATAAATCAAGGCGAAGTGTGGCTTCCCCCGCACTCATTTAAGCGACTGTAAAACGGCAAAGGGGGAGTTGGGGTCTATTGTGGTTTTTTGTGCCGTTTTTTTCTTTGCATTGGCTGGTTTCTTGCGCCCTATACGCGCCGGCCCCCAGGTTTCACTGGTGCTATCCCCGGCGCTTTTGGTTTTGCGTTTATATTTAAGCGCGATCAGTATTTTACCCAGATCATCATGGCTGCACCCCAGCAGCGAAAGCATGGCTTCATTGGCGGCAAAAATACCGCCTTTATGCGCTTTTTGTGCTTCACGGATCAGATCAGCCAGGCGTTCCAGAATATCAATGCGCACCAGGCGGCGATCAAAAAGCGCATAACCCGCATGGCGCGCAGCATCGGCTGAAACCGGCGCTTGTGTGACATAGGCGGTTAGCCCCGCCCTTGGCAGAAACGGCGCGCTTTGGGGCTGTTCATTGACCACATAAAGCAAAGCCAGCAGCCGGGCTGGTGCGGGTTTGATCAATGCTGGCATGAATACATGAAACGCACCAAAACGCACACCGCACTGGCGCAAGGCATGTCGGCCCGTCTGGTCCAGATCGCGCAATTCCTCGGCGATCTGGTGGCGCGGTAACGCCCCCATGGCCTCAATCAGGCGATAACCCAAACCCCGGCCCAGCCCGGTAATGCCCCCTGCATCCACCTTGATTTGCAGCCCTATTAGCGGTTTGAGTTCCTTGGCGACCATGCCCTCCAGCCAGCCTTCCAGGCGCGCCCTGGCTTTGGCAAGAAAAGTATCCTGTCCCAATTGACCGCCCACCAGCATGATTTTGGGGTGCAGGGCATGGCTGCCTTTTTTCAACCGGGCAATGGCGGCACCCTGCCAGTGAATATGACCATCCTCCTGCAAGCTAAAGTCGGCATCTTCCGCTTTGGCAATCAGCGCAAGACGGCGATTAATCTCCGGGGCCAGCGCCGTGCCCGCCACCAGCCGCAAGGTTTTACCAGCCAGATCCCGCGCCGCATCGGCGGGGCGAAAGCTAAGGCCGGTAAGTTGCCCCACCGTATGGTCCAGTATTTTCACCTCGCCGGTTTCCAGCACTACCGCATCGGCTTCCTCACCAGTGTTCAGCGCTCGCGCCAGAACCGATGTGCGCTGATCAACAAAGCGTTGTAGCAGGAGATCATGCAAGCAATCCGATAGACGCTCCTCAAGCTGATGGGCGCGTTCCTGCCAGTGCACTGCATCACCAACCCAGTCGGCGCGGTGGGTGCAGTATGCCCAGGTGCGCACATGGGCCAGACGCGATGAGATGGCATCCACCCCGCCGTTGAGATTATCCAGACCGTTGAGTTTTCCAGCCAGCCAGTCCTCGTCCAGCCTTGCACGCGGGCCGCCAAGCTGGCTGTAAATATCGCCCAGCAGGCGGATATGTGCATCCAGCCCGCTTTTGCGAAAATCAGGTATCTGACAAACCTGCCACAGACGGCGCACACCGACTGGCGAATTTATCAGGTGGGCATTTTCCGGACGCTGCATCAGGGCCGCCAATACCTGTTCGTCAATGGCATGGCCAACCCGCGTCAGCCCTTCGCGTGGCGCCGGGGTTTTCAGGCTTTGAATCAAAGCCGATGTGCTGGAAAAATCGAGCACCCGGTTACGCCAGAACAAGGTGCCCACCGGATCATAATGATGCTCTTCCAGACGGCGAACCATAGCGGCGTCAAAACTACGGGCACTGGCGGTAGTGCCAAAGCTGCCATCGCGTTGGTATCGCCCGGCGCGGCCAGCGATCTGGCCCAGCTCATCGGCGCGTAAATGTCGGCGTTGCTGGCCATCAAACTTGGTGGTAGCGGCAAAGGACACATGATCAATATCCATGTTCAGGCCCATACCAATGGCATCAGTGGCCACCAGATAGTCCACCTCACCGGACTGGAAAAGTGCCGCCTGGGCATTGCGGGTGCGCGGGCTTAAACTGCCCATCACCACCGCAGCCCCGCCATGGCGGCGGCGCAGCAATTCGGCAATGGCGTAAACGTCCCCGGCGGAAAAGGCGATGACGGCACTGCGCTTTGGCAGGCTGGATAACTTGGCCGCCCCGGTATGGGTAAGCCGGGAGAAGCGCTCTTTCGGCTCTATCTGGCTGGCATGGGTCAGGCCACCCAACACGGCGCGCATGGTGGCGGCACCCAGCACCAGGGTTTCTTCGCGGCCCCGACTGTGCAGCAAATGGTTGGTAAACACATGGCCCCGTTCCGGATCGGCAGAAAGCTGCACTTCGTCAATGGCTAAAAAACAAAAGGGCTTGCCGCGCAATTTCGTAGGCATGGCCTCGGCGGTGCAGGCAAACCAGCGCGCGCTTTTGGGCACAATGCGTTCTTCACCAGTTACCAGAGCCGCCGCCTCCACCCCTTTTTCACGCACGATGCGTTCATACACTTCGCGTGCCAGAAGCCGCAAAGGCAGGCCGATCACCCCATCGGCATGGGCCAGCATACGCGTGACTGCCAGATAGGTTTTTCCGGTATTGGTGGGGCCAAGGGCGGCCTTAATTTCTGTATCCATGGTCGCAATCTAGCGGATTGTTTGCCCGCCTCAAGCGTAAAAGCCTGTGCAATGCCTGCGCAAAGCCAGTATCAGTGCTTGACGGGGCGCACAGCCTTTTGTATCTGACGCGCCTTGCGCGGACTCAATGGGTTTGCGCTTACAGGATATATAAGGATTGAAGACAATGGCGCGCTGCTGTGAACTGACCGGCACTGGTGTAATGACCGGCAATAATGTTAGCCACGCAAACAACCGCACCCGTCGGCGCTTTTTGCCTAATTTGTGCAAGGTAACGCTCAGCTCTGAAGCCCTTGGGCGTTCCTATAAGTTCCGCATTACCGCAGCGGCACTGCGCTCGGTTGACCATAATGGCGGTCTTGACGGATATCTGGTCAAGGCCAAGGACGACAAACTGTCGGCCAATGCGCTGAAGGTCAAAAAAGAGCTGAAGAAAAAACTGTCAGAAAATGCTGAGGCCAGCGCCTGACAAACCATCCAAATATAGAAATATCAAGGCGGTTCATGCGGGCCGCCTTTTTTATTACGCCAAAGCGGGCTATGATGGTTAAAACTGTGGGGAACCCAATGTCCAGATATATAAGCCTCTTATGCCTTGCGCTCTTGTTAACGGCCTGCGGGGCGAAAGAAGCCGCCGACACGCTCTACTATAATGGCACTATCCATACCGGCATGGATAATGAGCCCACAGTAGAAGCCGTTGTGGTTACGGATGGCCGCATTGTTTTTGTCGGCAGCGCCCGTGACGCCAAACCCTATTTGCCCGCCAGCAAGGTTAATCTGGAAGGGGCGCATTTATTTCCCGGTTTCACCGATGCCCATGCGCATCTTTATGGCATTGGCCGGCGTGAAACCACGCTCAATCTCGAAGGCACTCCATCGCTGGAAGCGCTGGTGCAGCGGGTCGAGGCCGAGGCCAAACGCCTGAATGACGGGGTAATCACCGGCCGTGGCTGGATTGAAACCGGCTGGGTAGAAGGGCGCTTTCCCAATCGTTTTGATCTGGACCGTGCGGCGCCGGATCGCATCGTGCTTTTGCGCCGCTCTGATGGTCATGCGCTGGTGGCCTCCAGCAAAGCATTGGAAGCGGCCGGCGTTGGCCCGGATACTGATGAAGTTGAAGGTGGACGCATAGAGCGGGATGAAGAGGGCATGCCCACCGGCATGCTGATCGATAATGCCATGGGCCTGGTGGCCCAGCTTGCTGCGGATCTAAAAGGCGATGCCCGCCGCCCGGCACTGGAAATGGGTGCCAAGGTGATGAATGCCTATGGCTGGACCGGTGTGCATAATATGTCGGTGGGGGCTGTGGACGTGCATTTGCTGGAAAGCATGGCCGATGAAAAGGCGCTGCCTTTACGGGTGTATAATGCCATTGATGAAGGTGATATGCGTATTTTGGCCAAAGGCCCACGCCGCGCCAGTGATGACCGGGTAATTACCCGCGCTGTCAAAATTTATATGGACGGGGCATTAGGCTCACGTGGGGCAGCGATGCTGGCCCCCTATGACGATGACCCATCCACCACCGGGCTAATGGTGCGCAGCCCCGAAGAAAGCCGAACCCTTTTTGCCCGCGCTTTGCGTGATGGTGTGCAAATGTGTGTCCATGCCATTGGCGATCGTGCCAATCGTGAAGCGCTTGACTGGATGCAGGCCGCTTTTAGCGATGTGCCTGAAAACCAGCGCCGTATCGCCGATCCGCGCTGGCGTATCGAACACGCGCAAATGCTTAATCCGGTTGATATTACCCGTTTTGCCAAACTGGGTATCATCCCTTCCATGCAGCCCAGCCACGCCATTGGTGATCTGCATTTTGCCCGTGCCCGCGTTGGCAAGAAACGCCTGGAAGGCGCCTATGCCTGGAATTCCCTGATCAAGGCAGGATCGATCATCCCCGGCGGTTCGGATGCACCGGTGGAGCGCGGCGATCCGCGGATCGAGTTTTATGCCGCCGTTTCGCGTCACGACCTCAAAGGCTATCAGGGCAAGGACTGGCACCCCGAAGAAGCGGTGGACCGGGTTACGGCGCTAAAAATGTTTACTATCTGGCCTGCCTATGCCTCGTTTCGCGAGGACGAACTGGGCACCATTGAGCCTGGCAAACGCGCAGATTTCACCGTCTTTGCCGACGACATTATGACCATCCCCGAAATGGATATTCTGGACACAAAAGTGATGATGACCGTAGTCGATGGGCAAACGGTTTATAAGGCCGGGCAATAAAGAGCGGTTTTGAAGCCATACTTTGAGGGCGCTTCGCGCCACCTCAGCATGAGAAGGATAAGCGCAGCGTTTGCCTATGACATCCTCTCCCCCCAAAGGGAAAAGGGGAGAGGAATGAGGTGAGGGGCGAGTGTGTTATAAGGCTTTGGAATGTGCCCTTTCGTTCACCACGCCCTCATCCCGACCTTCTCCCCAAGGGAGAAGGTGAACGCCCGCGTGGCTCAGCCGGTTTTTCATCAAACAGGCTGGCCAGTTGTTCGGTAATCGCCCCGCCCAGTTGTTCCGCATCAGTTAGCGTCACCGCGCGGGAATACCAGCGCGTGACATCATGGCCGATGCCGATAGCGATCAATTGCACATCGGAATAGTTTTCAATCTCATGGATCACTTCGCGCAAATGCGCTTCCAGATAACCGCCGGGATTATGGGACTGGGTGGTGTCATCCACCGGCGCGCCGTCAGATATGACCATCAAAATGCGCCGTGATTCGGGCCGCGCCTGCAGCCGCGTATGGGCCCAGAGCAGCGCCTCGCCATCGATATTTTCTTTTAACAAGCCTTCGCGCATCATCAGGCCAAGATTGTTTTTGGCCCGGCGCATGGGCACATCGGCGCCCTTGTAAATAATATGGCGAAGATCATTCAGGCGACCGGGGTTCAGCGGTTTGTCCGCCGCCAGCCAGTCTTCCTTGGACTGCCCGCCCTTCCAGGCCCGTGTGGTAAAGCCCAGGATTTCCACCTTGACGCCGCAACGCTCCAGTGTGCGCGCCAAAATGTCGGCGGTTAGCGCCGCAATCATGATCGGGCGACCGCGCATGGAGCCAGAATTATCCAGCAATAGCGTCACCACGGTATCGCGAAAATCAGTCTCGCTTTCTTCCTTGAAGGACAAGGGCGATAAAGGATCGGTGATCACGCGGGTCAGGCGCGCCGGGTCCAGCACCCCTTCTTCGAGGTCAAATATCCAAGAGCGCTGTTGCTGGGCCATCAGGCGGCGTTGTAGCTTGTTGGCCAGACGGGCCACGGCCCCGCGCAGCTTGTCGAGCTGGCGGTCCAGATAACCGCGCAGGCGGGTCAACTCTGGCGGCTCACATAAATCTTCGGCGCGCACTTCCTCATCATGTTTTTTGGTGAACACATGATAGCGCGCCCCCTCGCCGCCGCCCGGCTGATAGTTGGGCCGCACCGGCAAGTCTTCACCCGAACCATCCTGGGCATCGCCAACATCGCTCTCATCATCCAAAAGGGCGGCCTGTTGCTCGGATTCGTCGGCATCGCCCTGATCTGTGGCTCCATCGGGGGGCGTATCATCGCCATCATCGGGGGCATCATCGCCATCCTGCGCACTGGGGTTGGCATCTGCGTCTTCGGCGTTTTCCTGTTCCTCGTTTTGTTCCGGCAGGTCCTGCATATCGCCCAGATCAAGATCGTCGAGTAAACCCCGCGCCAGTTCGGCAAACGCTTTTTGATCGTGCAATCCTTCGCGTAATTTCCCCAGCGCCGCCGCGCCTTTATTCTCAACTTCGCCGCGCCACAGAGCCAGCAGGCCTTTGGCTTCTTTGGGGGCATCCATGCCGGTCAGATGCTCGCGGGCGATCAGTGCCACGGCTTCGGCAAGGGGGGCCGCTTCGCGCTCGCTCACGCTGGAATAGCCATGCTTTGCACAGCGTTCGGCCAGCGCCGCCTGCATATTCTCGCCTGCACCTTTAAGCGCCGCTGCACCCAGCGCCTCACAGCGCACCTGTTCCAGCGCATTAAATACCTCACGTCCCAGCGCATTACCAGGAACCAGTCTGGCATGGGTTTTGGTATTATGATGCGCCAGCCGCAGGGCCAGAGCATCGGCCTGACCACGGGCGCTGGCCACCGCTTTGGCATTTGGTTTGGCACGCGGCACCGGCAGGGTAATGCCATCATCAAGGATGGCTGCCTGATCGCCGCTAAAACGCACTTCCAGCTCCCGCCGCCCCGATAGCGCTCGCGTGGCGGCCCCAAGGGCGCGCTTGAAAGTATCGGTGCGAGATTCGCGTTCGTTCATGCTCTCGCCTTTAAGCGACTTGCACCCGCGCGGCGTTTTCGGGCAGGTCCTTGGCAAAGGCGCGCTGGTAAAATTCAGCGATGACAGGGCGTTCCATCTCATCGCATTTATTGAGGAAGGTGAGGCTGAAAGCCTCGGCGGTATCACCATCAAAAATGGCCGTATTCTCCGCCCAGGTCAGCACCGTGCGCGGGCTCATCACCGTGGAAATATCACCGTTCATAAAGGCATTACGGCTCATATCGGCAACCCGCACCATGGCTTTTACGGTCTCCCGGCCTTGCGCATTTTGCATGGCTGGCATTTTGGCCAGAATGATTTCCTCTTCCACATCATGGTCCAGATAATTCAGCGTGGCGACGATTGACCAGCGGTCCATCTGCCCCTGATTAAGCTGTTGTGTGCCGTGATACAGCCCGGTGGCATCGCCAAGCCCCACCGTATTGGTCGTGGCAAACAGGCGAAAATGCGGATTGGCGCGAATCACCTTGTTTTGATCCAGCAAGGTCAACTTGCCCGAAGCCTCCAGCACCCGCTGGATCACAAACATCACGTCAGGCCGGCCGGCATCGTATTCATCAAACACCAAAGCTACCGGGCGTTGCAGCGCCCAAGGCAGCAGGCCTTCGCGAAATTCGGTCACCTGCTGGCCATCTTTGAGCACAATGGCATCCTTGCCAATCAGGTCAATACGGCTGATATGGCTGTCCAGATTAACCCGCACCATGGGCCAATTGAGCCGCGCGGCCACTTGTTCGATGTGAGTGGATTTACCGGTGCCATGATAGCCCTGCACCATCACCCGGCGATTATGGGCAAAACCGGCCAGGATTGCCCGCGTGGTCAGCGGATCAAATTTGTAGGCCGGGTCAAGGTCTGGAACAAACGCGTTTGGTTCAGAAAAAGCAGGCACGGTGTCCTTGCTTTCAAAGCCAAAGGTATCGGCAACGCCTAGCGTTTTATCGGGGGCCCAAAGGGGGAAAGCGGGATCGTGTTCAGACATAATACTAACTCTTTTTCCCTTTTATGCGCCAGTGCGGCGCGCGCTTCAAGCCAGACGGGAGGTTTTTAGAACCTGATAGGCGCGAATGACCTGTTGCAGACGCTCTTCCGTGGACCGATCACCTTTATTGGCATCGGGGTGGAACTGTTTGACCAGTTTCAAATAACGCGCGCGTACTATCTTTGGCCCGGCATCGTATTCCAGCCCCAAGCTGTCCATAGCCAGGCTTTGCAAGCGCCCAAGACGGCGCTGTGGCGCATCCGCTTCGCCGGAAACCTTTTCGCCCATAATGCCAAAGGTGTCCTTGAAACGCGCACCAGTGGTGCTTTGACCCTTGCCATCCAGATTACGGTTCATGTTCCAGGTCGGGCGGTTGCCGGTGGCCTGATCAGCCTGATAAGCGCGCACCGCGCCATCACTCATGCCATGGAAAAAATTCCAGGTTTTGTTGTATTGCGCAGTATGTTTTTTACAAAAATAAAAAAACTCATTGATTTTGTCCGGCGATTGCGGGGCTTTGCAATCCCCCTTGGCGACACAGCCATCCCACTCGCAGGCCTGATCACCCTTTTTGGCATCATCCTTGCCCGGCGGTTTGATGCGTATGTCAAAAAGTTTGGGCTCGTATTCAAAATCATCATCCATAGCCCCATATAACAAACAGCATTTGGCACCGGCAACAGGGGAAAACACCTATGAGCGCAATGGCAGCAGCAATTGAACAAAAACTCAAAGCGGCTTTTGACCCGCCATCGCTGATCGTGCGCGATGTGTCGGCCAATCATGCGGGCCATGCCGGGGCGCGCCCCGGTGGACAAACCCATTTTGAGGTAGAGATTATCGCGGCGGCTTTTAATGGCCTGAGCCGCGTCGCCGCCCACCGCGCCGTGATGGCTGAACTGGGCGACGAGTTCGCCGGTACCCTGCATGCGCTAAACATCAAGGCGAGGGGTGTGGGGTAAAGCGAGGGGTGTGGGGTAAAGCAAAGGGTTTTGTGTTTTAGATACTGAGCTACTGCCCGGAAATCGGACACTGACATAAGCTATGATTTGTTGTCTGCTGATCTTCGACAAAGAGGAGATCAGAGATGTCAAAACGAAAGCAACATGCGCCGGAGTTTAAGGCGAAGGTGGCACTGGAGGCCCTG
>JAJFFP010000012.1 GCA_021776595.1 Robiginitomaculum sp. | reverse complement strand
AATGATGCGCTTTATGACGCGGTTAGTGCTGGCGCGCGGCCCCAGGGTGTGGAGCACTGGTTGCCACTCTTTTATGAAACGACCGAAACCGTATTTGACTATTTTGGCCCCAAGGCCCTGATGGCGCTTGACCATCTGGCGGTGGAATCGATGATCGAGCGGGTGCAGATGGTCAATGACTATTACGCCAGCAGGCGCGAAAACGCAGGTCAGCACACCTCCTCCTCATTCGCGGCCCCTGCCTATCGGGCGCTTGAGCCTGCGGCGCTTTATCTGGATGAGGGGGCATTTGAAGGCGCGCTGGATACGCTGGATATTCGTCAGTTTTCGCCATTTTCCTTACCGCCCGCCATGGCGGTTGTGGACGCCGGGGGCAAGACTGGCCGGGTGTTTGCCGCCGAGCGCTCCACCTCAAACACCAATGTTTATGACGCTGTGCGCGGGCATACCAATGATCTGGTCAATCAGCATAAGAACGTTTTGATTGCGGGCTGGTCAGAAGGTTCGGCGGAACGCACCGCCGGGGTATTAGAGGACCACGGCGTCAAAAACATCAAAAATATAAACGCATTTTTTGAATTTGGCGCACTGCCAGCCAAGGCCATTGCCCGTGCTGTTTTACCCATTGAGCACGGTTTTGAAACGGCGGATTTTGCCATTATTGGCGAACAGGACATTCTTGGGGATCGCCTGGCCCATACCCGGCGCAAAAAACGCGCCGCCAATTTTATCGCCGAAGTCGCCAGTCTGCATATTGATGATCTGGTAGTGCATGTGGATCATGGCATTGGCCGCTTTGCCGGCCTTAAAACACTCGCCATTGGTGACGCACCGCATGACTGTCTGGAACTGCATTATGCCGGCAGTGATAAATTATTTCTGCCGGTAGAGAATATCGAATTGCTTTCGCGCTATGGCACGGAATCAGCCACGGCAACGCTGGATCGTCTGGGCGGTGCCGCCTGGCAGGCGCGCAAGGCAAAAGCCAAAAAACGACTGCGCGATATGGCCGGGGAATTGATCAGCATTGCAGCGGCGCGCGAAATGCGCAAAGCCGATGCCATTTTGCCGCCGCAAGGGGCCTGGGACGAGTTTTGCGCTGGTTTTCCGTTTATTGAAACCGATGATCAATTGGCTTCAATCGATGATGTGTTGGAGGATCTGGGCAAGGGCCGACCTATGGACCGTCTTATTTGCGGCGATGTGGGCTTTGGCAAGACTGAGATCGCACTGCGCGCCGCCTTTGTGGTGGCCATGACCGGGTGCCAAGTGGCCATCGTGGCCCCGACCACGTTATTGGCCCGCCAGCATTTTCGCACCTTTAAGGATCGTTTTAAGGGCTGGCCGGTGCGCATTGCGCAATTGTCGCGTCTGGTGCCGGCCAAAGAAGCCAAAGCGGCCCGTGAAGGTCTGGCATCGGGGCAGGTGGACATTATAATCGGCACCCATGCACTGCTTGGCAAACAGATAAAGCTTCGCGATCTGGCGCTGATGATTATTGATGAAGAGCAACATTTTGGGGTGCGCCATAAAGAACAACTCAAGGCCCTGCGCGCCGATGTGCATGTGCTGACCCTGACCGCCACACCGATCCCGCGCACCTTGCAAATGGCGCTAAGCGGTATTCGCGAATTATCCTTGATTGCCACGCCGCCGGTAGACCGGCTTGCCGTGCGCACCTATGTCGCGCCGTTTGATGTCGTTACCATACGCGAGGCCCTGTTGCGGGAGCGCTTTCGCGGCGGGCAAAGTTTTTTTGTGGTGCCCCGGATTTTGGATTTGGAAGAAATTGAGCGCTTTTTGAGCGAATCAGTGCCCGAAATCAGCTATATCGTTGCCCACGGCCAAATGGCACCAACGGAACTGGAAGACATCATGACCGCCTTTTATGAAGGCCGTTATGATGTGCTTCTTTCCACCACCATTATTGAGTCTGGTCTTGATATTCCCACAGCCAATACGCTGATTGTGCATCGGGCAGACCGTTT
Organism: Robiginitomaculum sp.; assembly: GCA_021776595.1. Lineage (GTDB taxonomy): Bacteria > Pseudomonadota > Alphaproteobacteria > Caulobacterales > Maricaulaceae > Robiginitomaculum_B. The sequence continues at coordinate 45,495 of JAJFFP010000012.1, read as the reverse complement.
TGGTTTGTCACAGCTTTATCAGCTTCGTGGCCGGGTTGGGCGTTCAAAAGTGCGCGGGTTTGCCTATCTGACCATTCCGGCAAAAATGAAGATCACCCAAACCGCCGAAGCGCGCCTAAAAGTGCTTTCCTCGTTGGATACGCTGGGGGCGGGCTTTACATTGGCCAGTCACGATCTGGATTTGCGTGGTGGCGGTAATCTTCTGGGCGAGGAACAATCGGGCCAGATCCGCGATGTCGGCGTCGAGCTATATCAGGCCATGCTGGAAGAAGCCGTGGCGGAAATGAAAACCGGCGGCGTGGAAAGCGATACAGACTGGACCCCGCAAATCAATACCGGGGTAAGTGTCTTGATCCCGGAACATTATGTGCCTGACCTTGATGTGCGCCTTCAACTTTATCGCCGTCTGGCCAGTGCCGACAGCCACGAGGAACGCGAAGCCTTTGCCGCCGAACTGATCGACCGTTTCGGACAGCTGCCCATAGAGGCGAAACATTTGCTTAGCGTTATGCAGATCAAGGCGCTTTGCAAGAAATGCGGCATTGAAAAAGCCGATGCCGGACCAAAAGGCGTGGTGATGAGCTTCCGTGGGGCCGCTTTTGCCAACCCGCTGGGGCTGGTGGAATTAATGGGACGCCCCGGCAATGCGTTTAAATTGCGCCCTGATCAAAAACTGGTTATGCGTGGCCATTGGCCAGAACCGGTGCAGCGCCTGCGCGGGGTGGAAATGGCGGTGCGCGAGATTGCCGCACTGTTGGATTAAACACCCTATACCCCCGTGACGCCGGTGAATGCCTGGGTCCAATACTCAAGCAAAAGCTGGATACCGATTTACATCGGTTTGTCGATCGTCAATAAAGCAACAGTTAAATATCATGGAGAAAGTTGTTGTCTTTACCGCCGATTTTAAAAGACCGTTTGCGTCTGCCCCTGATAGGCGCGCCGATGTTTATCCTCTCTGGTCCGGAACTGGTTATCGCCCAGTGCAAAGCTGGCATAGTGGGCGCGTTTCCCAGCCTGAATGCGCGCCCGATTGAACAGCTTGATGACTGGCTGGTGCAGATCAAGGAAGAGCTGGCAGCCTATGATGCGGCTAATCCGGAAGCCCCGTCGGCCCCTTTTGCCGTAAACCAGATCGTGCATCGCTCAAACGCGCGCCTGGAGGAGGATGTGGCGCTTTGTGTGAAGCATCAGGTGCCGATTGTCATTACCTCACTGGGCGCGCGCCCGGAAGTTTTTGAGGCGGTTCATTCCTATGGCGGCATTTGCCTGCATGACATTATCAACAACCGTTTTGCGCATAAAGCGATCGAAAAGGGTGCTGATGGCCTGATTGCGGTGGCCGCCGGAGCCGGGGGGCATGCCGGGCCATTTTCGCCCTTTGCCCTGATCCAGGAAATACGCGACTGGTTTGACGGGCCTTTATTGCTTTCCGGTGCCATCGCCACCGGCGATGCCATTCTGGCGGCTCAGGCCATGGGTGCTGACCTTGCCTATGCCGGGTCCATGTTCATCGCCACCATCGAGGCCCGTGCGCAGGAGGCCTATAAGCAGATGGTGGTGCAAAGCGGGGCGTCAGACATAGTAAATTCGTCACTCTTTACCGGCATTCACGGTAATTATCTGGCTCCATCCATCCGTGCCGCCGGTCTGGACCCGGATAATTTGCCAGAGGCCGATCCATCGTCGATGAACTTTGGCTCCGGCGGTTCATCAGATGCCAAGGCCTGGCGCGATATATGGGGGTGTGGCCAAGGCATTGGTGCCGTCCATGACGTGCCTGCTGTCGGCGAACTTGTGGCGCGGTTGCAAGAGCAATATGCCGCCGCCAAGGCCCGCGTTTGCAACCATTAAAGCCAGTCGCGCCGGTGTTGCCCCCGGTGCATATGGTAATACGGGACTGGTCGTGCGGAGTCCTGCAGGCGGTGCTGCAATTCATCAAGCACAATGGCGGTGATTTTTGGAATATCGAGTGCTTTGGCGTCTTCAATATGGTGCCAGCTTAATCCTTCCAGCTCGCTGCTGGCGGTGCATTCAGGCAGATCAATCAAATGATCGGCGCGCGCCATGAAAAACCAGGCATCAAAACGCTTGGGATGATAAGGCGGCGTGATGGCACGGGCGGCAAGGCCCAGCGCGCCCATGTCCGCGCCTAATTCGCGTGAGGTAAAGGCCCCCCAGCCTTTTGGGGCTTTATGGCTTGTTGCTGTGGCGCATGGTTTGGCCAGCATCAGGCCGGTTTCTTCAAAGGTTTCGCGAATGGCGGTGGCCCCGGCGGCGTGTGCCCGGCGCGGGGGTAAATGCCGGGCCAGGATTTCACGGGTTTGATCGGTAAGCGGGTTAGCCATGGGCGCAAAAGCATCACTGCGTTCGGCTTTTCCACCCGGAAACACGCTTTTTGATGGCATGAAGCGATGGCCGGCAGCGCGTTTTCCCATCAGGATTTGCGGGTTTTGCATATCGCCTCGCATAAGGATCAGCGTTGCCGATAATTTTGGACGCACGGCGCGGCCTGTGCGCGGTGTATCGGCAGGGTCAGTATCACGTATGAAGGCGCCGGGCTTGGTCATGACCGCCGCTTGCGCCTGTGTTTTGCCGCTTTGCCGCCTTTGCCAGGTTTTGCGCTTCTGGTCTGGTGTGATCTGCCGGGGCGCGTGCCGGGGGTGGGCGGGGTTTGCATTTCAAACAACAAACCGCCGGTAAGTGGTGTGGCCTCCAGCAATTGCGCCTTTACGGACTGGCCCAGCGTATAACGCCCCCCGCTATCGCGGCCAATCAGGGCATGGGCCTTTTCGTCATGGACAAAGTATTCATCGCCCAATTGGCGAATGGGTATAAAGCCGTCAGCTCCGGTTTCATCGAGGCGTAAAAACAGGCCAAATTTTGTCACTCCTGAAATACGTGCCCCAAAAACTACGCCCACCTGATCACTTAGATAACTGGCAATATAGCGCCCCGTTGCATCGCGTTCGGCGGCCATGGCCCGGCGTTCAGCCCCGGTGATTTCTTCGGCAATGGCTTTTAACTGGCTTTGCTCGGCATTGCTGGCCCCGTCCTCGCCAAATTTACAGGCGCGGATCAGCGCGCGGTGAACAGTTAAATCGGCATAGCGGCGAATAGGCGAGGTAAAATGCGCATATTCATTCAGATTAAGGCCAAAATGGCCAATATTGCGGGTGTCGTAAATTGCCTGCATCTGCGTGCGCAGAACCATTTCATTGATGATGTCGGCATACTTTCCGCCCCTGGATTTGGCGATCAGCGTATTAAAGCGCTTGGTGGTGGCCCGCTCCCCCTTGGCCCATTTAATGCCGATGGTGCGCAAAAAATCCGACAGGGCGTGGAGTTTCTCCGCGCTGGGGGCATCATGCACACGATAAATCAACGGGCAGGTTTTTTGCTCCAACGTCTGGGCCGCGCAGACATTGGCAGCCACCATAAATTCTTCGATCAAACGGTGGGCATCAAAACGCTCTGACTTGGTGATAGAGGTAATCTTGCCCTGTTCATTGACCCGGATTTTGCGCTCGCTGCTTTCAATTTCCAACGGGCTGCGCTTGGCACGGGCGATCTTTAGCGATCCATAAGCGGCCCAAAGCGGTTTTAATACGCTCTCCAGCACAGCCGCAGCGGTTTCATCGGCCTTGCCATCAATGGCTGCCTGTGCCTGGCTATAACTTAACCGTGCAGAAGAGCGCATCAGCGCGCGTATAAACTTGTGGCGGCGTTTATTACCTTGCGCATCAAATACCATCTGCACCGCCATACAGGCGCGATCTTCATGGGGGCGCAGACTGCACAGGTCATTGGACAACCGTTCGGGCAGCATGGGCACCACCTGATCTGGCAGATAAACAGAATTGCCGCGCTTGCGTGCCCCGCGATCAAGGGCTGAGTCGCCGTTCACATAGGCAGAGACATCGGCAATCGCCACAGTGGCGATCCAGCCACCGGGGTTTTGCGGGTCCGTATCGGCGCAGGCATGAACCGCATCATCAAAATCGCGGGCATCGTCGGGATCAATGGTAATCAGGTCCAGGGCGCGCAAATCCGTGCGTGTGCCAAGAGGAGCAGGCTTTGCGGCTTCGGCCTGGGCGATTTCTTCATCAGAAAATCCCTGATTAATGCCATGATCAGCCAACGCGATCATGCTGGCGGCACGAGGCTCGTTTGCATCGCCCAGCTTTTCTTCCAGCTGCACCAACGGGACGCCATATTTGCGCATTCTGGTTTCGCTCACCACCACCAGATCACCATCAGAGACTTTATCCGCATCCTGTGGACGCAGGATAAAAGGGTGCCTGATCTTGCGGCTGACCGGCGTAATTTTCACTTCATTTTTGGTTTTTTGAACCACGCCCAACTGGCGCTGTGAGGCTTGTGCTCCCTTGGCAAATTTCTTGATGATGCGCGCCACAAAGACACCATCGGAATCGCGCTTTATGCGGATCAAAGCCGTCTCGCCTATGCCAATGGCGGCGGTGCGGTGGCTACCATCGGCCTCACCGGGAGCCAGAATTATGGTTGGCGGCGGGGTCTGGCTATCCCAATTCACCGGGCGGGCCAGCAATTCTCCATCCAGATCACGGTCATAAAATTCGGCCACAAATACATTCGGTAATTGCCCGCTCAGGGTGTATTTACGTCGGTCCTTGCGTTCAATTTGACCGCTTTTTTCCAAAGCGCGCAAGGTATCTTTTAAGTCAAGTTTTTCTTGTCCCGCCAGTCCCAGATCGAGGGCAAGGTCGCGCTTTGAGAGGGGTTTACCCTGCTCGGCCAGAATAGAGAGAATACGTTGTTTTAATGACATCCACGCCCCATCAGGTCTATGCCTTAGGTTTTGGCTTGGCCTTAGGCTTGGCCTTGGTCTTGGCTTTAGCCTTGGGTTTTGTTTTCGCTTTCGCTTTAGTCTTTTTTGGTTTTTTGGCCTTGGTGTCGATCAGTTCCAGCGCTTGTTCCATGGTGACATCTGCCGGTTCAATGCCTTTGGGCAGAGTAGCGTTTATTTTTTCATACTTGACGTATGGACCATAGCGGCCATCCATTACCCGCACCGGTTTGCCGGATTCTGGATGATCTCCCAACTCTTTCAAGGCAGTCGCTGTTTTTCTGGCTTTGCTGCGTTTTTCTGCCAGCACATCAACGGCGCGGTTGATACCGATCTCGAACACATCCTCGACAGAGGGCAGGTTGGCATAGGTTTTTACGTGATGCACATAAGGGCCATAACGACCAATCGCGGCGGTGATCATTTCCTTGTCTTCAGGATGTGGCCCGACCTCACGAGGCAGGCTTAGCAATTTCAACGCCCGTGCCAGGTCAAGGGTGTCTGGTGCCCAGGTTTTGGGCAGGCTGGCGCGCTTGGGTTTTTCTTCTTCGCCCAATTGCACATAGGGGCCAAAGCGCCCGGATTTAAGAAGCACCGGCAAGCCACTATCCGGGTCCGTGCCCAAAGCCTCATCAGCGACCTGACCATTGGTATCATCGCTCTGGCTCAAGGGGCGGGTAAATTTACATTCAGGGTATTCAGAACATCCGATAAAGGCACCGTAGCGGCTTAGCTTCAGGCCCAGGCGGCCATCTTTGCATTTGGGACAGATGCGCGGGTCCGGCTCGCCTTGGGCGCGGGGAAATAAATGCGGGTCCAGTGCTTCATCAAGTGCATCCAGCACATGGGTGACACGCAGATCGGCAATGTCCGCAATGGCAGCGGAAAACTCTTTCCAGAAATCAGTGAGCAGCACCTTCCAGTTCAGATTGCCGGCACTCACTTCATCCAGACGTTTTTCCAGATCGGCGGTAAATTCATATTGCACATAACGGGCAAAGAAATTTTCCAAAAAGGCTGTGACCACCCGGCCTTTATCCTGTGGGATGAAGCGTTTCTTGTCCAGCACCACGTAATCACGATCCTGCAGGACCTGCATAATCGAGGCATAGGTGGATGGTCGGCCAATGCCCAGTTCCTCCATGCGTTTAACCAGCGAGGCTTCGGTAAAGCGCGGCGGTGGCTGGGTGAAATGTTGCTCGGCCTTTATGTGATCAATGCCAATTGCTGCGCCTTCTTTCAAGCGTGGCAGCTTGCTCTGGCCCTCTTCTTTTTCATCATCCAGGCTTTCCTGATAAAGATTAAGAAAGCCAGGAAACAGGATAACCGTGCCACTGGCGCGCAATCCGGTCTGCCCGCTTTCGTCCGTCATCTCAATGGTGGTGCGTTCCAGCCGGGCGCTTTGCATCTGGCTGGCGCAGGCGCGTTTCCAGATCAGTGTATAGAGTTTCGCTTCATCTCCAGAGAGGTTCAGATCATCCGGGTGGCGATAAAAAGAGGTCGGCCGCACCGCTTCGTGGGCTTCTTGTGCGTTCTTGGCTTTTGAGCTGTAAAACCTGGGTTTTTCTGGTAAAAATTCATCGCCAAAACGTTTGACAATCATCGAGCGCACTTGGGAGACAGCTTCTGCGGTCATTTGCACACTGTCGGTCCGCATATAGGTAATCAGGCCGGTGTTCTCGCCGCCAATCTGCATGCCTTCATAGAGTTTTTGCGCCGTGCGCATGGTGCGTGTAGCCGAAAACCCTAGCTTGCGCGCCGCTTCTTGTTGCAAGGTTGAGGTCGTAAACGGCGGTGCCGGGTGACGCCTGGCCGGTTTGGCCTCTACTTTGGCCACATGAAATGAACCGCTATGCACCATATCCTTTGCGCGCATAGCCGTTGCTTCATCGCCTAGTGTCAGCTTGCCCAGCTTCTTGCCATCCAACATGACCAAACGGACCGGGAAGGGGGCCTGCCCTTCTGCCAGAGCGTCTGCTTCAACACTCCAGTATTCATCAGCGCGGAATTTTTCAATTTCCAGCTCACGATCGCAAATCAGGCGCAGGGCAACCGATTGCACACGCCCGGCTGAACGCGATCCGGGCAGTTTTCGCCACAGAATTGGCGACAGGGTAAAGCCCACCAGATAATCAAGGGCCCGGCGTGCCAGATAGGCCTCGACAAGCTCCATATCCACATCACGGGGTTGAGCCATGGCATCAAGAACTGATGATTTGGTGATGGCATTAAACACGACCCGTTGCACCGGCGTATCTTTTTTGAGCGCCCGGCGGGCCCGCAAGGCTTCCAGCAAATGCCAGGATATGGCTTCACCCTCGCGGTCCGGGTCAGTGGCCAGAATCAGGGTGTCTGCGCTTTTTACTGCATCAGCAATCTGTTTCAGGTGCCCCTTTGAACGCGCACTGACTTCCCAGCTCATGGCAAAATCTTCATCCGGGCGCACCGAGCCATCCTTGGGCGGTAAATCGCGGACATGCCCAAAACTGGCAAAGACCTGAAAGTCTTTTCCCAAATATTTATTTATGGTTTTTGCTTTCGCCGGGGATTCAACGACGACTACCTTCATGGCACTTTTCCTCTGGATCGGCCTGTCAAATCAATTTGCAGGCAGGCGCGAACAGAAGGTGTCTATCTGCAATTGTCAATCCATAGGCCTTTCCTATCGCATAAAAACAACCTAAATAGGTTAATATAACAACACACCCTATAGCGAGAGTTGATTATGCGCTAATCAATATACACTGGAGTGAAAAATGAATTTGAATCCAAAAAACACCGAAGGTGATATACACAAATACGTATGCGATAATGATGGCGCAGAATATCTGGCGGCCATTTTACCCGAACTGGTACAGATTGCCAGATCGTCCGGCAATGAAGAACTGGGCAGCCAGATCGATCTTGCAGGGCAAATGGCGCAAAAAATGACGCATAAACATGCCGTCTGACCCATAAAGGGCCATGAACCGATACGCACAGCTTGTATTGGTTGTACTGGCTGACCTATATAGCTGTTATGGATGCAGTTACGGCGTTTTGGGGCCTTTATCCTGATACCAGAGTTTGGGCAGAGTGCGATGGCGGGGCCATAACTCCTCCAGCGTATCATCATCATAGAGACGCCCATTCATCATCACCCGGTATATGTTGGCGGTATTATGAATATCCGCGCGCGGATCGGCATTCATAATGACCAGATCGGCGAATTTACCAGGTTCAATCGAGCCAACTTCATCGCCATGGCCGATAATATGTGCACTATCGATGGTGGCAGCTTTAAGCACTTCCATCGGCGTGGCATTGCCGGAACCCAGCGCCCACATCTCCCAGTGATAGCCAAGGCCCTGGAACTGGCCGTGGCTGCCTATGCCAATATGGCCACCGGCGCGCTGTATCCTGATGGCGCTATCGGCAACACGGGTAAAGGCATATTCCTCATCACGCACCCAGGGACGGCGTTTGGTGGAGCGGTCCAGCACACTATGGGGCATGAAGCGGTTCATTTTGACATTATCATGCGGGTTCATGTGGGTGTAGAAATAGTTCTCCGCCCAGGGGCCGCCATAGGTAACAAGCAGGGTAGGGGTATAGCCAATACCGGTTTGTGCGGCCAGTTGCACCACATCGTTATATAGTGGAATAATTGGCAGATTGTGCTCATTGCCGGCAAAGCCATCAATCATGTGGGTCAGGTCCATTTTGGCATCCAGTCCACCCTCGGTGGTGGGCATAATACCCACCTCTTTGGCCGCCTGAATAACATATTGGCGCTGTTTGCGATTGCCGGTTATATAGGCCTTGATATTTTTGGTGCGGTAATGCTCCTTATAACGTGTGAGCACTTTTAGCGCATCCTTTTTGGACTTGATGGCGGTATCGGAAAACACGCCCGGCCCGGTAGACCAGGCCCGCAAACCGATCATCTGACCGGCTTCGACCATGTCCTGGAGCACAAAAATATCGGTGGTGCCGGTTTGCACATCCAGGCCAGAGGTTACGCCAAAGGCCACGTTGGCCAGAAATGGCCAGAAGTGCTCTTCAGAAACCTCATTACGACTCCAGGGCCGCCAATGGGCATGGCTATCAACAAAGCCCGGTGTTATGAATTTACCAGACATATCGCGCACTTCTGCGCCTTGGGGCACCTCCAGGCTATCCTTTTGGCCAACAGCAACAAATTTGCCATTTTCAACTAACAGATCAGCGTTTTCAATAGTGCCCTGATTGCCCATGGTGATGACTGTGGCACCGCGCAGTAAAATACTACCTTCCGGATTATCCCGTGGCACCTGCACATCTACTTTATAGCTGCTATAGGGCTTTGGCTCGTCTTTTTCATCTGCCTCATCATCGTCATCTGAGGCCGCACTGGCAGTGTCTGCATCAGCATCAGAATCGGCTTCGTCTGTGGCTTCATCCTCATCCTTGTCTTCTTTTTCAGGCTTCACCCAGACCACATCGGCCAGATCCTGTGTATAAATCGTGCTTCCCACGGACCAGATCATGCTTTTGCCGTCTTTGGACCAGTCAAAATAATCCACGCCATAATCAGAAAGCGTATTGAGTGGCACGGCGGGCCCGTCCATATTTACGGTAATGGCTTTGCGGTTAATGGTGGGCACGGTGATCAGGCGCAATTGCTCTTGCGAGCGGGCCAGGGCAAAATGACCATCCGGGCTAAGGCGAATATCGCGCGCCGGCACCGGCTTGGTGGCTGAATAGAACCCGGCACCGGTGACTTTCAAATGATCCCGCCGGTCTGTGCCATCCAGACGAACCGAAAACAGGCCGCCATTGCCGCCATAAAGATAAACCCGGTCCTTAGCATTACCAAAATGCACAGAACCAAAATTGCTGCCAGGCAGTATAACCCGCGTGGCACCGGTATTAAGATTGATGGCGATCAAATCGCGCTGGGCATCGGCATTACCTTCATTGAATTGATCATTGGAAGCACGAATAGCGACAATCTCTGTGCCATCGGGTGTGAATGCCGGTTCGGTATAATAGCCGGGTAGTGTGCTGACCTTCTCCGGTTTGGAGCGGCCATTGGCACGCAAGCGCCAGACATGGCCGCCCTCTGGAGACCAGCTTATATAGGTCAGATAGCGCCCGTCATTTGACCAGTTAGGCTGAAATACCTGGGTGCCGGCACGTTTGATTTTAGTGGGTTTGGCGCCTTCTTCCAGTGCCATGGAATAGAGCTCGCCAAGCGCCGAGAACACCACAGACTTTCCGTCTGGCGACAATACCGGCTTTTGCACCATGCGGGCAATCACCGGGCCGGTTGGGTCTTTGATCTGCTGCACAAGGTTGGGGCCGACATCCATTTTTACTTTGGCAGTAAAGGGTATGTTGGTGCGGGTGCCATCCGCCAAGGCTATGCGCTCCAGCTTGCCACCACTGGTGGTGATGATCGCACTGCCATCAGGGGTAAAGCTATAGCCGGGCAGTAAATCGCGGGTGGCGCGGCTTTCCTGATCATCACGGGTAACAGGATAAGCCAGCCAGCGGTCCTCGCCGGTTTGCAGATCGCGCACACGAAAACCGGTGTCGGTCTCATGACGGGTGCCATAGACCAGAAAGTTACCATCGGGAGAGATTTGCGGGCGCACCGCCCCGCCATAGGCGGTAACGATGGTGTCAGTCGTGCCCTCGCGCATGTCCCGGCGCACAATACGCCAGGGAAAATTGGTCATATTATACTGAAAGCCGCCCATACGGGTGGCATAATAAAGATAGTGCCCATCGGTGGAGGCGGAGACCCCCTGGGCATTGGGTTGCTCATTACGGCGCGTCTTGTCCCCCTTGGGGCGCGCTTTGGTGACCTGAACGCCTTTGCCGCCATTTTTGTGATACATCCAGATTTCATTGGCACCGATGCCTTTGGGCACAGCAGAGACAAACAGATAATCCCCATCAGCGGACCATGTTGGGCTCATGCCTTGTCCCTTGGTCATGGAGGAGAGTTTTTTCGGCTTGGTGCCATCAGCATTGGCAATGTAGAGGTTTTCCGAACCATCCTGATCAGAGATAAAGGCAATCTGTTTGCCATCAGGTGAAAAGGCGGGCTGGCTTTGAAAGCCCATGCCGGTAACAATTGCTTTGGCCTCACCGCCAGTGGTGGGCAGGGTATAAAGATCGCCCAGCAGTTCAAAAATAATAGTGCCACCATCGGGCGAAATATCCAAAGACATCCAGGTGCCTTCATTGGTTTCAAATTCCACCACACGGGCAGGTTTTAGCGCCAGGCCTTTCTTCTTGTCTTTCTTTTTATCCTTGGCTTCGCTTTTTTCATCGCCGTCCTGTGCCGAAAGCGGGGGCTCCACCCATTTTTCGGCCAGATTGCTTGCCTTTGGTGCCAGGGTCTGCGGCGCACTGGATGGCGCGGCCAGCGCCGGGGCCATGAACAAGGTGCTGGAAAACAAAGTGGCAATGAAAATTTTTGATGACGTGCGTGATAGCATTCTACCCTCCCCAGGATTGCCTGGGTGCATTTGTCGTTTGCCAATGGGGACGTGTCAACTTAACTGGATTTAATGATCTGATCTGCCCTGGAATAAAAGGGGGTATTACCTACATTCGAAACACGCCGAATTTGGTCTCTTGGGACGGTGCATTCTGGCTGGCCGTTATGGCCAGTCCCAATACCCGGCGGGTGTCGGCAGGCGCGATTATGCCATCATCCCAGAGCCGCGCGGTAGAGTAATAAGGTGAGCCTTCTTCTTCGTATTTCTCACGAATGGGGGAGGCAAAAGCGGCCTCATCCTTCTGGCTCCAGCTTTCACCGCGCGCTTCCATGGCATCGCGTTTTATTGTGCTCAGCACACTGGCGGCCTGTTCACCACCCATGACCGAGATGCGCGCATTGGGCCACATAAAGAGAAAGCGCGGCGAATACGCCCGCCCGCACATGCCATAATTACCCGCCCCATAGGAGCCGCCAATGACCACGGTGAACTTTGGCACTTTTGCACAGGCTACGGCCATCACCATTTTGGCTCCGTCCTTGGCAATGCCGCCGGCTTCATATTTGCCGCCAACCATAAAGCCGGAAATGTTTTGCAAAAACACCAGCGGGATATTTCGGGTGCAACACAGCTCGATAAAGTGCGCCGCCTTTTGCGCCGATTCTGAAAACAAAATCCCGTTATTGGCAATAATGCCGACACGGTTGCCATACATGCGCGCAAAGCCGGTGACCAGCGTTTCGCCATAGAGTTTTTTGAACTCATCAAATTCGCTGCCATCGACCAGGCGGGCAATCACCTCACGCACATCATAGGGCGCGCGCGCATCGTCCGGCACAACGCCATTTAGCTCTCTTGGGTCATAAAGCGGCCCGTCGGCGGCGGGTAATGCGTTCTGGCTTTGTGGGGCGGGGGCCAGGTTTCTGACGATCCGCCGGGCCAGAAACAAGGCGTGTTCATCATCATTGGCATAATGGTCCACAACGCCGGATTTACGCGCATGAACATCGGCGCCGCCCAAATCTTCCGCCGAAATGACTTCTCCGGTGGCCGCTTTGACCAAAGGTGGTCCGGCGAGAAATATCGTGCCCTGATTGCGCACAATAATGGTTTCATCTGACATGGCCGGCACATAGGCCCCGCCCGCCGTGCAGGAACCCATAACCAGGGCAATCTGGGCTATGCCTTTGGAGGACATGATCGCCTGATTATAAAAAATACGGCCAAAATGATCGCGATCGGGAAAAACCTCGGCCTGATGAGGCAAATTAGCCCCGCCTGAATCCACCAGATAAATGCACGGCAAGTGGTTTTGCAGGGCAATCTCCTGCGCCCGTAAATGCTTTTTCACGGTCATCGGATAATAGGTGCCACCCTTTACCGTGGCATCATTGGCGACAATCATCACTTCGCGGCCTTCAACGCGGCCAATTCCGGTAATCAGCCCGGCCCCGGCAATGCCGCCGCCATACATATCACCAGCCGCCAGGGCGGAAAGTTCAAGAAACGGCGTGCCGGGGTCCAGCAAATGCTCGACCCGTTGCCGTGGCAGCAATTTACCGCGCGCCACATGTTTGTCTCTGGAGCGCGCTGGTCCGCCAAGCCCGGCCTCTGCGGTTTTACCCTGCAACGCTTCCAGCAAGGCATCCATGGCTGCCGTGTTGGTCTGAAAGGTGGTGCTCTTGGGATCAATACTGGATTTCAGGATGGTCATCGGCTTTCCTTGCGGGCAAGACTCATGGGCCATACCCTTAAAGCAGGTGCAGCGCCTTTGCTCAATCTCCATCCTGTGCTTTAGAATAACCAGATACACGCCTTACATTAAATTTGAGGAGAGCACGATGAGCGATATGCCGTATACCCTGACCCAGGAAGGACCGATTGCCCGCCTGACCCTCACACGGCCAAGCAAGCGTAATGCCTTGAGCGCAGCCTTCTGGGAAACTCTGCCCAACGCCATTGCCAAGTTATCTGAAGCGGGGCAGACCCGTGTGCTGGTTATAGATGCCCAAGGGCCGCATTTTTGTGCCGGCATTGATCTGGCCATGTTTGCGGACATGGGTAATTCCACCAATGATGCGATCGCTCGTGAGGCATTCACCCATAAACTGCAAAGCATGCAGGCCGGCTTTGATGCACTGGAGGCGGCCCGGTTTCCCGTAATTGCGGCGATTTCCGGGTGCTGTATCGGGGCCGGGGTGGATTTGATCAGTGCCTGTGATATTCGGCTGGCAACCCGGGATGCCTATTTTCGTATTGAAGAGATTAATGTAGGCATGATGGCCGATGTGGGCACCCTGCAACGTCTGCCAAAGTTATTGCCCTTGGGCCTGGTGCGCGAACTGGCCTATACCGGGGCCACCTTGGGGGCAGAGCGTGCCTATGATTTGGGACTGGTCAATGCCTTGGCAGAGGACGAAGCAGACCTGAGCGCACAGGCCATCATTATGGCCGGGCAGATTGCACAAAAACCGCCCATCGCCATTGCCGCATCCAAGGATTGCCTTAACCATGCCCGCGATCACGGCGTGGCCGAAAGCATGCGTTATATGCGCGCTGTGCAGGCTGGCGTTTTTAATCCGGGCGATATTATCAATGCGGTTTCGGCCCGTGCAGAAGGCAAAAAAGCAGATTTCCCCGATTTGTTGGCAATCAACAAGGAAAATTGATGACATGTGAGAGGCTTTGATCCTTCTCTTTAAGCTGCAACGGCACTATATTTATTTTATTGATGATGGTCCCATACCTTCACCAAGAAGGAATAAACCATGGCCGATGCGGTCCAATTACTTAATGCAGATGACCTTGCCGGTATTTCTATATTGGCCGATGCGCCCAAGGGCGCGCTAAAAGCGGCCGCCAGACAGGTGGAATGGTTTTCATTACCAGGGGGTAGGGCGCTCTTTGGGCCGGGGGACAATGCTGACAGTATTTATTTTTTACGCTCCGGCGTATTGGGGGTATTCACCACAGACGAGGACGGGGCACTTGACTTTGTTGGCCATATTCGCGCCGGGGAACCCGTAGGTGAAATGGCGTTTTTAAGTGGCGCACCACATACGGCGGCGGTATTTGCCATGCGCGATTGTGAACTGGTGCAACTCCCCCGGCCTGCTTTTGAAAAACTGATCAAACGCTATCCCACGTTGATGCGGGCACTGGCGCAGATGATGGTTACGCGTATGCGCACCAGCGCCAGAGAAGCACGTAGTGGTGGCGAACCAAAGGTTTTCGCCCTGCTGGCCACCTCGCCGACCATCAGCGCCGTGCATATTGCCGAGCAGCTGGCCGATGCGCTTGGCAAGCTGGGGCACAGTTCAGTCATTGTCGGGCCGGAAGCCGAAGATAGCGCCAGCGAGTGGTTTGACCATCTTGAACAAACGCATGATGTGGTCCTGCTACATGCGCCGGTTGCCGATACCCATTGGTTTCGCCTTTGCCTGCGACAGGCAGACCGGTTGTGGATATTGGGACGCGCTGATGCGCGGCCCTCAGAGCCGCTATTGCCGCCGGACCGCTCGCCCGCACGCATGTTTCGTCTGGTGGATGTATTGTTATTGCACAATCAGGGTGAGCGCGTGGTTTCGGATGGCTGTGACTGGAAACGGGCGGCCAATGCTGAACGGGTTTTTCACTGGCATCAAGGCTCAAAGGCCGATATTGCCCGCATGGCCCGCACGGCGGCCGGGCGCTCGATCGGGCTGGTCTTGTCTGGCGGTGGCGCGCGTTCCTATGCGCATATCGGGGCCATTCGGGCTTTGAACGAGGCAGGTGTTCCCATTGATTTTACCGGTGGCACCTCTATGGGCGCGATTATTGCTGCCGGTCTGGCGCTGGGCTGGGATGATGATCTGATGGAAAAAAACATCTGCCAGGCCTTTGTGCGTTCCAACCCGTTGAATGACTATACCCTGCCGGTGGTGGCGCTGACCAAGGGGCGCAAGGTTAATCAACGTTTGAAACAATTTTTCGGCGATTTGCAGATTGAAAATCTGTCCATTCCGTATTTTTGTGTGTCCAGTAATCTGGCCAATGGTTGTGCCAGTGTGCACCGGGAAGGCCTGTTGCGTGATGCCCTGCGTGCCTCGATTGCGCTGCCGGGAATTTTGCCACCCAAAGTGATGAATGGTGACGTTCATGTGGACGGTGCCGTGGTCAATAATTTTCCGGTGGATGTGATGTCGCATATGCACCGGGGCCTGATCGTCGGCGTGGATGTGGCGCGTCAAAAAGGCCTGAATGTAGACGACTTCATTAATCCGCCGGGCTTCTTTGGCTGGGTCTTGCGCCACGGCCTGCAAGAAGCCCCGCCAATTGCCAGCCTGTTGATGCGCTCCGGCACCATTACCCGGCGCGCTAATGATAATTCGCGTGAAGAGGTCGATGTGCTGGTGCTTCCTGATATTGCCGAAGTGGAATTACGTGACTGGAAAGCCTATGACGTTGCCGTTGAAGCCGGTTACCGTGCCATGGTGACGGCATTGAAAGGCGGCGCTTTGGAGCGCTTGCGTTAACGGCGGTCGGGACTCTGATTTTTGCTTTTTTCTACTTGCTGCTTCATCCTTCGAGGCCCGCAAAAGGCGGGCACCTCTGGATGAGGTTAAAGCCTATTTACTACGGCCTCATGCTGAGCCTGTCGAAGCATGGAGGGCAACTTGCCACTAATATACTCCACCAGCGCCCCCGTTGGATAAGTTTTAGGTAATCCTCATGCACTAAATCAAACGTGTCACCCCGGATTTAGTCCGGGGTGACAGCAGAATATGTTATCCCGTGCATAGACATCAAGGGTCACTCACTACCCCTTAATGACCCTCACGCTGTCCCTGAAAACCCCCTAAATTGATACAAAACACCCCTAAAGTGTCCCTTGATCGGCACTGGTTATCCCTTTTTGTCCCTTGGAAAGGCGGGGACAAAATGCACGTGTCCCCATGCCATCGGGAAGGGTTACAATAACGCATTTATCATCACTGGATTTACTTTGCTCAATCGTGCTCTTATGGCCCCGTGTCAGGTCTTGCCACATGGTAACCGGTACCGGCGCTTTGGCCAGCCGGTGGCGGTAAACCTGCACATTTTCCAGCACACGCTGCACATAGTTTCGGGTTTCGGAAAACGGAATGGTTTCCACCCAGTCTATGGGATCGCTCTGGGTGCGAGGGTCGCCATATTCACGCATCCAGCGATAGGCGCGGGTTTTGCCGGCATTATAGGAAACGATGGCCAGGATGTAGGAGCCATCAAATTCATTCAGTAATTCCTGCATATGTCTGGAGCCAAGGCGGACATTGTAATCGGGGTCAGATGTGAGCCAGCTTTTGCGATAGCGCAGGCCCATAAGGCGTGCTGTATGACGCGCAGTGGCGGGCATAAGCTGCATAAGTCCCTGTGCACCGACCCGGCTGACCGCTTTTGGGTCCAGTTCAGTTTCCTGTCGCATTAGTGCCAGCAGAAATGCCTGATCCACGGGAAGGTTTTCTGGCAGCGTGATCACGGGCCAGGCACTGTCTGGCAGCACTTCACCGCGCCACAATGCGGCTTTGGCGGCGCGCAAGGCGGCGCGTTTCTGGCCCATCTGATTGGCCAGCGCCGCCAGCATGACATGGTCCACGGCATTGGGTAAAAGATCATCAAGATGATAGGAAAAAGTGCGAAACAGGGAGCGATTTCCATAAAGCCCGATCAGGTTTAGTGCCTGAATTTGCATATTACTTTCAAAGTCTTCCGTTTGCTGGGCTGAGGGAACCGGGTCATGGCCAAGCAACAGGGTTTTATTGCCCAGCTTATCGGCGGCAAGCAGACCATAATAGGTAAAATCAAAACGGGAGGCCTTTTGCCATGCCGTTTGAGCGGCTTCGATAAGGCCCAGGCTTTGTTGTGCGCGGCCAATCCAGTAATAGGCGCGGGCCAGGGATACCGGCGTGGTGACGCCTTCCTGCAGACGTTTGAAATGCGAAAGTGCCAGGATAGGGTCATGCAGTTTTTGCAGGGCCAGCCACCCGGACAGCCATTCGCCATCGGCAAATTCCCCGCCTTTGTTAAAACCATGGCGTGAAACCAGCGTATAGGCGGCGCTATAATTGCCATCTTTTATGGCGCGACGGGCCAGCAAATGGCGCTCCTGCCACATGCGTTTTGCCGCCTTGGAGTTTTGTGAACCTTCTGGAAATTGCATAGCCAGCTCAATGGCTTCATCAGAAAGGCCATGGCGGCGTCGCCACCTGACCCGCTCATAAAGCAGGCCACCATCGCGTTGACGGGCCTGGGGGACACGGCGCACGGCGGCATCAATGCCGCCAGCGCTGCGCATCAGTTTATACCGCGCCGTGGCCAGGGCACGGTCTTCACCTTTTAAGCGCGAGAGCATCCGTGAAGCGGCCCCGCGATTACGCGCCCAGATCATGGTGTCGGCGCGTTTTTGGTGATCCGCTGGTGTCAGGTATTTACCAAACCGGCGTAATATTTCACGCTCTTCATCACGGGTGAGGGAGTTATGCTGCCAGGCGGAACGAATTTGGGCTTTGGTTTCGTCCTCGAAATTACCGGCATCCAGGGTTTTGGCGAAGGCCAGCTTGCCTTTGCCGGTAAGTGGCGGCCATTGATCGAAAAACTTGATGATGTGTTCATTATCAAGGCCGGAATCGCTGATTTTCTTTTCGGCTTCAATGCGCATCCGGTTATGGCGCGGCCAGTTTTTGAGGGTCTCAATGGCTTCTTTGAGTTCAAAAAAGCTGGCGTTCTTGTCTTCAATGGCAATACGCCACAACAGAAGGTGGCGTGCAGAAGGCGTATGCACACCGGCACGAAAACTGCGCATATCGGACCAATGATCACCATCGGCGGCACGCATGGCTTTGCGAAAGTTGGCATATTCCAGATCATCACTGATCGGCCCGGCGGCGGCGATTATGGTCTTGGTAGAAGGCACAAACTCTTCGGCGAAGGCTGCATTGGCGAGCAGCATGACCGATATAGACCCTATGCGCAGAAGATTGATCATACTATATGCTCATTCAAACCCGTTGCGTATAATGTGTCACCATAGCGCAAAATCCTCAACAGGTCTTGAACAAGCTGTGCGCAAGAAGGCAGAATAATGTTTTATGGCTCGCTAACCGCCCTCGTAACCCCGTTTAAGGGTAACATGCTGGATGAGAAGGCGCTACGTGCTTTTGTGCGCTGGCAGCTTAACGAGGGCACACATGGTCTGGTGCCTTGCGGCACTACCGGGGAAGCCCCGGTATTAAGTGAAGGAGAGCGCCGCCGGATCACGGAAATCTGCATTGAAGAAGCAGCCGGTAACATACCGGTTATCGTTGGAGCTGGATCCAATGTAACCGATAAATCCTGTGCCATGGCCGCCAAGGCCAAGGTGTTGGGCGCCGATGCGGTTCTGGTGGCAAGCCCTTATTATAACAAACCTTCACAGGAAGGTCTGTATGCCCATTTTGCCGCCATTGCAGAGATTGGCATACCCGTGATCCTTTACAACATACCGGGGCGCTCGGTCGTTGATATTTCGCTGCAGACCTTGCAACGTCTGGCGCAACTGGAAATGGTAGTTGGGATCAAGGATGCCACGACAGATATTGGCCGGGTGGCGGATCAACGCGCCATTGGCGGCGCGGAATTTTCTCACCTGTCGGGTGACGATTTTACCGCATTGGGTTTTGCCGCTCATGGCGGGCAGGGCTGTATTTCAGTGACCTCCAATGTGGCACCAAAGCTCTGTGCGCAATTGCAAAATGCGCTGCGTGAGAAAGATTTTACCAGAGCGTGCACCATTAATGATGCCCTGCAACCATTACACCATGCCCTCTTTGCCGATGCCAGTCCGGCGCCGGCAAAATTCGCATTGCGCGTGATGGGGATGATGGAAAATGAGCTGCGTTTGCCGCTTACCCCGGCCAATGAAAGCGCCCAAAGTGCCGTTAAACAAGCGCTGGAAGCCCTTGAATTATGGGGAAAGTAGAGTGAGCGCTAAAAAGAAAGAAAGCGGGCGTAAAACCATCGCCGATAACCGCCGCGCGCGATATGATTATCACCTTGATGAGGTGGTGGAGGCTGGGATTGTGCTGACCGGAACCGAGGTAAAATCCCTGCGCCAGGGGCAGGCCAGCATCGCCGAAGCCTATGTCGCCGTTGCCGGGGATGAGCTGGAACTGGTCAATGCCAATATCCCGGTTTACGAAGCCGCCAATCGTGAAAATCACCACCCCAACAGGGTGCGCCGGCTGTTATTGCATCGCCGGGAAATCGATAAGGCCATTGCCGCCGTCAACAGACAGGGGCGCTCGATAATACCGCTAAAACTCTATTTTAATGCGCGGGGGCTGGTGAAGCTGGAATTTGCCCTCGCCACCGGTAAAAAACTGCATGACAAACGCCATACCAGCAAGGATCGGGACTGGAAACGCGACCAGGGCAGATTGATGCGGGACCGGGGTTGAAGGCTTAGTGACAGGCTTGAATGGTCAAACCATCTGGCAATATGGTGCTTTCGTCGCCGCAGGCGTTATTGAGCTGACGCTGGTTGATGTGGGCGCCGGTTAGATTGGCCCCCGACAGGCAGGCCCCGGTTAAGTCTGCACCGGTAAAGTCGGCATAGCCCGCATACACCCCCACCATATTGGCATTGCGTAAATTGGTGTTGATAAAGCTGGCACGGGTAAAGCGCCCGCCAAACATATTGGCCACAGACAGGTCAGCGGCTGAAAAGTTGGAATGATCCATGGTGGAAAGGCTTAAATCGGCCTGACGCAGTCGGGCACCATTCAAGGTGCGCCAAGGCAAGTTCATATAGGACAGATCAGCCTGAAACAGATTACATCGGGGGCAGGTCTTGGCACCATTTTTTACCCGTTCAATCTGGCCAGCGTTTTGCGCCATTGTGCTCGTTGCTCCAAAGAGCGCAATGGTGAGAATGTAGCCCAGTAATGAAAAGCGCATATCTATCAGTCCGGTATTGTTCGCACATTTCACAAAGTGCATCACAAACGCGTAAGGATATTATGAACAACCGGTCGTGGCACCGCAAACATCACATTTCAGGCAGGTGCCATTGCGGACCAACGTGAAATGGCCGCAATCAGGGCAGGCATCACCAGTATAGCCGCGCGCCTGGGATTGCCTTCGCACATCGGGCATGAAACCCGGCGGACGGGTGCTGTTGGTGCGCCCTAGCGATGATCCATTTTCTGAAATGGCCTTATCCTCTTGCAAAAGGGCGGTGTGTTGGTCTTCAGTTTCCACCACTTCATCGTCATTCTTGCCGGTCTTGGGGCTTAACATGACAACATTTTCTGGAAACTGGCCACGGGAAAAACCCTTTGAAATATAGTCACTTACTTTACTTTCATGATGTTCTTTATCGGACACGCCCTGTTTGTCCAATCCATCGGCTCCTATCCCGGTCTGCACATGGGCCAGATCATCACGGCCAAGATAAGAAACCGCTAATTCCCGGAATATATAATCAAGTATGGAGGTAGCATTTTTGATGGAATCATTACCGGTCACTGGTCCGGCCGGTTCAAACCGGGTGAAAATATAGGCATCCACAAACTCTTCCAGTGGCACACCGTATTGCAGGCCAATAGAGATGGCGATGGCAAAATTATTCATCAGGCTGCGAAAGGCCGCCCCTTCCTTGTGCATATCAAGGAAAATTTCGCCAAGCGAGCCGTCATCAAACTCACCGGTATGCAGATAGACCTTATGACCACCAACGGTTGATTTCTGGATATAACCTTTGCGCCGATCAGGCAGGCGGTGGCGTTTGGCCTGCACCTCAACAACCCGTTCCACCACCCGTTCCACCACGCGCTCGGTTAATATCCGTGCCTTTTCAGGGATAGAGGAGGTGGAAACATCTTCAAGAGAGTCTAAATCTTCATCAGAAAACACTGTTGAATTTAGTGGTTGCGAGAGTTTGGAACCATCACGGTAAAGCGCTACGGCTTTGAGACCCAAGGTCCAGGCATGGTGATAGTTTTCGGCGCAATCATCAATGCTGGCATCAATAGGCATGTTGATAGTTTTTGATATGGCCCCGGAAATAAAGGGCTGCACGGCGGCCATGATCGTTAAATGCGCCTGGGCACTTAAAAAACGCGATCCGGTTCGCCCGCACAGGGTGGCGCAATCAAATACTGGTAAATGCGCATCTTTCAGGCCTGGTGCCCCCTCAAGGGTCATGGCCCCGCAACAATAAATATTGGCGGCATTGATCTGGTCTGTGGTGAAACCCATGGCCCCCAACAAGTCAAGATTGGGGTCGTCCAGTTGTTCCTGGGTCAGCCCAAGGGCATCGCGGCAAAACCCGTCGCCAAGCGCCCAGCGTGTGAAAACAAAGCGCAAATCAAAGGCATCACTCAGGCTGCTTTCAATTTTCTGAATTTCAAAATCGGTAAAGCCTTTGGCTTTTAAGGCATCCCATCCCAGTTCCGGCGCGCCTTTTAAGGTGCCATAACCGGTGGCATAGGCGCACATTTGCGCCATTTGCTCTTCATCATAGCCAAGGGTTTTAAGGGCTTCTGGAACAGAGCGATTGATGATTTTGAAGTAACCGCCACCCGCCAGTTTTTTATATTTTACCAGTGCAAAATCGGGCTCAATACCGGTAGTGTCACAATCCATGACCAGCCCGATAGTGCCGGTTGGCGCAACTACGCTGACCTGCGCGTTTCTAAACCCATACTTTTTACCCGCGTCCAGGGCCTCTTCCCAAATAAGCCCGGCGCGTTCACCCAATTTCCCAAACGGGCAATCATTGGCATGAAGGGCCATAGGCGCGATTTGCAGTCCTTCATATTGTGCTACATTCTCTATACCTTGCGCGGCGCGTGTATGATTGGCGACAACGCGTAACATTGATTTTTCATTGGCCGCATAGGAGGGGAATGGGCCCAGTTCCTTTGCGATCTCTGCAGAGGTTTTATAGGCTGCGCCGGTCATCAGAGAACTGATGCAGCCAGCAGTTTCACGGCCTTCATCGGAATCATAGGCGATGCCGGTGGCCATCAAAAAACCGCCCAGATTGGCAAACCCCAAGCCCAGCGTGCGATATTCATGGGATCGTTCTGCAATGGTTTTGGAGGGGTATTGCGCCATGGCGACGGAGATTTCCAACACCAGAGTCCACAGACGACAGGCATGTTCAAAACTCTCAACCTCGAAGCGGTGGTCTTTGCCCAAAAACTTTTTCAGGTTTAAGGAGGCAAGGTTACAGGCCGTATCATCCAAAAACATGTATTCGGAACAGGGGTTGGAGCCCCTGATTTCTTCACTGTCCGCACATGTGTTCCAGGCATTGATGGTGTCATGAAATTGCACACCCGGATCAGC
Organism: Robiginitomaculum sp.; assembly: GCA_021776595.1. Lineage (GTDB taxonomy): Bacteria > Pseudomonadota > Alphaproteobacteria > Caulobacterales > Maricaulaceae > Robiginitomaculum_B. Next base: position 22,845 of record JAJFFP010000012.1, on the reverse strand, counting down.
GCAAGACCAGCCGGCTCTGGCAACTTTTTGCCACAACCCACGTGCTGAAATGGTTTTGTGAGGCTTGCCGGTAGTGCGGCGTTTTAGAACCCAGTCCAGATCTTCGTCCACGGCGCGCATGAAGGTATCGGTTACACGAATGGAATTGTTGGCATTTTGGCCCGAAATGGTTTGATAGGCTTCAGAATCCCAATCGGCATCAAAGACTGTATGGTCAACTTCATCCATACCCATGCGGGCAAGGCGCAGGGCCTGATCAATCGCACCATCGGGAACACCATCCCGCCGTGCACTACGTATTTCGCGTAACAACGCCGCGTTTTTTGTGGGATCAAAGCAGTCTTCATCATCGCCAGAGCACTGCACACAGGCTTTTACAACAGCATTCAGGCGTTTTTTGACAATTTTCGAACCAGTGACTAGCGCCGCAACCTTGGCTTCTTCATGCCGTTTCCAGTCCACGAATTCTTCAATGTCGGGGTGATCGGCATCAACAATAATCATTTTGGCGGCGCGGCGCGTTGTGCCCCCGGATTTTACCGCACCGGCGGCCCTATCTCCCACGCGCAAAAAACTCATCAGACCAGAAGAAACACCGCCGCCAGACAAGGCTTCGCCAGCGCCGCGCAGGGTAGAGAAGTTGGTGCCGGAACCAGAGCCGAATTTGAATATACGGGTCTCTCTGGCCCATAAATCCATAATCCCGCCCTCATTGACCAGATCATCGCGCAAGCTCTGGATGAAACAGGCATGGGGTTGGGGGTGTTCATAGGCGTTTTCCGAGCGTTTGGCCTTGCCGGTTTTTTGGTCCACAAAAAAATGACCCTGGGAAGGACCGGAAAGGCCATAGGCCCAGTGCAGGCCGGTATTAAACCATTGCGGTGAATTGGGGGCCGCCATTTGTGTGACCAGCATAAAACGCACTTCATCATAAAAGGCGCGGGCGTCACTTTCTTGCGAGAAATACCCCAGTTTCCATCCCCAATAAGTCCAGGTGCCAGCCATGCGATTAAATACCTGGCGGACGCTGGTTTCAGCGCCCATGGGGCTATCCTTTTTGGCGCTATGGCGGCGTAGCCAGTTGGGCACGCCCTTTTCGGTCACGGGCCGGGTTTGTTCCGGCACCCCGGCTTTACGCAGGTATTTTTGCGCCAGAACGTCAATGGCTACCTGGCTCCAGCTTTTGGGGGCTTCAATATCATCGGCTTCAAAAATGGCCGTGCCATCAGGGTTGCGTATCTCGCTATGGGTATGGGCAAAGGCAATGCCGTCATATGGGCCTTTGTTTTCAGTAGTGTAACGACGTTCAATACGCATTAATGGCTCCCTCTGCCGGGCGGTTTCTAACGCAAGGCATCCACATACTTGAAATTGAGATTTCTTGAAGACATTGCGCGGAGTCGTTGGTGCTAGGCAACTTATTTTTGCCTCTTCATACTGGGCTGCCTCAAAATGCCGCGCCTGTATGCAGGTTTTTGAGATTATTTTTTAATAACCATCCCTTGTAGGTGATCTTTTAACTTTCTTGGTCTAGCTTCCCTGCAAGTATGTTTCCGGGGAATGAATGTGATCACCTCTCAGGTAATTAAGCGAATGGATGTCGTCATTATTGATGACTCACAGCGTATTCGCTCTCTTATGGCGGCGCTGCTGCGTGATTTGGGGTGCCTGAATGTGCGTCCCTATGAGGGGGTTGTCGACGCCTGTGTCGGAATTGAACGGACCCGGCCCGGTCTGGTTTTGTGTGACTGGCGAATGGCCGCAGCCAATGGCGGCGTATTTCTGGATCGCATACGGACAAACAATGACGATCATATTGCCAAAACGCCGGTGATTATTGTGACCGGCCACGGGTCCAGGGAAATCCTGGCAGAAGCCATGAAGAAGGGGGCCACACAGTTTCTTGTTAAACCGGTTGTGCCTCTTGAATTACTGAAAAAAATGGCATTTGTTCATAATGACCGGCGCCAGATGGTGCGCCGGCAGGGCCGCATGGTTTATGTTAAGCCCAAGCCGGAACCAAAGCCAAACGCCGCCTCTGCAAAACCTGTCAAGAGCTTTACCCCTATCAAGCATCAGGCACCGGTAACGGCGGCGCAGACCGATTCCGATGTGTGGGAACTTTAAACCAGACTGACCCATTGCTTTTGAGCGCCTATACTTTGTTCGAAATTTGATTCGGTTAGAGGACAAGGTATGCAATCCGGGGAAGGACTAATTCTGGATGAACCCATTGATGATGCGCTTTCCAGCCGTTATCTGGCATATTCTCTATCCACCATTACCCAGCGCGCTTTGCCGGATGTTCGCGATGGTCTGAAGCCGGTGCACCGGCGTATTTTATATGCCATGCGCGAACTCAAACTGGACCCGGATTCGGGATTCAAGAAGTGCGCCCGCGTGGTTGGTGACGTGATCGGGCGCTTTCACCCGCATGGCGATCAGGCGGTTTATGATGCTTTGGTCCGGTTGGCGCAGGATTTCGCCCAGCGTTATCAACTTGTCGACGGGCAGGGCAATTTTGGTAATGTGGATGGCGATTCTGCAGCGGCCATGCGCTATACCGAATCCCGTTTGACCATTGCCGCCCGCCTTTTGCTGGAAGGCATAAACGAAGATACGGTTGATTTTCGCGCCACCTATTCCGGTGAAGATGATGAACCGGTAGTGCTGCCAGCAGGCTTCCCAAACCTGCTGGCCAATGGCTCGAACGGTATTGCGGTGGGCATGGCGACCTCCATTCCACCCCATAATGCGGCGGAATTGCTGGATGCGGCGGCGCATCTGATCAAACACCCAGGCGCCAGTATCGCCACGTTGATGAAATATGTTCCAGGCCCGGATTTTCCAACGGGTGGTATTATTGTTGAGCCGGAAGCATCCCGCGCCGAGGCCTATGCCACAGGGCGCGGCGGCTTTCGCCTGCGATCGCGCTGGATACGTGAGGAGTTGCCGCGCGGGCAATGGCAAATTGTAGTTACCGAAATTCCCTATCAGGTGCAAAAAGCCAAGCTAATTGAGAAACTTGCGGCACTTATCGAAACCAGGAAGCTCCCCTTGCTTGGCGATGTGCGCGACGAATCCGCTGAGGACATCAGGCTGATACTGGAGCCGAAAAGCCGCACGGTTGACCTCGATATATTTATGGAATCGCTTTTTGCATTAAGCGATCTGGAAGTGCGTATTTCGTTGAATTTGAATGTTCTGGGTGCAGACGGCACACCGGGGGTTCTATCACTGCAAGAGACTTTACAGGCCTGGCTGGATCATCGCCGGATCGTCCTGCAACGCCGAACCGAAGCCAGGCTGGGAAAAATTGCCAACCGGCTGGAAGTGCTGTCTGGCTATATTATCGCATTTTTGAACCTTGATGAAGTTATTCGCATTATCCGTGAGAAGGATCAGCCAAAGGCAGAATTAATCCAGACATTTTCGTTAAGCGAAATACAGGCCGAAGCCATATTGAATATGCGCTTGCGTTCTTTGCGCAAACTCGAAGAAATGGAACTGCGCCGCGAAGATGAGGCCCTTAAAGATGAACAGAGCGAATTAACCGCACTTTTGGGCAGTGAAGATGCACAATGGCAGGCCATAACCGGCGAAATCAGGCAGGCCAAAGCCCTGTTGGGTCCCAAATCTGAAGGTGGTGCCCGGCGCAGTGATTTTGCAGAGGCTGTGCAGCCTGATCGCAGTGCGGTGCTGGAAGCCATGGTTGTTAAAGAACCGCTGACCATTGTGCTTTCTGAAAAGGGCTGGATACGGGCTTTGAAGGGGCATGGCATTGACAAGGCCGATATTCGCTTCAAAGAGGATGACAAGGCCGCTTTTGTGGTTCCCGTGCAAAGCACAGACAAATTAGTGTTGTTTGCCACAAACGGCAAAGCCTACACCTTGCCCTGTGATAAACTGCCCGGCGGGCGGGGTCATGGAGACCCTATCCGATTACTGATCGATCTGGATGAGAGCCACGCCCCCATTGCCCTGTTTGTGCATGATCCTGCTGCCAAACTCTTGGTGGCCTCAACCACCGGTCATGGTTTTCAGGTGCAGGAGGCTGCGCTCATCGCCATGACCAAGGGCGGCAAGCAGGTGTTAAATGTTGGTGCCGGTGCCGAAGCTGTGGTTTGCACCCGTATTACCGGTGATCATCTGGCGGTGGTCGGGGAAAACCGAAAAGTGCTGTGTTACCCCATGGACGAAGTTAATGAAATGTCCCGTGGTAAAGGTGTGAAATTGCAAAACTATAAGGATGGTAGTCTGGCCGATGCGATTACCTTTCTTGGAGAAGATGGGCTGCGTTGGACCGACCCTGGCGGGCGAACTGTAGCCTGTAAAGACTGGCAGAACTGGCTTGGAAAGCGGGCGCAGGCCGGGCGCATGGCCCCGCGTGGCTTTCCGCGCTCCGGACTGTTCAAGCCTGGAAATTACTAGATCATGGCCTAGCCCCATCGCCTATATAAAGGTTACACTGCGCTGCACTTGCGGCCATCAGGAGAATATTCATGCTTATCTTTTTTGGTATTATCGTTGCCATCGGCTTTTTTCTTATTGCGATTTACAACCGCCTGGTATCTTTACGGCAAACCAGCCATCAAGCCTGGTCTGACATAGATGTGCAACTCAAACAGCGCTATGACCTCATTCCCAATCTGGTTGAAACGGTAAAGGGCTATGCCAAGCATGAAAAAGATACCCTTGAAGCCGTAATTAATGCCCGTAATGCGGCCATGAATGCGGGCACGGTTACTGACCAGGCGGCGGCGGAGAACATGCTGACCGGTGCGTTGAAAAGCCTGTTTGCGCTGGCCGAGGCTTATCCTGATTTGAAGGCCAACACCAATTTCTTGCAATTACAGGCGGAAATCTCCGACATTGAAAACAAAATAGCTGCGGCCCGGCGCTTCTATAACAATGCTGTGGCTGAATATAATACGGCGCAGGAACAATTTCCGGCGGTTTTGCTGGCCAAACAGTTTGGTTTTGAGCGACGTGATTTCTTTGAAATTGCTGCCAGTGAACGCAGCGCGGTAAACACCCCGCCATCAGTTAAATTCTAGGGCGCACCTATGGGCGCCTTTGGCCTGCGCACACAAATCTGGAGTAATAACTGGAAATCACTTGCCTTGCTGGCGGGATTTCCCTTTTTACTCCTCCTGCTGCTCTATGGTTTAAGCGTTTTAATGCTCGCCTTTGGCGGGACAGGCGGGCGAGTTGATGCGGCATTGGTGCAGGCATTTTATGCCTTGCCAGCTTATTTACCATTTGCGCTTGTGGGGGCATTGATCTGGTTCGGCGTGGCCTGGTTGTTTCACCAGAGCATCATCGATGCCGCCACCGGGGCCAAAGCGATTAGCCGCAAGGAAAACCCGGAGCTTTATAATTTATTGGAGAATCTGTGTATTTCGCGTGGTATTCCCATGCCAGCATTACGGATTATTGATACACCTGTGCGGAACGCCTATGCCAGCGGGCTTCGCGAGGGCAAAATGTCGGTGACGCTAACGCGTGGACTGATTGAAACCTTAAATACAAAAGAAATTGAGGCGGTGATGGGCCATGAATTGACCCATATTCGCAACCGTGATGTGCGCCTTTTGGTTATTTCGGTTATTTTCGTCGGAATTTTCTCATTTGCCGGTGAAATACTTTTTCGCGGTATGTTTTATACCAATCTTGGGCGCACTGGCCGCCACAGACGCTCCGGTGGCGGGAATTCCGGGGTGTTGGTATTGGTCGCTTTTGCCATCATTGCCCTGTCATGGGCTTTGGCGGTGCTTATACGGTTTTCACTTTCCCGGAAACGCGAATTTCTGGCCGATGCAGGGGCGGTGGAACTGACCCGAAATCCCGATGCGATGATCAGCGCTTTGCGTAAAATTGCCGCCAATGCCGATATGCCGAGGGCGCCGCAGGATATAAAATCCATGTTTATTGAAAACCCGGCGGCATCGGGCAACTTTGGCGGCTTGTTCTCAACTCATCCACCACTGGACAAGCGTATAGAGGCACTGGTGATGATGGGCGGGCGTGACCCAGGACCTATAAGATCACGCCGCCGGATCATCAGGCAGGGCCGTGGGGTTAGCCCACAATCTCTTCTTCGCTAAAGAAAAACGGGATTTCTTCGGCGGCGGTTTCCGGTGCATCGGAACCGTGCACTGAATTGGCTTCAATGCTGACCGCAAATTCCTTGCGGATGGTGCCAGGCTCGGCATCTGCCGGGTTGGTTGCTCCCATTACTTCGCGGTATTTGGCAATAGCATTTTCGCCCTCCAGGGCCTGCACTACGACCGGACCGGATGTCATGAAAGCCACCAGATCGGCAAAAAACGGACGTTCTTTATGCACAGCATAAAAGCCTTCGGCTTGCTCCTGGGTAAGACGGATGCGCTTTTGCGCTATAATGTGCAGACCAGCGCCTTCAATTTTGGCATTGATGGCACCGGTAAGGTTACGTTTGGTGGCGTCGGGTTTGATAATTGAAAACGTGCGTTGTATGGCCATGGGATAATCCTGTCAGTTGTTGGGGTTGCAATGATTTGGCGCGCCTATAGCAGTGTGGCCTCTGGCTGTGAAGGCTGTTTTGGCGGCGCATGTGCAGGACGGCCTTTTCTTCGGCCAGACAAACCCGCACTATCGGCAAAAATATTTTAGTGGATTTGCAGTATGCTACATATCAACAATCTGGTTTGCAGGGTCGAAGGGCGGTTGTTGATCAATAATGCGAGCTTTGCCCTTATGCCCAAAACCCGCCTTGGCCTTGTGGGGCGCAATGGCACTGGCAAGTCAACATTATTGCGGATCATCAAAGGTGAGATGGAGCCGATCAGCGGGGAGGCCCGTATCCGCAAAGGCGCACGTCTTGGGGCCGTGGATCAGGAGGCACCGGGCGGTCCGCAGTCGATCATGGATTTTGTGCTTAGCGCCGATACTGAGCGCGAACAATTGTTAAGCGCCGCGCAAACACAGAGCGAGCCACACAAAATTGCAGAAATTCAGACCCGCCTTGCTGACATCGGGGCCTATTCCGCCGAGGCCCGTGCCGGCACTATTTTGCACGGCCTGGGTTTTACCAGTCAGGAACAGCAAAACCCCTGTTCCAGTTTCTCTGGTGGCTGGCGTATGCGTGCCTCACTGGCATCCATGTTATTTGCTGAGCCGGATTTATTATTGCTGGATGAGCCGACCAACTATCTTGATCTGGAAGGGGCCATCTGGCTGGAAACGCATTTGAAGCGCTTTGCAGGTGCGGTGCTGATTATTTCCCATGATCGTGACTTGCTGAATACAGCGGTGCACCAGATTGGCCATTTGCGCGCCGGTAAAATCACCATTTTTGAAGGTGGCTATGATTCTTTTGAAAAGCAATTGGCAGAGCGGCAACGTCTGGACATGGCGCTGCGCAGTCGTCAGGAAGAAGAGCGCCGTCACTTGCAGGCTTTTGTGGATCGTTTTCGTTATAAGGCCTCAAAGGCAAAACAGGCACAAAGTCGCGTTAAGCGCCTTGAAAAAATGCGTCCCATCGCCACGATTGTAGAAAACCCGGTGGCCCCGTTTGATTTGCCCAGCCCCAAACGCCCCATGGCCCCGCCCATGATCCGCTTTGAGGACGCTAGTGTGGGGTATGAACCGGGTAAGCCGATATTGAGCAACCTTGATCTGGCCATTGACCCTGATGACCGCATTGCCCTTTTGGGTAGAAACGGGCAGGGCAAGTCTACTTTTGCCAAGCTGATTGCCGGAAAACTGGCGGTAATGAATGGCCGTATGAAACACCATAAGCGTATGCAGGTGGCCTATTTCGCCCAGCACCAGCTTGATGTGCTTGACCCAGGTGAAACCCCTTATTCGCATGTGCGCGATCGGATGGAGGAAGCCACCGAAGCACAACGACGTGCACGTCTTGCCCGGTTTGGACTGGGCGCAGAACATGCGGAAACAGCGGTTGGTGATCTCTCCGGCGGTGAGAAAGCGAGACTTTTGCTTAACCTGATTGCCTTTGAAGGGCCGCATCTTTTGATCCTGGATGAGCCGACAAACCATCTGGATATGGATAGCCGTGCGGCCTTGGCCGATGCGCTGGATACCTATGAAGGGGCAGTGCTACTGATCAGCCATGACCGGTTCTTGATTGAACGCAGCATAGATCGTTTGTGGATCGTGCAAGGCGGAACCGTAAACAATTATGACGGGGACATGGATGACTACCGCCGCCAGATGGGTGAAAAGGAACGTAAAGGCCCATCGACGGTAAAGGTTCAGGCCGGATTAGCCAAGCGTCAGGCCAAGGCGGCGCGGCGTGAGTCTCTGGCTCCCTTGCGGCGCAATATTGTGCGTCTGGAAACCGAAATGGAAAGATTACGCGGTGGCATAGCGCAGATTGATGCGGCGCTTGCCAAACCTGAGCTCTATGAGCGCGACCCGGAACAGGCCATGAGCTTTAACGTCAAACGAGGCCGCGCCTTAAAGCGCATGGATGAAATTGAAAATATGTGGCTGGTGGCGCAGGAAGAATTCGAACGCGCGCGTAATCAATAACCTCTATGGCTGTGCCGGTTCTGGCTTTGCTGTCTTGGATTTTGGCCAGGGCAGGCGGGCTAACTCTGTGGCGTTTAATGAACTGATATAAAGCCAGCCATTGCCCGGCTCAAACGCGCCGGTGGTCAGGGGGTATCCACCCGCCGGGTCTTGCAGAACATTCAAAATCTGTCCATCCAGACTGAAATTAAGCACAAATCCGTAATTTTGGGCCTTGGGCCGCATAAAAGCGGGAAGGCGTTGCACAATCATGCGCACCAGCGGTTTTTTTGAGAGTTTATCAAGGGCGTCAGCACGCGGACTGGTCAGGCCAAGCCAAAAAGAGCCATCGGGTGCCAGGTTCAAATTGTCAGGAAACCCCGGAAGATTATTCAATAATGTATCAATCTGGCCAGCTTCATTACCGTTCAGCCAGACACGTTTGACCGCGTAGGTGCCGGTTTCGGCAACCAGCAGGCATTTATCCTTGGGGCACATGGCAATGCCGTTGGGAAAGGTCAGGCCTTCCAGAACTACATTTACGCTTTTGTCACCCGGATCATAAACCAGTATCCGCCCATCATTACTGTGTTCCATCAAAGCCAGCAGACTGCCTTGCAAAGTGCCACCAGCGGCCTTGGCACCAAATCGGGTGCTGGCGTCAGAAAAGAAAATCCGTCCATCACTGGCAATGTCCAGATCATCGGCATAACTGATAAGACTGCCATCATCGGTGTGGTCAGCCAGCACAGTGATTTTACCGGTGGTATCCATGGACAACAGGCCACGATAAGCATCGGCAATAATCAGGTTCCCTGCGCGATCAAATTCCAGGCCCAATGGTCGACCACCGGTATTGGCAATGGTGGTAATCTGTCCGCTGTCGGGCTCTTGCGCCACTATCGAACCATCATGCAGTGCGGTGATGATATGCAGGCTGCCTTGCCAGTTTCCGGCGGAAATGTCCTCTGGTCCATCGCTTTGCGGCAATGAAGTCATTTCAAGGTTGGATAGCTTATGATTGGGTGCCCATGCCCCAACATAGCCCGGCGATTGTGGGGCATCCCAGAGCACTGGTTTAATCGGCACAGGCCAGAATAACAGATAAACCGTCCCGGCAACGATCAATAAAGCCAATAGCCTGAGTATGATTTTCATGATCATCCGCCCCTAATACATGGGGAAATGATCATTTTTGTATAATGAAAGCAAGGCAGAAAAGAGAATTAGCCGGCTTTGGCCAAGGCTTCATCCAGCAGGGTTTGCAATTTATCGGTATTGGCACCACTGATGATGGTATCTCCGGTAATAAAGGCAGGAGTGCCATCAATACCTAATTGTTGGGCTAGGGCAAAATTTTGTTTGATCAAGGATTCAAATGCCGGTGCATTGGCTTTCATGTCCGCCCGCATTTTTGCAATATCCAGACCGCTTTGCCTTGCCAATTCATCAATCCTGGCATCATCAAATCCGCCACGGGCATTCATCAGGGCAAAATGGAATTTGGTGTATTTATCCCGCCCTTGTATACGTGCTGCCCAGGCCGCTTCTGAGGCTCTCCGGGAGCCGTTTGAGCGGCCATCCAGAATGGGAAAGTCCTTCAAAATGATTTTAATCTTGCCCGGGTTTTCTTTCAGCGTTGTTTGCAGCCATTTGGAAGCCAGCTTGCAATAGCTGCAATTATAATCGAAAAATTCGACCATAACGAAAGGTGCACCATCGGCCCCAACTACAGGATCGCTGGCATCATTAAAAAGAGCATCCCGCAATAAAGTGAGAGCATTTTTACTGTTTTGCTCGGCTTCTGTCTTACGTTTTGCCTGCAAGGCGTAAAATGCCTCTTCAACAATTTCCGGTCGGGATAGCAAGGCTTCGCGAACTGAGGCAGCATTAACGATGTGACTGGACATGGTGTTGTCAGTGGGGGCAGAGGCCTTATGTTTACCCGCAGCCATATAACCGGCAGTGCCGCCTGAAACAGCACCCGCCAATACGGCAAGCACAATTAATAAAACAGTATTTTTTGACAACAGAAGCTCCTCTTGCAGCATGGTCTTGTCATGCCGGGTTTTTGGCAAGAAGAAAAGTAAAAAATGCGTGTTTAATAGCCTGACGACTGGAATCAGTCATCTAAGGAGGCGTATCCCCTCAGTGGCGTCGTTGGCGCTGTTCTGCTTGTCGTCTAATCCTGGGGTCAGAGGCAATGACCAGTGTTATATCATTGGCCCGGCGCCATTCAGGTGTGCCTTGGGGAAGATTTATCGTTGCGCGCTGGGCAAAGGCACGGGCGCGGGAATAATCCCCCATCGCATAGGCTTGCTCAGCCGTGGCCAGTTTGGCAAGGGCAGTATTGCCTTTACGCTCATAGGCGATCGATAATTCATACCAGGCAAAGCTGTTTTCCTTTTCGATGGCCAGCACCTTTTTAAGCTCATCGATTGCCAGATCAATGTTTTCCGGTTTTTCGGTGGCAATCAGCGCCTGGGATAAATTGAGCCGCAACAAAGGCGAGTCAGGACGAAGCTCCACCGCGCGCCGGTGATAGGGCAGGGACTTGTCTGCTTGGGCTGATTCGAATAATATCTGCCCATAAAGTTCATTAAAATATGGGTTTTCCGGTTCCTCTTTCAGCAACTCACCTATTTGTTTCAGCGCGATAGAGGTCGAAGCCTCCTGATAATGGGCGATGGCACGGGCATAACGCGCTGGCATACTGGTATCGGTTTCCGGGTAAAGATTAAACGTGGTTTCTGGCGGATTCAAGAAGCCGACAATCTTGGCTTTGATCATTGCCAGTTTATGAATATTTTCTGGCGAGTCTTTCACGTCCTTATATGGTGAAGCATCAACTCTGGCTTTTAACGAGTTGATCCGTTCTGAGGAAAGCGGGTGACTCAGGAAATAGGGGTAGCGTGTCGCGCCGGAAAACACTTCATTGTAACGAAAACGCTCAAAAAAACGTAACAGACCTTCACCAGACTGGTGTGTGGCTTCCATGTAATTGGCCGCAGCCTGATCTGTTGAGGCCTCCAATACCCTGGTATAGGCAAAAAAAGTAACCGTAGCGTTTTTCTGGGCACTGCTAAGAATGGCGGCGCCGGCATCGGGGGCACCGGCAACGGCGGCAAGAATACCCAACCCCATGGTCAGGATCATTGGCCGCATTGCTTTCTTTATGGCATCATCGGAGCGTGCCAGGTGCCCGCCAGCCATATGGCCGGTTTCATGGGCAATCACACCAATCAACTCATTTGGGGTCTCGGCATTAAGAATGATCCCCGTATGCAAAAACATATTTTGCCCGCGCGTGACAAAGGCATTCATGCTACCATCGTTGATCAGATGAATGTTGATGTCGCCAGGGCGCAAGCCAGCGGCAATAAATATTGGATCAGACCAATCACGCACAACGGCTTCGATTTCTGCATCACGGATACTGCTCTGTGCATGAGCCGTATTTGGCACAAAAATGCAAAGAACAATAGTAAAAGCAGCAAGGAAACCATAAAGGCGCATCGGCAAACCTCCTTATGCCCCATATCCACCCTAACGCATAACGATGCAAACGCAATGCAAATGTCTGCAAAAGCGATATCGGGGCACGGTCATTATAAACCGTACCCCGAAAATAATTTACCCGCTAAAACGCCTGGCCCACCAGCTTTTCTTACCGGCTTCGCTGGTTCCTGCAGGAGGCTCTTGCGGAGAGTCTTCCGCATCGGCGCTGACTGCCTGTTTTTCAGACGCCGGTTTGCGTCTGCGACGAACCGGGCGTTTTTTAGGTGTAACATCTGCCTCTGGCGCCGCTTCAACTACGGTTTCAGCCGGTGCAGGGGCTTCCGTCTTAGCCTTAGCAGACGGTTTACGTCTGCGGCGAACCGGGCGTTTTTTAGGTGTATCACCTGCCTCTGGCACCGCTTCCACTAGGTTTTCCGCCGGTGCAGGAGATTCCGTCTTTTCTTCTGCTGCCGGTTTACGTCTGCGGCGAACCGGGCGTTTTTTAGGTGTATCATCTGCCTCTGGTGCCGCTTCATCTACGGTTTCATCTGGCGCAGGGGTTTCCGTCTTTGCCACAGCAGACGGTTTGCGTCTGCGACGAACCGGGCGTTTTTTAGGTTTATTTTCCGCCTCTGGCGCCGCTTCCACTACGGTTTCAGCAGGCGCAGGAGCTTCCTGCTTTGCCTCTGCCGCCGGTTTGCGTCTGCGGCGAACCGGACGCTTTTTAGGTTTATTTTCTGCCTCTGGCGCCGCTTCCACTACGGTTTCAGCTGGCGCAGGGGCTTCCGTCTTTCCTTCTGCCGCCGGTTTGCGTCTGCGGCGCGGTCTGCGCTTGGTCTCGCTTACCTGTGCGTCTTCATTAGTGTTGCTCTGTGTTGTGCTTTCAGGTGCCGTTTCAGCATTTTCAGCACTGGCAGCTTGCTGCGTATTCGCCTGTTCTACATGTGCACTGCCTTTACGGCGACCCCGGCCACCGCGTCTGCCACGTCTTCTTTTCCTTGGTGTTTCTTCGGCGTTGGCATCAGCGCCTTCTTGCGGGGTGGTATTCGTATCCCTCTCTTTGTGGCCGCTCACATCATTCTGACCAGATTTTACATGTTCATCCGTGCGGTCCTGGCGCGAATCCGCATCCGACTTATGCGCTTGAGCAATCCGGGCGCGACCTTTTCTGCTTTCCAGTGTTTCAATTTCAAATTGTGGCGGGTGCATGGTGGCATCGGCATCAATCAGCAGACGCATATCCATCTCACGTTCCATGCCTGCCAGAAAATCACGCTTCTCATTCAGAAGATATAAGGCAACTCTGGTGGGAATGGTGAGACGCGCCTTGGCAATTTTGCCCTTCATGACTTCGCCTTCCAGCGCCTGTAAGGCGGAAAGCGCAGCCGATTCAACCGAACGCACAACCCCTATCCCGGCGCAGGTCGGACAAACCTGTGAGGAGCCTTCAATGACACTGGCGCGGCGGCGCTGTCTGGAAAGTTCCATCAGGCCAAAACTGGAAATGCGGCCCATTTGGATACGGGCCCGGTCGCGTTTGAGCGCATCCTTCATACGCTTTTCAACAGCACGAATATTTTTATTTTCATCCATGTCGATGAAGTCGATGACCAACAGGCCGGCAAGATCGCGCAGACGCATTTGACGGCAGGCCTCTTCGGCAGCTTCCAGATTAGTTTTCAAGGCCGTGGCTTCGATATTACGCTCTTTGGTTGAACGCCCGGAATTCACATCAATGGCGACCAGTGCTTCGGTCTGGTGTATAACCAGATATCCACCAGATTTAAGACGCACATTTGTGTCATAAATGGCCTCTAGCTGGGCCTCAACCTGATGCTTGAGAAAAATAGGAAATGTGCCCTTATATTGCTTGACCCGCGGAGCATGGCTGGGCATCAGCATTTTCATAAAGTCGTGGGCTTCATGATAGGCTTCGGTGCCTTCCACATGGATGGCCTCTATGTCCTTGTCATAAAGATCACGCACGGCACGTCTGACCAGACCACCCTCTTGATGCACAAGGGAAGGGGCCATGGATGAGAGCGTGTTCTCGCGTATCGTGCCCCACAAACGGCCAAGATATTCATAATCGCGGCGAATTTCGACTTTGGTGCGTTTTGATCCGGCGGTGCGAATGATCAGGCCGACACCCTTGGGCAGGTCCAGACTTTCGGTAACGGATTTTAATCGTTTACGGTCCGCAGCATTACTGATTTTACGGGAAATGCCGCCCCCGCGTGCGGTGTTGGGCATCAGCACACAATAGCGTCCGGCCAATGACAGATAGCTTGTCAGGGCCGCGCCCTTATTGCCGCGCTCTTCCTTGGATACCTGAACCAGTAATACCTGGCCTGGTTTTATGACTTCCTGAATTTTATACCGGCGCAGTTCACGCACCCGGCGGCGACGGCGGCGCTCTGCAGCTTCGACGGCAATAGCGGCTTCCTCGGCGGCATCGGTATCTTCTTCCAGCTCCTCATCATCGTCAGAGCTTTGTGAATCACCGGCATCTGCCTGATCGTCACCACTGATTTCATCATGTGATTCTTGTGCCATTGCGGCGGCTTCGGCAAGTTCGGTAGCTTCGGAGGCTTTTTCTTCTTCCTCTTCCAGACGCAAGAGTTCCTCACGGTCTTTGACCGGGATCTGGTAATAGTCCGGGTGAATTTCATTAAAGGCTAAAAAGCCGTGGCGATTACCGCCATAATCCACAAAAGCCGCTTGAAGCGAGGCTTCTACCCGCGTGATTTTAGCCAGATAGATATTGCCGCGAAGCTGTTTTTTGCTTTGCGATTCAAAATCAAATTCTTCTACCCGGTTTCCGTCTATCACCGCGACCCGGGTCTGTTCCGGGTGTGCAGCGTCGATTAACATTAATTTGCTCATAAATTTTCTCATACACACGATTTCTGACCGTCCTGCGGTCAAAAAGTGTTGATTTTAGGCTGTTGCGCATGAATTCGCGCACCGTAAAGGCGTTGTTAACTGGCGATATACGGTGCGGCAATGTGCGCATAGCGGTTGTTCCAAATGGCACACTGTCTGGTGCCTCAATGCGTAAAAGGGCAGCGCAATTGGCGCCCCTACGCGATGTTCATATGATGAGATGCAATATATTTTGACTCTCATCCTTGCGCACCATGCACCAATGAGTGGGTAAAGTGAAGGGCCATATGGCAACCGACAACAGCATCAACTAAACGTCAACAATGATATGCTATTACCCAAAAGCATTACGGCATGTTAAAAGGCCGGTATTGAGGTGGTGAATCACATGCAAGGCATGGTCTGGAAAATTTGTATCGGGTGTATTGCCTTTTTTGCCCTGACCGCTCCGGTCTATGCAAACGAGTCTAAGGCAGATGTGCATCTGATTCGTTTTAGTGGTGATAAAGAGCATACGCGGATCGTGATTGAAACGCGAGAAAAACTTGATTACCGATTGTTTTCACTGGCACAAAACGGGCTACGTTTAGTGCTGGATATGCCCGTAGTGCGATGGAAAGCAGAGGAAGGCAATGCGGCCGTCCTTACTGGTATAGGTAAGGGCTACGGTGTTGTAAGAGGGTATCGCTTTGGGCAATACTCACCAACGACTTCTCGTCTGGTATTTGACCTTGAAGAAGCCATGGAGGTTAAGAAGGACTTTGTTCTTCCCCCCTCCAGTGAAAACGCGACCTATCGCCTGGTGCTGGATTTGCAAAAGACAGACCCAATACGTTTTGCCTCAGAAGCCGGGTTTCGTGAACCCTTTACGCCGCGCCCTATACAAGCGGCCTATCATGTTCCTGATACTACCGGGGTCGCCATACCTTCTCGCAAAGGCCGGGTTTCCATCCGCCAGAAGGCCAAAAAAGTTATTATGATTGATCCGGGCCATGGTGGAAAGGACCCTGGGGCAATCGGGAAAAAGCAGCGGGAAAAGAATGTTAACCTGAGAGCTGCCAAAGCCCTGAAGAAACGCCTTGAAAGCTCCGGTAAATATACCGTTCGTCTTACCCGTGCTACGGATGTTTATGTGCCGCTGGTTGACCGGGTGAAACGGGCAAGGCGGGTCAGGGCTGACCTGCTGATTTCCCTGCATTCTGATTCTACAGCCAATGCCAAAGCTCGTGGCGCATCAATTTACACCCGTATAGAATGGGCGGGCCGGCGCACCAAGAAAGAGATCATGCGAGGGGATCGTTCAATTATTGGCGTGGATATTGCCAGCGCCCGCCCTGGTGTGGACGATATATTACTCAATTTGTCGCAACGACAAACGCAGAACGAATCTGCGATCATTGCAGAAATTCTGGCAGCCAGACTGGCCCGCATTGGCCCCATGCTGCCCAATTCCCACCGGGATAAAAACCTGTTTGTCCTCCTTGCCCCTGATGTGCCATCGGTATTGATTGAAATGGGCTTTCTTTCCAATCGCCATGATGAAGCAAATTTAGGCTCTGATCGTTATCTGCGTAAGCTCATGGGGGCTGTGGGCGACTCGGTTGATGCCTATTTCAAACAATCTGCGCGACTGCATGCGGCGCGTTAGGGAAAGTATTGGTCGCCTTTTGATCATGTAATTGCCATAATAGAGCAATAATTTCTCGGTAGCGCGAACGTCACTAAGAAATGGTGTTGGCGGCAGGTAATGGAACTGGGTATGCAACTGAAAACGATATGGATATGGACGGCGCGTCTGTTTGGCCTTGGCGTCATCCTGGCCTTTGCCGGGGCCATTGCTGTCACCGTCTATGTGATTCGTGTCTCTGCTGATCTTCCCACCTATGAAGCCCTGGAAAACTATCAGCCTCCCGTGATGAGCCGCGTCCATGCAGGTGATGGCAAATTGATTGCTGAATATGCGCGTGAACACCGGGTGTTTGTGCCACGGGCAGGGATTCCTGATTATGTGATAGAGGCTTTTATCTCGGCAGAGGACAAGAATTTTTACAATCATAATGGCCTTGATGTTCGCGGTATTTTGCGGGCGATGCTGGCCAATGTAAAAAATAAAATTCAGGGGCGGCGTCTCGAAGGGGCCTCAACCTTAACGCAACAGGTTGCCGAGAATTTCCTCCTCAGCACGGATCAGCAATTTAACGCCAAAGTGCGTAAAATGGTCATTGCTGTGCGCATGGAAAAAGTATTTTCCAAAGACAAAATTCTGGAACTTTACTTAAACGAGATTTATCTGGGTAATCGTTCTTATGGGGTTGCGGCGGCCGCGTTGAATTATTTTGGCAAGCCGCTGGATGCTCTGTCCCTGGCGCAAATTGCCTATCTGGCGGCACTCCCCAAAGGTCCGGCCAATTATGACCCGGTGCGCAAAAAGGCCCGCGCCGTGGCCCGGCGCAACTGGGTGCTGGGGCGGATGGCCGCCAATGGGTATATAACGCAAGAGATGGCCGATGAAGCGCGCAGCGAAGATTTGCAGGTAACACGCCGTCTATCTGGCGCCACCTATCTGGCAACCGAATATTTCGTTGAAGAAGTGCGGCGAAAATTGTTTGCCATGTATGGGGAAGATCAGTTGTATGATGGTGGTCTCTCCATCCGCACAACGCTGGACACCAGATTGCAACTGGCAGCTCGCAAGGCATTAAGAACCGGTCTTGAAGCCTATGACCTGCGTCATGGTTATCGCGGTGCCATCACGCAACTTGAAAACCTGGATGATTGGCAAACGGCGCTGGCCGAGGTTAAGGCGTCCCCGGATACTGATCCGGGCTGGAGAATATCGGTTGTGCTGGATACCACGCCGGAAGCGGCAAAAATCGGCCTGTTATCCGGGCGCGAGGGGCAAATCCCGCTTGAGGCATTAAGCTGGGCCAGAAAACCACTGCGTGAAGCCAAGCTCGGCCCCAAAATCAAACAACCATCTGATGTCCTTCATGCCGGAGATGTCATTTATGTTGAACCGATAAAAGATACGCCAAACGATTACAATTTGCGGCAAATCCCGACGGTGAATGGCGCGATCATTGCTATGGACCCACACACCGGACGGGTTTTGGCGCTGGTCGGTGGTTACAGCTTTCAACAAAGCCAGTTTGATCGCGTTGTGCAGGCTTATCGTCAGATCGGCTCTGCGTTCAAACCTATGGTTTATGCCGCCGCACTTGACCTTGGCTATACACCCGTCAGTCTTGTTCTGGACGCCCCCTTTGTTGCTGATGGGGGAAATCAGACCCGTTTCTATAAGCCAAGCAATTATGCGGAGGGGCGGTTTTACGGTCTTTCCACCTTGCGACTGGGAATTGAAAAATCCCGCAATGTCATGACCGTGCGTCTTGCACAGCAAATCGGTATGCAACCTATTGTCGATATTGGTGTGCGCACCGGCATTTATGACCAGCTGGATCCCGTGCTGGCCATGGCTTTGGGGGCAGGGGAAACCACACCCTGGCGTATGGTTGGTGCCTATGCCAGCTTAATTAACGGCGGCAAAAAAATTGAACCGACTATACTGGACCGGGTTCAGGATCGCTATGGTAAAACCATATACCGGTATGATCAGCGTGATTGTTCCGGCTGTAATCTGAGCACAAAAAATGAGGCGGAGGAGCTACCGGTTGCACTTGTTGAACCGGTATTGCCCGATAATCGTCCGCAGGTTCTGGATCCGGTGACGGCTTATCAGATCACGTCGATTATGGAGGGGGTGGTGCAACGAGGCACTGCGACCAGGCTGCGCGCTGTGGGCAAAACGCTGGCCGGCAAAACCGGAACCACCAATGATTATAAGGATGCCTGGTTTATGGGTATGTCACCTGATCTGGTGGTGAGTGTTTATGTGGGCTTTGACAACCCGGCCACGCTTGGTCGCGGAGAAGCTGGTGGCCGGGTGGCGGCTCCAATAGCCCGTGATTTTTTCATTGAAGCACTGAAAGATGCACCCAATGCACCTTTTCGTATCCCTGAAGGGGTTCGTTTGGTGCGGGTGAATGGACGCACCGGCGAATTGGCCAGACCGGGTGAGCTTGGCACAATTCTGGAAGCCTTTCGCCCCGGCACTGAGCCTAAACGCGGTCAACAGGGTGTGCGTCTGGCCATCGGTAAAGGGGTAATCCTGGGGGATAAGAAAAAGAAGGATGAAGATGATGCGCTGGGTGGCTTGTATTGAGAAGGCGGCGCGGTTAATCCCATAAACGTGAAGTGTCATCATTACGAGAAAAATATGCGTGCTGAATTGCAATCCCATGCCGATAATATCAAGCAGTCGATAGAGCTGCTGAGGAGGCGTCTTTGACTGGGATAGCGCCGAAAAACGCCTTGATGAGCTAAATGCGCTTGCCGAAGAACCTGGCTTTTGGGATAGCCCGGCCAAAGCACAAAAACTTATGCGCGAACGCAATCGTCTCGAAAGAGCCATGGACGATGTTATTGCCATGCAAAGCGATTTGTCTGATGCTATCGAATTGGCGCAGATGGCTGAAGAAGAAAATGACGAGGACCTAGAAAAAGAAGTCTCCCAGGCCTTTGATGAATTGGCATTACGGGCCAGAAAGGCAGAACTTGAGGCTCTGCTTTCCGGCGAGGCAGATGCCAATGACGCCTTTATAGAAATACATGCAGGCGCCGGCGGCACCGAAAGTCAGGACTGGGCTTCAATGCTGCAACGCATGTATATGCGCTGGGCCGGGTCACGCGGCTATAAGGTGGAACTCATAGAAGAGCAGGCCGGGGAAGAAGCAGGCATTAAATCTACAACCATGTTGATTAAGGGCGAAAATGCTTTTGGCTGGGCCAAAACCGAATCCGGTGTGCATCGTCTGGTGCGCATTTCACCCTTTGATTCCAGTGCGCGGCGTCATACCAGCTTTGCTTCCGTGTGGGTATATCCGCTGGTAGATAACACCATTGATATACAAATCGAGGACAAGGATGTGCGTACCGATACTTATCGTGCCAGCGGTGCCGGTGGCCAGCACATCAATAAAACCGATAGTGCCATTCGGCTGACTCACATCCCCACGGGCATTGTCGTGCAGTGTCAGAATGATCGATCGCAGCATAAAAACCGTGCCACGGCCTGGGATATGCTCCGCGCCCGGCTTTACGAGCGCGAATTGGAAATTCGTGAGGCCGATGCGCAGGCCGAAGCCGACTCCAAGTCTGAAATCGGCTGGGGGCATCAGATACGCTCTTACGTTCTGCAACCTTATCAAATGATCAAGGATTTGCGCACCGGCGTTGAAACCTCCAACACCGGGGCGGTTCTTGATGGTGCGCTGGATGAGTTTATGGCCGCCTCATTATCGCAACGCGTTGGCGGCGAGGATGCGACACAAGACGTGTGATGAAAAAATACCCTGCCAAATTTATTACCAGCCCAATATACCGCCAGCCCGCCTGGGGCAGTAATCACCCTCTGGCCATTCCGCGCCAAAGCGCCACGCTGGATTTATGTGAAATACTGGAGTGGATGCCCGAAAACGAAACCCTGATAGCGCCCATGGCCAGTCAGGAGAAGCTGTTGCAGTTTCATACGCCAGATTACCTTGAAGCCTTTCAACAGGCCTGTACGCAAGGCAAAGTCAACCGAAAAGTGCGAGAGTGTTATCATTTGGGGACCATGGAAAACCCCATTTTTCCCGGCCTGTACGAACGCGCCGCCACCACGGTAGGCGGCTCGGTTCTGGCTGCAAAGTGCGCCTTGGATGGTATGATCGCCTATCACCCATCGGGTGGTACCCATCACGGCAGGCCGGACCGGGCCAGCGGGTTTTGTTATTTCAACGACCCGGTTTTTGCCATTCTAACGTTGTTGGACGGTGGCGCGGCAAGGGTTCTATATGTCGATCTGGATGCCCACCACGGGGATGGGGTGCAGGCCGCTTTTGATCATGACCCGCGTGTTATGAGCATTTCTATTCATGAAGAAAACCGCTGGCCGTATTCGGGTGCTCTTGAGGATCGCGGTGAATGCGAAAATGCGCGTAACATCCCGGTGCCAAAGGGTTTTAATGATAGCGAGCTGGCTTTTGCGATGAACGAGGCGATATTGCCACTGGCGGCACACTTCAGGCCGGAGGCGGTAGTTATTACTTGTGGTGCCGATGCGCTTGCAGGTGACCCGCTTTCGGGCTTGGCTTTGAGCAATGGCGCGCTTTGGCGTGCGGTGGAACAGCTTGTGGGAATAACCCCTGTGTCGGTTGTCCTGGGCGGCGGGGGCTATAACCCCTGGACTGTGGCGCGGTGCTGGGCGGGCCTCTGGGGTGTGCTCAGCGGGCGCGAATTTCCTGTGACATTACCTGAGTCGGCGCAGGTGATGCTGGGCGCTCTGGAGTGTGATCTTGTGGATGAAGATGAAGTTAACCCCACTTGGCTGAGCACCTTGCAAGATGCCCCGTTTTCGGGAGAAGTTAGAGAAACCGTCAAAGACCGCGTTTCTTTAATGCGCGCTCGTTCTTGCCAATAAAGTCACGGGTGATTGGCACATCATCACGCAGGTGAGACAGGATCAGGTGGAAATTCATATTGGTGCCGTATTTGAAACCAAGGGCTACGCCGGTCAGGTAAAACTCCCACATGCGGCAAAAGCGTTCATCATAAAGTTCGCGGGCCTCGTCCCAATGCGCCAAAAAGCGCTCCAGCCAGTGCATGATGGTATAATGATAGTGCAGGCGCCAGACCTCGCAATCATCAACCCACAGGCCAACCCGCTCGACCGAGGCAAAGGCTTCGGAGATGGAAGGTGAGTAACCGCCTGGGAAAATATATTTGCGGATAAAAGCATTGGTGGCCCCCGGCGGGTTTTGTCGCCCGATGGAATGAATAAGTGCCCGGCCCCCCGGTTTTAGAAGTTTCTGAACAGAGCGAAAATATTCATCCAGATGCTGCGCCCCCACATGCTCAATCATACCGACCGAGACAATGCGATCATATTTTTGCATAACTTCGCGGTAATCCTGATACTCAAAGCGGGCACGATCCGAAAGGCGCATTTCCTTGGCGCGGGCATTGGCAACGCGTAGCTGTTCGCGTGCAAGCGCAATGCCGGTGATCTTCACATCGGCAACTTGCGCCAGATAAAGGCCCATACCGCCCCAGCCGCAGCCAATATCCAGCACACTCATGCCATCCTGCAAGTCCAGCTTGGCGGCAATACGGCGCTTTTTGGCCAGTTGCGCTTCTTCCAGCGTATCTTTTTTGGGGTTGACGAAATAGCCGCAGGAATATTGCATATCGTCGTCCAGAAACATCCGATACAGGTCTTCGGTCAGGTCATAATGGTGCGAAGCATTTTCCCGCGATTTTGAAATCGGATTAAACTCGTGCAGGCGTTTTAGGGATTTGCGCACCCGGCGCACCACATTCTGGATCGGGTGCCTGGTCATGTTTTTGGTGTTCATCACCATCAGGGTGAGAAAATCCAGCAAACGGGCACCATCCTCAAACGTCAAAGTGCCATCCATATAACTTTCTGCGGCAGCAATATCAGGTTTGAACACCAGGCGGGTATATAATTTGGGGTCATGGATGTGGATGGTAACTACCGGATCCGCAGGCTCGCCGGTAAAGGTATGGCGTTTTCCTTTATGGTCGATGACATGCAAAGTGCCTTTTGTGATCAATTTGTTCAAAAGTGTAGATAAAAGCCGCATGATAAACGTGCCCCTGCTGGTTTTGGGATTCTTTTTAGCGGGCTTTTATCTGTTTGTGCAGGGGGCAACGGTATTGTGATCAGGTTATTTTGCGTCTTCTAGGTCCTGTTGACATTCAGGATTCACAAATCAGTTAAATTGTGATTCAAGCTACATGCTGAAGGAGGTCAGCATGTATGGCAAGAGAAGAATTGAACGATAATGTATGGGCACGGCTTTCGCCGCATTTACCTGGCAA
>JAJFFP010000011.1 GCA_021776595.1 Robiginitomaculum sp. | reverse complement strand
CGACAGCGCCCCCGTTGGACAAGTTTTGACAATCCCTCGCGTTTGAAAACAGGGCGCGGCCTGGAAACCAGCCTCTTTCTTCTCCCATATGGGAGAAGAGTAAGATGAGGGGATGGGGCGTTATAAGGCATGTCTGTGCAGGTGAATTAGCAATCCACAAACCCCTCACCCCGACCCTCTCCCCAAGGAGAGGGGAAAATTATCCCGTGGATTGATCCCAAGGACACTTTGAGGGTCACACACTACCCCTTAATGACCCTCACGCTATCCCTCAAATACCCCTAAAGTGACTCTTATCGCGCTTTTATGGACCCTTAAATCAGGCTTATTGCCCCTTAATCTCCCTGTGTTTTTGGTGGTTACCCGTAATTATCCCCGCCTACGCAAAACAAGCTATACTGGTGCCATTTGCGTTACCGGTTAACCATTGAATTTAAGGCTTCCTGCACGTTTCCTGACTATAGTGCAGCATGAAGGAGCGCTAAAGATATGGCTGATCTGGGGCTGCCCCCACCAATTGTGTTTAATACCAGCCTGCTGGTGG
Source organism: Robiginitomaculum sp. (assembly GCA_021776595.1). Lineage (GTDB taxonomy): Bacteria > Pseudomonadota > Alphaproteobacteria > Caulobacterales > Maricaulaceae > Robiginitomaculum_B. Next base: position 15,538 of record JAJFFP010000011.1, on the reverse strand, counting down.
ACGTTTTTGCGGCGCGTTCTGCACAGAATTTTGCGCGTTTTAATCAATTTCAACCGGCCACCACATCAACCAAGCCGGATACATCTGTGCCGCCGCCATGGGATCCGGATTCCAAGCCCTTGGGGCAGGAAGAAGTCTTGCGCAGCGCCTTGGCACGCGGTGTGTTTTTTGAAAACGATCTTGGTGCATTCTCTGATTCTAAAGCACCGGATGATCAAAAAAAATTGTTTGCGCTCTATAGCGGCGTGAACAAACTGGCCGCTTTGGCGGCCGATGCGGCGGATAAGAAAGTCACAGACGCCCGGCGCAGCTTCCTGAACAAGAAATACGATGAAGGTATTGCCCAGCTTGGCAGTTTTCTTTCAACCACCAATTTTAGTGAGTTGAGCTTTCTTAAAGGCGAAAAACTGAGCAAGGCCAGCTCTACTCTTGCCATTGAACGCGGCAGTAGTGAATTTACCACCGGGGTAATTCAGGATGGCCCGTTTGCGGATCCGGTGGCTTCATTTGCTGGCGATGTGCGCTTTACCATTACCGCCAAAAAACTGGGTGGTGATGTGGTGGTCAATCTTGATCTGGCGGATCTGGGGGCAACCCCGCGAAACCTTGATAATGTTGCCGATTATATCAACACCAAACTGGTTGCTGCCGGACTTGTTACCACGGTCCAGCGCGAAAAAATCGGGGTGCCGGACGAGAACAATATTATTCCAGGCTCGCAATACGGTTTAAAGTTTACCGGAGTAAGTTCTGAGCCTTTATCGTTTTCATCGCCGGTCAGCACACCGGCAATCTATACCGTTGGCAGCAGCGGGTCTGGCGATTTGCAGGCCACACAGTTTACCCGCTTTGATGCACAAACCGGGGCAGCGCCGCAAGTGGCGTTTTCAAAACGTATTGACACCACCGAGGGCACGCCCGGCAAAGCGCTGGCCGTAGCCAGTGGCTCAAATGGCGAAGTTTATGTGCTATCGCAAACCGGGGGCACCACCGGCGGCCTGACCCCGCGCGGAACGCAGGACGTATTTCTGACCAAATATGATTCCACCGGCCGGGAAGTCTTTACCCGTGGTCTGGGGGCCGCAGCCAGTGCATCGGGTCTGGCCTTGAGTGTAGGCTCTGATGGTTCTGTGCTGGTGGCGGGCAAGGTCAGTGGCCCCTTGGGGTCAACCACGAATTTTGGAAGTGATGATGCGTTCGTTACCAAGTTTGACACCACTGGCCGCGAAGTGTTCCTGAAACGCTTTGGCAGCACCGGTGATGAAGAAGTGCGCAGTGTGGCATTGGCCGCCGATGGCAGTATATATCTTGCCGGGCGCACCGGTTCAGCGCTGGGCGGCGCAGCGGGCGGTGGCGATGATGGTTTTATCCGGGCACTTTCGGCAACCGGGACAACGCTTTATACGCGTCAGTTTGGCGGGGCAGGAGATGAAACTGCCAATGCCATAACCGTGGATGCCAATGGCGATCTGTTGGTCGCCAGTGTGGAAAGCGGTGTTGGGAAATTACGCAAATACAGCGCCGCTGATGGCACGACCGCCGCGCTTTATGAGCATGACCTTGGCGATCTGGATGGCGGCACAATCAGTGCCATTACACTTGATGGAACGGGGATTGTGCTGGCGGGCAGCGCCGGGGCGGCCAATGGCCTTGGCAGTGCGCTGGTAGCCCAGGCCGGCGGCAGGGATGGCTTTGTCGCCCGCATAGATGAAAGTGGCGGCTTGCCGGTGCGCACCTATACAACTTTTCTAGGCACCGGAACCGATGACCGCATCAATGCAGTTGTTGCCAGTAGTGGCAAACTTTATCTGGCTGGCAGCACCACAGGGTCTTTGCCAGGCGGCGGGGTGCTGGATGGTACGGAAAACGCGTTTACAGCGGTGCTGGATGGCACCAGCGGGGCGCAGGAAGGTAGTGTGCAGGTATCCGGACGCGGCGGGTTTTCATCAGCGGCATCGATAGCCATTGATCCCAATGGAAATTCTGTGCTGGATGCCTTTGGCCTGCCAAGAGGTGATTATCAATATGCCGACAGCCGGGTGATTACCGACCGGTCACTGGCCCGCGACGGGGATTATTTTTATCTGAGCGTTGATGGCGGCGCAAAACGTAAAATCAAAATTGATGCCGATGACAATTACCGGGCGCTGACGTTTAAAATCAATGCGGTAACGGTACTGGACGGCAAGGCATCGGTGGCCCGGACCGAAGCCGGCGATGTCTTGCGTATCACGCCGTCCAAAGGCAGCACGATTGAATTATTTGCCGGGGCTGAGGGGCGCGATCTGCTAAGTGCGCTGGGTCTGCCTGAAGGGGTAGTGCAGGTCAAACCGCTGCCAAATGCCAAGGAAGAAATCTCCTCGGCGCCGCCAATTTACGGGCTGGGGCTGGGCAGCGAACTTGACCTTGGATCTTTGAAAAATGCCAAGATTGCATCTGACATACTGCAGGAGGCCCTGACCACGATCCGTTCGGCATACCGCACCTTAACACTGGATCCGGCGCTTAAAGACCTTTTGAACGGTAAAAACCCCAATGCGCTGGGTGGCCCGGTGCCAGTATATCTGCAAAACCAGATTGCCAATTATTCGGCTGGTCTGGCCCGTCTGCAATCTGGCGGCGGCGGTGGGTTCTTTATATAAAACAGAGCGCTATGGTGCGCCGGAAGCTGTTGCCGGCGTGTCTGCCAACGGCTCAAAGCGTTCCTGATACCGCTTGAGAACCTCTTGCAAATCCTGGGTTTGTGCAAGCGTTGGGGCCAGGTCTTTAACCGGAATATTGCCTACATTATTCTCACGCGTGACCAGATCGAAAGTTTCACTTTCTTTGGTCTCTTTCATGACATCAATATAGTTCTGGCGCAGGGATTTCAGCAAGGCGCGTTCATTACCCAAAGAGAGCGCTATGGCGGTGCGCAGTATCAAACCGGATTCTTCGTCATCTGGCGTTTTTCCTGCCGGGATATAGCGCTCAATGGCTTTAAGCATTAATGGCCCTGCCATCGACCAGTTTTTTGATTGCCAGGCAATATTGGCACGCAATATGGTGGCATCTCTGGTGCGGTCAGTTTCGATCAGCTCAAGCGCATGGTCGGCCTTGCCAAGTGCCATCAAGGCCCTGGCTTCGATCAGGCGGCGTTCCTGGTTCAGGGCTTTTGCCAGGCGCGCCTGGCGGGTGCCGCGAATAGCGTTAAGCGCTTTTTCAGGTTGGCGATCCATCAGGTAGATCAAAGCCAGTTTGGCGGCGATTTGGGCACGGGCCTGACCGGAACGAATGCGGTGATCAACCTGATGCTGTAACAACTCGGTGGCCTGGGGCAAAAGATCAAAGGCGACCAACCGATCGGAGAGCAATCGTAACATACGATCACCTTCTGAACCGATGGGCACCATGTCAATGAATTGATAAAAAAGTGCCAATGCCTGCACGGGGTCCATACTATCGGCCCCGCCATGCAGGAACAGATTATTAAAAATGGTGTGCATATCGGCAGAAATACGCCGTGTGACCGGGCTGTCAGGAAAGCGCATAACGGCGGTATTCATGGCTTTCAAGGCACGATTATAATCGCCCATTTCGCCATAAATCTTGCCAAGGGCGAGCACTTCTTCCAATTCCGTATTGTCACCGCGCCAGCGATAACGCAGGTTTTCAAGCTGGTCCGCCGCTTCGGCAGGCTTTAATAATCCCGCTTCTGTCATCAGCCGTGTTTTTTGAAACAATGCCTCCGCTTCAAGAGGCTCATACCCGGCTTCGGCTACTTTTTCATAATGCCGGATGGCCTGGGTGCGATCCCCGCTGGCTTCGGCATAGGCGGCCCGGATCAAGCGTGTGCGCAAGCGGGTATCCTGATCAGCTTCTATGGCCAGTGCTTCATCCAGTTGCCGCTTTGCGGTGCCCAGATCATTTAGGGAAAGTGCAGACCGGGCATAGGCATTACGAAAACGGGCCTGCCATTTTGGCACAAACAGATAAAAGGCTTCCCTGCCTGCATCAAATTCACGCCGGGCAACGCCCCAATCCTCCATCTGTGCCGCTAAATAGCCGCGCCACAAGGCGGCTGACGGGTCACGATTAAGGGTCTGGGCGGCAAAGTCTGCGCGGGCATCTTTGATGCGGTGCATCAGCAAGTTTGCTGTGCCACGCAGGGCTCGAAACTGGGCATCCTGAACCAGCATGGGGTCAAGCCGTTGCGCCAGTTGCAACATGCCAAGGGCTTCGGGTGCCAGATGGTTGGCAACCAGAAACCGCGCCATATCAATGTGTGTTTGCGGGTCTGTCTGTTCGGCGGCAACACGGCGTAATTTGGCATCATAATTTGCATTGAAATCAAGCTCAGGATCAGGAACGGCCCAGCCGGCAAAGTCTATAAAGCCGGGGGTGGCATTTCGGGCCGGCAAGGCAAGGCTGGACTGTGCATGATTGTTATTGGCAATCTGGGAAGGACGGACAGATGGCGTAAGCGACAAACCTTGACGGTTGCGCACGATGATCTGATTTTTTTCTTTCTCAAAGATGACACCATCGGCATTGACCTCAAAGGCCAAACCCTGCGCCGAGGGCAGCGCCGTAACCTCGACAAAAGTGTGCATGGATTGCACACCGGTAATCGGGCCAAGGGCGGTGGCCACACTGATCTGATCGCCAATTTCCGGGTCATCAATGGTGAGAATGTTGGTAACACCTGGCAATTCTGCAATCAGTCGTCCTGGACCGGAACCATCGGCTTCTCGATATAGTTTAAGTTTTCCAGGCGTTGTATTGAGTTTTTCGCCAAAGGCAAAGACCCAGTTTTGCCCACTCTCATCAATCTGGGCCTCAACCTGGGTAGAGGGTGGAACCTGAAACCGGATACCGCTGCTGGTCTTGCCCAGGAAAGTTTCAAAGCCACGAATATGCTGGCTGGCACCGCGTTGCAGCTCTGTCATGTCGAGGCTGGCATTGTCATCAAACACCACCCAGATGGTTTCTGCGCGTCGAAAAGCGGCACTGCCTACAGGGGCAGCAAATGAAAATGCAACTTGAAGATCGGTGCCGATGCGCGATACCTTGGCGCGTATAATACCGGTGCCGGGGCTAGGATCCTGTTTGGCAAGACTTGCCTGTTTTGGAGGCGCAACCGGCTTGTGCTCTTCTTCTGATTTAGCGACCTTACGGGTTTCCGGCGGTAGTGCAGATACGGCATCGCTGGCCGGTTCAAACAAATCCACCAGGACCTTGTTATCATCTTCCCATAATCTGGCTTTATGGCCAGGGGCCAGTATAATTTTGACGATGGTTTTTCCATCAACAACCTGGCTGCCAGCACGGATCAAGCCACGCGGCGGATTTACATTAAGCGCAGAGAGGTCAGGAACGGCAGGGCGATCAAAAGTCAGTTCAGCACGATTACCAACCGTTTTTATGCTATGTTTGACCGGTTGGGTCCAGTCAAAGGCTATACGGGTGTAATCGCTGGTCTCTGCGGCTCTGACCTTCAACGGGATGGCCGGGCCAGGTTTTGGCGGTGCGGTTTTGGAATTGGCGGCGCGCTCGGCGACCAGTCTTTCTTCTTCGCTCATTTTCAGGATTTCGGCTTCCCGCGCCGAGATCAATTTGGGTGGTTTTACGTTGCTTTCCGGCACCAGCAGATCAATGGCAAAAACATTATAAGAGCGCGAAATTTTAACTTCACGCCTGTCGCGTAGTGCGATGCGCATGGTTTTTCCATCCGGGTCCAGTCGTACCAGGGCAATAACGTCTTTCAAATCTTCAAGAAGCGGCTTGGTTTGTGTCTCATATGGTCGGTTAAAACTGGCGATGAGCACACCGTTTTTGATGTGCGCATCCAGCTTCAAATCCTCATCGGCCACTTTTAGCGGCCAGTCGATCAGGATGCGGGCATAAGCCTGTCCACTTTCCCCCTTTAGTGAAACCGGTGTGGCAGCATAGGAGGCGCAGGAGATGGCCAACCCAAAAAGCAGGGTTAAGCCAGCAAACAGGACGTTTTTATTGTGGCGAAAGACGACCATTCCCATCACACATGCCAAGCACGGCCAAAACAGGCCGCCTGTGAAACGAATCATAAGGAAGGAGTGTTAAGCGCGTGTTATGGTTTAGAGTCAGAATTTATTAATTTTGGCCCTGCCTTAAAATTAAATTGGCTTTTTGAAATAAAGGTGGGTTTCGCCTACCGAAGGCATGGGAATCACATTGACAAGTTCCCACCCATCCAGTCCGCGACGAGTCAGGGCATCACTGATCTGCTCCATTCTTGTTGACGTGCTGGCAAAGGCGCCGGGCTTTACCCGTTCAACCTTATAGGCCCATTTGCTTCTCATTTTTCTTGTTCCTCTATTTCAATGGCCGTTGGCGGGCGTTCGCGCAAACGTCCTGCGCGACGTAAAGAATCACGCAGGACAAACTCGATCTGCCCGTTTAATGAGCGTAATTCATCATCCGACCAGCGCTTCATGGCCTCCAGAATGTCTGCATGAATACGCAAGGGGTAAGATTTTTTGACCTTTGGGGTCACGCATTACGCTCCTAATAAATCGAGCCGGTATTCACGACAGGCTGTGTGGCACGGTCCGAACACAAAACCACCAGCAGATTGCTGACCATGGCGGCCCTGCGTTCATCATCCAACTCGACAACACCTTTGTCTTTTAAGGAATTAAGGGCCGCTTCGACCATGCCGACGGCACCTTCAACAATGCGCTGACGAGCCGCGATGATGGCACCGGCCTGCTGACGTTGCAGCATGGCCTGAGCAATTTCCGGTGAGTATGCCAAGTGCGAAATACGCGATTCAATCACCGTAATCCCGGCTTTGGTAAGGCGGTCCTGAATTTCTGATTTCATACGTTCAGATATTACCTGCGGGTGAGAACGCAAAGCAGTCTCGCCTTCCTCATGAGGGTCATAGGGGTAACTGGATGCCATGGTGCGGATCGCAGCTTCGGATTGAATTTGCACAAAACTTTCATAGTCATCGACATTAAACACCGCTTCGGCGCTGTCGGTGACTTCCCAAACCACAATGGCAGCAATCTCTATGGGCGATCCACCAGAATCATTGACCTTCAGACGTCCGCTTTCAAAATTTCGTACCCGCAAAGAGATTTTCTTCTTTGAGTAAAAGGGGTTGTTAAAATGCAGGCCCTGTGAGCGATTGGTGCCCATGTATTTGCCAAACAGGCTCAGCACTGCTGATTGGTTTGGCTCAACTTTATAAAGGCCGATCAGTAAAAATAACGCCGTCATCACGCTAAGAATAATTATAATGACCGGCAGTCCCTCCCCCCCATTGGCAAACATGGTAATCGCCGTTAAAGCACCGCCAAAAGCTATGGCCAAAGTCAGAAACAAGACGGGTATGCCGGGCAGGGATTTTTTGCGTTTTTCTTGCATCATGGTTCATCTCCATTTTATTGATTATGAAGATATGATATCAGATTGATATCTATTTGTCAATAATTACACCAACCATACACATGAGCACGTTGTGTTCAGCTATCCGATTTGGCAATTATATCTTGATTTAACCTGATGGTCAGGCCCCTTAACCGGTTGCTGATAACCGGCATAGTGGATCAAGCGTCTCGCATGATCTCTTTCATCGGCACTTTCAGATCGGCAAGTGCCACCCTGTCCGGGTTGGCGGCTTTGGCGATCATCATGCGCGCCGCCATGTATTCCGCAGGTGCATTCACCGCATCGCAGGCGATCAGTCTGCCCTTTTGAAAATAGAAAACTGCAAAACGGTTGGTATCGGGTGCTCCACGCACCAACGTCTCATCATGCCCCCCTGAAAGCCCGGCGATTTGCAGCTTGATGTCATACTGATCTGACCAGAACCAGGGCACTTGGGCGTATGGTTTTTCCCGGCCTGCAATCGCCCCGGCAGCGGTCTTGGCTTGCTCAAGCGCGTTATGAACCGACTCAAGGCGCAGGCTACGGCCATAGATGGCATTGGGATGGCGTGTCACATCGCCGATGGCATAAATATCGGGATCACTCGTCCGGCACAAATCATCCACCACAATGCCATTATCGCAGGCAAGACCGGCATGAGCGGCAATGTCATCATTGGGGATCAACCCGATACCTACCAGCGCCAAATCTGCATCAATCAACTGGCCATTTTTGAGGCGAATGCCAGTCAGTGCATCTTGCCCCTCAAATGACTGAGCGAGCATACTGGTTTTGATCTTCACCCCATGCTGGTGATGAAGCTGCTCAAAAAATGCTGATAACTCGCCACCGGCAACACGCGCCAGAACCCGGTTCTCTGCCTCCAGAACGGTGACATCAAGGCCATATTTTCTGGCAGTTGCCGCGACTTCCAGCCCGATATAACCACCGCCAATAATAACCAGTTTGCGGCCCTTTTGCATTTCTGCTTTTAATTTTGAAGCATCATTCAGAGTGCGCAGCACATGCACACCAGGCAAATCCTCACCCGTACAGTCCATCCGCCTGGCCTTGCCACCGGTGGCAATGATCAGGTTTGCATATGGCACACTGCTCCCATCATCACACTGCACCCGCTTTTTATCGCAGTTTATGTCTGTGACCCTGCAACCAGTGATCAGGTTAATATTCTGTGCAGCCCATAATTCATCCGGCTTGAATAGCACGTCCTGAAATTGCACCTCGCCAGCCAGCCAGGCTTTGGATAAAGGCGGGCGCTGATAGGGCGGTGCATCTTCTTCACCGATCAGGGTAACGGTGCCCTTATAGCCAAATTGGCGAAGGCTGAGCGCCGCCTGACCGGCACCATGACCGGCACCAATTATGACGACACCTGGTTCCATTTGTGATTACCGATCCCTGCAAGGTATGTGACTGATACAATGTTAGCCCGGTTGCTTATGGAAATAAACCTCAACCCGATCCGCAGCAAATAAAGAACAGTCGTGTAATACCGGCTGGCCTTTAGAATCGGTAAACAGGCAACCGACAACCAGTAAGGGGGTTTGCAGGGCAATGCCCAGTGCGCCGCGCTCTTCCGCGCTGGCCGTGCGGGCACGGGTGCGCACCCATTTGCGAATGACATTGTTTGCCTGAATACGCTCAAGTGCCTTTGGTAAATTGCCGGTAACCTCAAAGGCATCCAACAGGCCTGGCAGGCGGTCCATTGGCAGTGAACGTGTCGTCAGTGCCAACAACTCGCCCTTATGTAATTGCACCTCAAAATCCAGCTTGGCTACCGGATCGGAAGGGTTGATTTGCAGGGCATGGGCAAGCTGGGTGGTCGCTGGTTCAACCCGAACCGGGTTTTCATGGCCATGGCCGGTTTTTGCTAGCGAGATATCTAAGCCCGATGGAGAGAAAATATTCTGCGTGTAGTCCATACGCACCCGTTTGCGGCATACAAAGCTGCCGCGCCCTTGCGTCACCTCAACCAGGTTTTGCAGGACCAATTCACGTATAGCGCGGCGTACGGTATGACGGTTGACCTGATAGTGTTTGGCCAGATTGTTTTCTGTGGGCAAGCGTTCACCCGGTACTAAATCGCCAGAGGCAATCTTCCCTTCCAGATCTTTGACAATCTTTTGCCACAACAGCAGAGAATTCGTATTCATAATGCAACCCACCAACCCTCATGACAGGGGCTGCACCATTACCAAATTTTGCATGAATTCAAAGTTAAAAAAACACTATTTTATAACCACTTGCGCTACAAATTTGATATTTGTTTAGTGATTTGTAAAACCAGAAATTGAGTGCGTAAACACTAATGTAATACGGGGCAATAATATGCCCTGTTCCGCTCATTCTCTGGTGAGTTCTTTTTCACAGCAAGTGATAATCCAGTGTAAAGTGCGCAAAACACGAATCAATTGGCCTTTTTTAGTGGTGAAAAGAATGAGAAAATCATGAGAACAAAAACTTTGTTTATTTACACATTAATTGCAATTTCAGGTTTAGTGGGTTGTGAGGCAAAGCCAACTAAAAAAAATTCGGAAACAGTTGATTTAGCTTCACCTGGCAAGGGTAATGATGCAATGGCAAAAATAATCGCTGCCCCGGTGCCAGACACCAATGAGCCGGATCTGGCCAATGGCCGCCGACAATTTACCAAATGCAAGGTTTGCCACACGCTAAAAAAAGGTGAGAGCCATAAGGTTGGCCCGAATCTTTATCATATTCTTGGACGCAAAGCCGCCAGTATGGAAGGTTTTCGATATTCCAAGGCGTTAGCAGATTCTGGTCTGATGTGGAATGAGGGTACATTGGACCAATGGGTAAAAAATCCGCATCAATTTGTGCCGGGGTCCAGAATGTCATTTTTAGGGATTCGTGATGACAAAGCCCGTAAGGATGTGCTGGCCTATGTGTTGAAAGAGACGACTATGGAAAAGGCGGAAAAAAATTAAAAACGTTTCCAGAAGCCAAGGGTGATACCGGTATCACGCACGGCATTCCGTCCTGCTATCGTGCGCGCAACTGATATTTGCAACCCATTGTTTTGTTTGTAGAACCAGACGAAACTGGCCTGCGTTTTAAGGCTGTCTATGGTTCTTATTGCTGACCGGGAAGATGGCAGGCCGACAACAATATTGGATTGCAGTTGTAGTTGTAAATCCCGCACAAACATCCAGCCAAAAGTAGCATCAAAGCGGATCTCGTCACCTGATCCACGTGAGCGTTCACGTAGAGCCAGTTGCAAATCAATAAAAGCTGGCTTGCCATTTAGCCTTACGGCCTGTCCTGCCAGTGCCCTGACTTCCCAATCCAGGCCGCGTTGTCCCAAAGGTTTATCAAAACCATTTTCAACACTACCAGGTATAAACGCACCGGATTGCACCGAAAATACCCACTTTTTCCATCCCGGTAGCGCCCGGCGGATAGATAGCTCTGTGGCACCAAACCCATTGGCCTCATCAATTATGTCTGCCGTGCGCAAGCGTACAGTTTGCAACGCAGGGCGGGCAACAATCGTCCAACGACTGGTCAGCCCATATTCAAGAAAAATTGCGTTTTCATATTTTTGAAAACTTAAATCCACCAGCGCTTTACCATGGCGATCATAACCGCGCCGGGCCCCTTGCCAGGTTAAGGTTGAAATGGTTTGCCCCTTGCCCTTTTCCATGGGCCAGGCACCGCCATGCGCTGTTTGGGGAATGGTTATGACGCAAACCAGTAGAACCCAAAACGGTAAAATGGCTTTATTGTGCCAGGTTAGGGTCTGAACCCAATTCGATTGCCCATTCTGCGAGAAAGGATTTGTCCTGTGAACAGAAGAAAGGGTGCAGAAAATGTGGTGCATTTTCAAAGCCTTTTGACGTATTCAGCGGGCAAATCCATCTCGCCTTTCAGGTTTGGCAGGAAAACACAATCTGCAGCGCAAAGTCTCCTTGCATAAGGGTAAACCTGTCCATCTCGCCTTTACTTGCATCTTCTGCTTTCCTGCCAAACAGAATTGTGTAATCCAATTGAGTCCAAACCCTAATAACCGGCATGGGCCATTTATCTCTGGTTCAATATTAACGGCACGATACGGCAATCGACTACCTTTTTGTGAAAAACCTGTGCAAAGATGCAGACCAACACCCGATATTAACGACAAATAAATTGATTTCACAAATAGTAGGTTTCCAACTGGTAAAGTGTGGGTATGGGTATGGGGTTAACCACCCAGTTTAAAATGTCTGATCTGGCGCGTCTGGCCCAGTCCAGCGATCATGCGCATCGTGATGAGCTATTGCTTTCACTGGGTTCTTTGTGTGCCATTGGTCCATTGGAGGACAAGGCAACCGAAGAAGCCGTCAGCCAGATCATGCTGATCCTTTATCCCAAGGTCCACCCCAAAGCCCAATTAAGCCTGTCTGGAAAAATATCCACGGTGGCCTGGGCATCTCATCCTCTGGTAATGAAAATAGCGCAGGACACCCCTAAAATTGCTGAACCGGTGATTTCATCCAGTCCGGTGCTAAGAGACGATGATCTGATTGAGCTATCCAAGAGCATGGGTGTTGAGCACAGAATGCTGATTGCGCATCGTCCCAATATTGGAACCACGGTAACAGATTCGCTGGTCCGCCAGGATGAGCCCAATGTTCTAACCGCCCTGATCGATAATAAAAGTGCCACACTCAGCATGGAATCCTTTGCCACCTGTGTGCGCGTTTCCCGGCGAGTTGAGCCCTTGCGATCCAAGCTGACACTTCGCAAAGACATGCCACGCAGCCTGATCCCGTCACTATTTGCCTATTCTGACGAACCCATGCGCAAAATGATTTCGGCGCGCTTTGGCATTGATGGCAACCACCTGTCTGCGGTCGTCAAGGAAGCGATTATGAACAAGGGCAAACGCCCGCCGCCTGACCCTGACCAGAAATTGGAAAATGCCGCCCATGGCCTTGTAGACAGACTGGCCAAGGCTGACCGCCTGAATGCCACATTTATGGTCAAGTCCCTCAATGACAAAAAAATTGCCCTTTTTGAGCACTCCCTGGCAAGGCTGGCGGGGGTAAGTGTGGACCAGTTACGCCTGGCCATGAGCCGTGACCCTCTTTATGCACTGGCGTTGAGTTGTCGGGCGGCGCGCATAGACCGTAGCACATTTCCCACGATACACAGCGCCATGAGTGCAGCCGGGCAGGACATTCCACCTTTAAGTGGTGAAGATGGTCACAAGGCGGCCAATGCGTTTGGCAATCACTCGCCGGCTGCGGCTGCAGTGGCATTGAGATTATTAAGCCGCGAAACTTGACTATTGCCCCGTTTTCGATGACGGGAAGGTATGAGCGCATCTACACGAACCTATTGCAAGCTGGCATTCGTTGCCGCTGACCGTGCTGAAGCACAAACAGCACTTACCTCGCTGGTTGCTCAATATGGCCAATCTGCGCTTGAAGACGCCGAAGTCATTGTTGCGCTGGGCGGCGATGGTTTTATGCTGGAAACTCTGCATAACAATATTGATCGGCAAATCCCGGTATTTGGTATGAATTGCGGTTCAGTTGGGTTTTTGATGAATGATTTCAATGAAAAAAATCTGATTACGCGACTAGAGAACAGCGAACAAACACAAATACGCCCCTTGCGCATGACCGGGAAAACGGTGGACGGCAACGCGTTTGACGCGCTGGCTATCAACGAAGTTTCCTTACTGCGCCAAACCCATCAAAGTGCCAAAATCCGGGTATTCATAGATAATAAGGAACGCCTAAAAGAACTGATCGCTGATGGCATTCTGGTCTCTACGCCAGCCGGCAGCACAGCCTATAATCTTTCTGCCCATGGTCCGGTAATACCGCTCAATGCCGCCGTGCTGGCTTTAACCCCAATCAGCGCCTTTCGGCCTCGACGTTGGCGGGGGGCCTTATTGCCACGATCGGCGCAGGTGCGGTTTGAAATTTGCGAAGCCAGTAAGCGCCCGGTCAGTGCCGTTGCGGATAACCGGGAAGTGCGTAATGCCACGCTGGTAAATGTGCGTGAAAGCCGGAGCATCGCTCTGACAATGTTGTTTGATGAAGGTAAAGCCCTGGAAGAACGCATTTTGATCGAGCAATTTACTGCCTGAGCCTTGTTGTAGAGCGTTATTCAAATCATTGTATCAGCGGTGAAATGCTTGAAAGTATTGACTGACATGGTGTTATATTGTAGTGATACAGTGCACCTCTTAATGTAATTAGAACAGGCCCATTTCCTATGAAAAGACTTTGGTTTGCCTTGCCACCAATTATACTTTTCTTGCTGTTGGTTTCGTGTAGCACCACAAGGGTTTTGCTCAAAACGGCCCCAACGACCCCGCACGGCATGGTGGCCTCACCGGTTTTGCCTCTTTCATCTTTAGAGCAATGGGAAAGCACGGATCGGCTACGCATACAGAAAAAGCTGGAAACTTATGTCTATGGTTCTTTTCCACGTAACCTCACTCTGGCCCGTAAAAGTCAGACCAGAATTAAGGGCACGCATTTTGATAATAGCGCAACCCTAACGCTCGAAACGCTGGAAATAGCTAATCCTGCCACCGGCGAAAAGCGTGAATTTGGCATGGTTATTGTGCGCCCGGTTAATGCAGCCAAGGATACTCCCGTCATTATGATGGAGAATTATTGCCCAAATAACTATGTTATTCCTGATTCTGCCATCCCCGGCCTTGAAGGTTATTTTGGCGAATGTGATGACACAGGCAATTTAAGTGGTGTATTCAGGTTTTTCTTTGGCCGCTATATCGTCACACCTCCAATTGCCGATATTATGCACCGTGGATATGCACTAGCCTCTGTTTTTCCTTCAGAATTTGTCCCAGATAATGCAGAATATGGCAATAAAATACTCAATAACTTTTTTGCTGATCAACCCGCAGCGTTACGCACCCATGCGGTCATGGCCTGGGCCAAAGAGTTTTCCTTGCTGTCAAAGTATCTAAAGGCAGAAAAAGGCTTTTCCAGAACCGTAGCATTTGGACATTCCCGTTTTGCAAAATCCGCGCTGGTGGCGGCAGCTTTTGATTCGGGTATAGATGCGGTAGTGGCGCACCAGTCCGGAACCGGCGGTGCTTCGTTATCCAAGGATAAAAATGGTGAAAGCATCGAATCCGTTTGCGAGCATTACCCCCATTGGTTTGTGCCTGAATATTGCAAGTATGGCCAAAACAAAGCGGACTTACCTGTCGATCAACATTTTTTATTGGCACTGATTGCGCCGCGACCCATGCTGCTTGGAAATGCCAGACGTGATGTCTGGTCAGACCCCAATGGTGCTTTTCGCGCCGCGCAGGCGGCATCTTACGCCTATAGACTGTATGATAAAAAGGGTCTGAACCAACCCAATTTGAAAGCCTTTAACCCCAAAGCCGATATTACCTATTGGTTGCGCCCCGGCACCCACGGCGTGGTTAAAGAGGACTGGCCAGCATTCCTCGCCTTTCTGGATGCGCATTTTGAACACAGGCAGACAAAGCAACCGTAAAGTAAGCGACGGAATTTTATGCTTCCAAATGGCACCAGTATATCTTGCTTTGCGTGGACGGGGATAAGTTATTTGAGTGTGCTATCGCTTGGCTACTTGAGCCGTTTTAGGTGTGCTATCGCTTGGCTACTTGAGCACATTGAACCCCGCGTCCCTGAGGGCCATTAAGGGGCAACAAGCCTGATTTAAGGGTCCATAAAAGGCTAATAAGGGTAAATTAAGGGGTATTTGAGGGATAGCGTGAGGGTCAGCAAGGGGTAGTGAGTGTCCCTTGATGTGTTCCTTGAGGCCTATGCACAGGATAACTCCCTCTCTCCCCCAAAAGGAAAGCGGCCAGAGGGATTGGCCGCATTAAGTTTTTAAGGTTGGGGATTGCCGAACCTTGTCCTACAGGCGCGCTGTCGGGGTAGTATTCAGGCAAGTTGCTATCCATGCTTCGAGGTTCGCCTATGGCTCTCACCTCAGCATGAGGCCGTAGTAAATAGACTCTAGGTCCTGTTGACATTCAGGATTCACAAATCAGTTAAATTGTGATTCAAGCTACATGCTGAAGGAGGTCAGCATGTATGGCAAGAGAAGAATTGAACGATAATGTATGGGCACGGCTTTCGCCGCATTTACCTGGCAA
>JAJFFP010000002.1 GCA_021776595.1 Robiginitomaculum sp. | reverse complement strand
GGGTCCGCCAGGATCGCGTTGATCGTCTCAATGCGTTGCTCCAGGGCCTTAATCTCAAGGGGAAGGGTTTTTAAGGCGTGTTGGTCCTTGAAGGTGAGCTTCACCTTGCCCGGTTTTCTGCCCGTGGCTTGTGGGCTTGATGTGCTACCCATTAGATTGTTTTTCTTGTGCTTTTTCTTCCCGGCTGGCGCGGCTTTGCGTTGGCGCAACATATCGGAATAACCACCCGGATATTCACGCCAGCGCCCCTCACCCTCATGGACAATGATCGAAGTCGTCACCCGGTCGAGAAAATCACGGTCATGGCTGACCAGCATCACCGTGCCCGCATAATCCGATAAAAATGCCTGTAATAGATCAAGGGTTTCCAGATCAAGGTCGTTGGTTGGCTCATCAAGCACCAGAAAATTGCCCGGCAATGCCAGCGCGCGCGCCAGCATCAGGCGCGCCTTTTCTCCTCCTGAAAGAACAGATACCGGCGTGCCTGCCTGATCCGGGGTGAACAGAAAATCCTTCATATAGGCCATGACGTGTTTGCGGCCATTGGCCAGATCTACCATATCGCCGCCATTGGTCAGCGCTTCTTTTAGCGTCCATTCGGCTTGTAGCGCGGAACGGTTCTGATCCATGCTGACCAGATCAATGGTGTTGCCGATTTTAATGCTGCCCGTGTCGGGGGGCAGTTCACCAATGAGCATTTTTAGAAGCGTGGTCTTGCCCGCACCATTGGGGCCGACAATGCCCACACGGCTGCCACGGGTGATGCGGCACGAAAAGTCCTGCACCAGCGTCTGATCACCATAGGCTTTGCCAAGCCCCTTGGCATCAATGATAATCTTGCCAGCGCCGCGCCCCTCGGCGGTGTTCAGGACAATATTTCCTTTTGGGCCTTCAAAGTCGCGTTTCTGGCTACGCAATTCACCAAGGTTTTTCAGGCGGCGCACATTGCGCTTGCGCCGCGCCGTAACCCCGTAACGCAACCAGTGCTCCTCACGGACGATTTTGCGTGCCAGCTTGTGCTGTTCCTGCTCCTCGGCCTCCAGCACTTCATCGCGCCAGTCCTCAAAGGCGGCAAAGCCCTTGCCCAGCAGACGGCATTGCCCCCGATCCACCCACAGGGTTTTACGGCTAAGGCGTTCCAAAAAGCGGCGGTCATGGCTGATCAGCACCAGTGCCGAGGAAAGTGAGGATAATTCGCGCTCCAGCCATTCTATGCTGGGCAGGTCAAGATGATTGGTCGGTTCATCCAGCAGCAAAATATCCGGCTTGGGGGCCAGGGTGCGGGCCAGTGCAGCCCGCCGTGCTTCCCCGCCGGAGATGCGTTTGGGGTATTCCTCGCCGGTCAGGCCCAGCGCATAAAGCAGTGTCTGTGCCCGGTGGTGATCATCACCGGGGGCAAGGCCCGCCTCGACATAATCACCAATGCGCTCAAAACCCTTGAAATCCGGTTCCTGTGGCAGATAGCGTATGGTGGTGCCCGGTTGGACGAATACGCTGCCACCATCGGGTTCAATCAGGCCCGCCATGACCTTCAACAGTGTGGATTTTCCAGAGCCATTACGCCCGACCACACAAAGTCGCTCACCGGCATGGAGCACGCATTCGGCTCCGTCCAGCACCTGGGTGTTGCCAAAGCGCTGTTCTATATCGCGCACATGCAGGATTGGTGGGGCCATGTGAGCCTCAAAGCCGCTTAGTCGACACGCGCAATACGCATCAGATTGGTTTTACCGGGTGCCCCAAAGGGGATGCCAGCGGTGACCACAATGCGGTCGCGGGTTTTGGCAATGCCTTCTTTTTTGGCCTGTGCCTTGGCCTTGCTGACCATATCATCAATGTCCTGTGCATCCTCGATCTCTATGGCCGTCACCCCCCAGACCAGGGTGAGGCGGCGCGCCGTTTGCTGATTTGGTGTCAGGCCGATAATGCGCTGGATCGGGCGTTCGCGTGCGGCGCGCAAGGCGGTGGAGCCAGACGAGGTGTAAGTCACGATAGCAGCGGCATTGATGGTATCAGCAGCCAGATGGGCGGCGGCCATAATGGCGTCTGGTGTGGTGTTTTCCCGCTCCAGCCGTTCAGCGGCCAGCAGCCGCCGATAGCTTTCGGCGCGCTCCACCCGGCGGATGATACGGTCCATCATTTTGGCGGCTTCCACCGGATAGGCACCCATGGCGGTTTCCCCGGACAGCATAACTGCATCGGCACCATCATAAACGGCTGTGGCCACGTCCGAGGCTTCGGCGCGGGTGGGGGCAGGATTGCTAATCATGGATTCCAGCATTTGCGTGGCCACAATCACCGGCTTGCCCAGCGCCCGCCCGGCGCGGATGATCTGCTTTTGCAGGATCGGGACATCTTCGGGTGGTAATTCCACCCCAAGATCGCCTCTGGCAACCATCACCGCATCCGAAAGTTCCAGAATTTCTGTCAGGCGCGCAATGGCCATGGGTTTTTCCAGCTTGGAAACAATCGCTGCTTTTCCGCCGACCAGTTTGCGCAGTTCTGCCACATCTTCAGGCCCTTGCACAAACGACAGCGCCACCCAGTCCACGCCCAGGGAAAGGGCAAAGGAAAGATCGCGCATGTCTTTATCGGTTATTGCCGAAATCGGTAGGCGGGCACCTGGCAGATTGACCCCTTTATTGGCCGATAGCTTGCCCTTGCTCAGCACTTTGGCGGTGGCAAAACCCTCACCTATAGCCGTGATTTCAAAGCGCATACGCCCATCGTCAATTAGCAATAATTCGCCTGTTTTCAGGACTTTGAATATTTCAGGGTGCGGCAGGGGCGCACGTTTATTATCACCCTTTGCCGGGTCCAGGTCGAAGCGGTATTCCTGTCCGGCCTCCAGCACGGCTTCTTCATCGATGAATTCACCAAGGCGTAACTTTGGCCCCTGCAAATCTGCCAGCACGGCAATCGGCCGGTCTTTTTCACGCTCGACGGCGCGGATGGTATCATAGACCCGCTGGTGATCCTCATGGCGGCCATGCGAGAAATTCATCCTAAACACGTCCACGCCCGTATCAAACAGGGCGGAGATTGTTTCCGCAGACTGGCTGGCGGGACCAAGTGTTACAACAATTTTGGTGCGGGCGCGTTTCATAACTGGCTCATGATTGAATCAGTGCCAATTAGGCCCCTGTTCGGCTTTTGGTGCAAGCACCGGATATGAGAAACCCTGTCGATCCACATGAGCATTACTGAATTTGCCCAATCCGCGCTAGCCGATACTAAATGCCAGAATCTGACTGATCTGGGTAAAGGGCCTGCCGGATTGTTGGTGCCAGAGATTAAAAGCATCCTGCACGGCGGTCATGGCTTTTTGCGACGTTGGGGTTTTATCAATGACCTCTTCGGTGATCAGGCGGGCAACCATATCGCGGGAGAGGATAAAACCGTCTACGCCCATGAAACGCAGAAAATACTGTCCGGTATTGCCGCCAAGGCGAGAACCTCTTTTCTTTAATGTGGCCAGCAAGCCGACATAATCACAGCGCGGCCAGGCGGCAAATGCCTCACCGGCGCTGTTATGACTGGCTGCAAAATCATCTAGAAAAACTGCATTTTGCTGCACTGAACGGATTTTGGCACCATAGCGAACAATACGCTGATCGCTGGCCAGACGTTCCATATCCTCATCCTGTAAAAAAGCACAATAGTCGAGCGCAAAACCTGCAAACGCCGCTTCAAATCCTGGCCACATGCTGTCCACCACTTTCCAGTTAAAACCGGCCTGAAAGACACATTTGGTCATGCACGAAAGCCAGCGATCATCAGGAATGGCGGCCAGTTCCTGCGTGCGCTTCGGTTGACTTAACAGGGCCTCAAGCGCCGTATCCCCTCCCTTGCGCCGGGCAGAAAGAGCATGGATTTCATCAAAATGGCGCATGTTCAGCTTGCCTCCAGAAAATTCAAGGCGCGCAAGGTGGTGCACGCCATCGATTGTATGTCAATTTGTTATCTTTCGTTCCAGCACACGGATGATCGGCGTGTAACCATGCTCTTTTAGCATTGGGCCGCGTTCCGCATACATGGCTTGATTGCCTTGAACATTATGGCCTTCCAAAAAACGATTATAAAGATTGAATACGCCTACAACCGATATGGTGTCGTGGAGGGCGCGCTCATCCCATCCGGCATCAAAAACCGCACATGCCAGATCTTCGTGCATTGCAGATGGCGTTTGGGTTAATCTGCCGGCAACCCTGAGAAGGACAATTTCTCGCTGAGGCAGGCCGCAAGTGTCAAGATTGTCCTGCATGGCGTCCAATTTTTCCTGGGAATAGCCATAAGCAATAGCGCAGGCCCGGTGGACACCCGTGCAATAGCGGCACTGGTTAAGGCCGGATACGTAAGTGGCGATCAGCTCTCGCATACCTTCAGGCAAAGGGGAGGGGCCGCGCATCACGGTTTGCGTTAGGTGCGTCAACGCAATGCTCATAACCGGCTCAATGGCCAGAATGTCTGGCACGGTAGCGTTCTCGCCTAAAGAATTAAAATATGACATGGTTTGCAGCCTCCTGAAGCCAACCCATAATACAAAAAAGCCTGACCGCAGCAATGCACAGTCAGGCTTTTGAATTGGCTCCTCGGACTGGACTCGAACCAGTGACCCGCTGATTAACAGGTATTTTAAAGGGGTTCGCGCTGATTGTCCCGGAGTGTCTCTAAAGCGCCATTAAGGTAATTATTACAATAACTTCTCTTGACACCTATGACTCTGTGCCTCACCGTGATGACACCACGAAGCGCTGCAATGTGCTTCCTATACGCTTCCAAATCGGTGAGACCCATGGGAAAGATCACGAAACGATCCATCGACGCATTAACGTCAACTTCTTCCGAATATTTTTATTGGGATGACCAAATTCCGGGCTTTGGCGTCCGGGTCTCGCCAAAGGGTAAAAAGAGTTACGTCATCCAATATCGCTCTGGAGGGCGCACCCGGCGCATGAACCTTGGCGCCCATGGCATTCTTACCCCTAATCAGGCTCGCGATCTGGCGCGCCATGAGTTGGGCACCGTGGCCTTTGGTGGTGATCCATCGGGTGAGCTACAAAAAGAGCGTCGTGCGCCCACGGTTTCAGCCCTGTGTGATCGCTTTTTGGCTGAGCACGTCGCACTGCGCTGTAAAGCCTCAACCCATGGCGATTATCGTCAGGTTTGTGAAAAATACATCAAAGCAAAATTTGGTGGGTATCGCATACAGGATGTAACCCGCGTTGATGTCGCTGAATTGCACCATGCCATGCGCACCAAGCCGTATCAGGCAAACCGTGTGCTTTCGGTCATTTCTAAAATGTTTAATTTGGCCGAGGTGTGGGGTTTACGTGCCGATGGCTCAAACCCGACCCGCCATGTTTCCAAATATCCCGAAAAGAAACGCGAGCGTTTTCTGGCCGCTGAAGAAGTCGAAAAACTCTGGCAGGTTTTAGATGCCAGTGTTGAAAACGGCACGGAGACTGTTCACGTTGCCGCCGCGTTCAAGATACTATTGTTAACGGGTTGTCGTTTATCGGAAATTCAGACCATGAAATGGTCTTACGTAAGAGATAACGTTTTGTGGTTACCCGACGCCAAGACCGGGCCGCGACGCGTTCTTTTAAGTCAATCCACACTTAACGTCATTAACGCATTGCCACGAGTTGATGGCAATCCCTTTGTAATCATTGGAATCATTAAAGGACAACACGTTACTGACTTACAAAAGCCTTGGCGACGTATTCGTTCTAACGCGAACCTTAACGATGTTCGCATTCATGACTTGCGCCACACTTACGCATCTTTTGCTGCAATGGCAGGGCATTCATTACCGATGATCGGTAAA
Source organism: Robiginitomaculum sp. (assembly GCA_021776595.1). Lineage (GTDB taxonomy): Bacteria > Pseudomonadota > Alphaproteobacteria > Caulobacterales > Maricaulaceae > Robiginitomaculum_B. Next base: position 4,652 of record JAJFFP010000002.1, on the reverse strand, counting down.
CTCCTTGGCCACACACAGGCCCAGACAACGGCACGCTATGCGCACCTTGCCGATACCGTCACCCGTAATGCTGCCAATGAGGTTGATGGGCTGATTAGCGAATTTACCAAAACAGCATCAAAAAAACCGATGTTGAGGCTGGTTGATGATTAGGAGACGAAGTCGTCAAATTAAATCTGAGAAAAATGAGGTAAAGAAATGCCAATAAAACGCCGCAAAAAAGGGTATTCAGCATATTTATTAGATTGGGGCTCCGACAAGGAATTGTCTGACGAAGAGGCTATGGTGTTGTGCAAAAACCATAATCTGAAAGACGTGGAGACATTGAAAGAAGATTTCGCAGACATCGCCAAAATCTACAGAAATAACAAGAATTGGAATTCAGGCCCAACACAGGTTGTCATTAGAGATACAGCACAGGCAATCGCCAAACATGCTGCAGCTTTAGCCGATGAATTAGATGAGCTTGATGGTGCAACAAACAATGCCATAAGGCGTTTAAACACAAACCAGTTAGAAGGTGATAATTCAGTCGATGAGATTAATTTCCTTATTCGTCGCGGAATTCTCCAAAAAATAATCAATGTAGAAGGTGAAGCAGAACTGGATGTCACCTTGCTTTACATTGGGGTAAAATTATTGGCAAACCAAGCACAAGGAACAGTAAACCATCTTAATGCTACTTTTAAAAAGAATGGCTCAAAAATGCCAAAGCGGTCATATAAATCCCCCCAAGAGTTGATGGTTTTGGCGATTAATTGGCGGTCGTTTTGGAACAAACAAACGGGCAAAGATATTACGTGTGGTTTTGATGATATGGATGAGTATGGCGAACCGGCTATTATTCCAAAAAGTGCGAGTGCAATGTTTTTTGTTGATATAATTAAACTCATGATTCCCACTATCAGTACAAGCCAAGTGCGTGAATTGATGAAAGATTGTAAGAAAACCTTTGATAAGGATGGCAAATATCGGACTGAGTAGAATTATTCCAAAATGGAAATTTTGCTCTCCGTGCCGATTTAATTATTTTGTGATTGTGTGTGTCTCATGGAGTCAATTCAGCCTCCACAAGAGAAACGGAGGCCCACATGGTTGCCACAAAAACAACAAACGAACAACGTCTGGTTACAGAAAAGCAGGCTGGAAAATTGCTTAGCGTTTCACCACGGACTTTACGAAATTGGCGAACACGCGGCGGAGGTCCGCGATTTGTCAAAATCTCCGGTCGGTGCATTCGTTATCGCATCGCAGACATCTATGAATGGACCAAGGGGCGCACCAAGCGCAGCACATCAGACCTTGGCATTCTTCCCTTCGAAATTTGAGTTTTTGCCTGTGAGGGCCTGACAGCACCTTACAGGATTTTTGAAGAGCAATGCTCTCTCAAAAGGGGCCGAAGTTTACTTCGGCCCCACCGGGGAAGATTTGTCTGCTCTTCAAAAACCCAAGCTGTCCCTGCGCGGAGCGCGTGGTGTGCTTCGTATTTTTTCCAAACTTAAATGAAAGGCTCTTATTATGAGCACTATTGGCAATTTTACTGCCCTACTAACAAACGATGAACTGGCCGAACTTAGTGGCCATATTAAAACAATGGAATTTGAGGCGAACATAAAAATTGTTCGTGACGATCCGTCTAATAATCCCGATGCCCCCACACATACTGTTTCGGCACGATCTCCCAAAGGGAACTTTATTCAAGTGGGTTCTGCCTGGACAAAGAAAATCGTCAACGGACCAAACGCCGGTAGTGAGTTCTTATCAGTCACATTGGACGATCCAAGTTTTGAGCATCCATTGAACTTTGCGGTTTTCCAAGAAGGCAATGGACAATGGAACGCGGTTTGGCGACGTCGCCAGACCAATGCTGCTTAAAAGGGCGTATTCCAAGAGGGGGGTCACTGTAACACCCCCCTCTAGAAATACATTGAGCATTTATGCCCAATCCAATCATCCTCCATTCCGGCTTTGATGGTCTTGATATATCCTACCAGACTCATGCCCCAAGACTGTTTTTGGAAGCCTTGGGTAAAGCCAAGGCCGAGGCGAGTATTGCCCGCCAGAAGACCCCTATCACGTATGCCGGGCATCATATGCTAGTTGCGGAAAGCGGCTCTAGAGGCGGTTACACCTATACGGTGGATACCGGAGCCTTGGGAGCCACTTGGTTTTTCAAAGAGAACAAATCATCTGCAGACACATGGGGTGTCCGTGTATCGTCTAAATCGCTTCCTTTGGCTCTGAACGGCGCGGAACGGGTGAAGATGGCTCTTGATGCCTTTCTGACAAGTCTTGGCTGTGAGTGGCCCAAAACGGGGTGCCGGGTTTCGCGCATAGATTACGCCATAGATTTTTTGCTTCCTGAGTTCAGATTAGAGCCAGATTTATTTATTTGTCATTCAAGAAAAACAAAATCCTGGAACGAAAAAGAAATATATTCAAATGCTTCAAAAATTACGGGTATTCGCATTGGAAAAATGCCGGGTTCGCAAGTTGCTGTTTATGATAAGAAAAAAGATGTTTTGGATAAAAAGAAAAAAGAATGGTGGGAAATTTGGGAAAATAATTCAAAAATAAAATTAAATAATAAATCCCCGATCTGGCGTTTTGAATTCCGTCTTGGAAAAAATGCCATATCAAAAATTTACCCATTGCGACTATGGCATGATGCACCTCAATGGGCACCAGCAGGCTTTATCAAAACGGCCAATGAATGCAGGCTTGTTCAACCATCCCCAGACACCAATAGAGCCAGATGGCCAAGTTCTGAGCTATGGCAAGCCTGTCAAGCCGAATTGGCAAAACTGGTCTTTGATAAGATGCCAGAACCCGAACTTACGGCCCGTATAATGGAGCTTCTTAAAAGTGAGCGCATGGAAGGCCTTGATCGGCAAGCGCTTGGCCTCCTGCTAACGTCAGCCGCCGGGAACGGGTGCGGCTTTGAACAATTGCCGGAGTTTATCAACTATATTCGCAGCCAACACCATGAGGCGTTGCAAAATGACCCCGATGAGATGAAAAAGAGATTGGTGCAGAAAAAGGCGACTTGGGAGACGCTGTTTAATTAGGTGATCTGTTGCCTTATTTCTAATATTTAAAAAATAGGCGCATGCAATGTGTTGATATTGTGAGGTGTTATATACAGAGGAAAACTAATAATACTTTATTGACCTTACCGGGTGTGATAAACACGAGCATTCATTACGGATAAGGTTGGAGAATGAAAATTTATTTTTCCCAACCCTGAATAAAAAATGCTAGAAAGCTATGTAAAACATAGTGGGTGTGGTCAATAAAATGTGGCGTGGGCAGTCAGAACTTAGAAACCGGAGCCTGTTATTGTCACTGGTGTTACGATTGGTTTTTACACTTTTCCTGTGCATTACCTGCAATGCGGCTTGGGCGCAATTTGATAAAATCTCACTGGAAGGCATTACAGCAACTCGTGCTGCAGCAGGTGAACGGGTACGGGTCATTGTCAATTATACCATCCCTGCACAAGACCTGCCAGAAGACAGAGTGGCTTCCACTTCACGGCGGGCCATGATTGCTTCAAACCGGCAAAGTCTGTTGCAAAGTGCTTTTGACGGTGATTTTGAACCTTACCAACCCAAAGCCAAACCACATATATTTGATCGCCCAACAGTGGTGCGCCCGCTTGAAACTGTGCCGTCCATGGCCATGATGCTGACACTGTCAGAGATGAAGGCCTTGGCTTCTGATCCGCGAGTTTCGGGCATTTATACCGACAGATTGATGAAACCCATGTTGAATGATTCAACCGTTATTGTTGGTGCACGGACGGTCTGGGCCACGGGAAGCGATGGAGCGGATTATGCCGTCGCTGTGCTCGATACGGGTGCGTCCTTTAATCATCCCATGCTTGCTGGCCGGGTGATTGGTTCTGCTTGTGTTTCAAGTACAAATTTAGCAAATGGTTATGAAACACTGTGCCCTGATGGCACAGATGAGCAGTTGGGGGGGGTGCGGGCACCAATTGCCCGGTTGATGATCCAGTGACAGCTGGCATTGTTGAGGGTGTAACAGGGTGTGACCATGGTACTCATGTGGCGTCAACGGCGATGGGAGGCTCTGTTACAGCATCTACTGGAGTGATTTTAGAGGGTGTTGCCCGGGGCACCAATCTGGTTGCCATTCAGGTGTTCAGCAAAGTTACCGATCCAGCGGTATGTGCCCCAAAGCCTGCACCCTGCACTACCTCTTTTGTGTCTGATACAGACAGAGCATTGGAAATTGTGTTGGACAATGTCAGTGTCCTAAAAATTGCGGCGGTCAATATGAGTTTGGGGGGGGGCGGCCCGTTTACAACAGCCTGTGACACAGGCGCTGAAGCAGATACAAAAAGCCTGATCGACCAGTTAAGGGCAGCGGGTGTGGCCACGGTGATTGCTGCTGGAAATGACGGCTCCACCATTGGCATTACCAGACCCGCGTGCATTTCCACGGCCATTGCCGTTGGGGCCACAACCAAACAGGATGTTATTGCCAGTTTTTCCAATTCCTCGCCATTGGTGGATTTGCTGGCACCTGGCGTGGATATTCGTGCCGCTTATCCTGAAGTCGGCGGAATTAGCTACGATAAAGTCTTGCAAGGCACTTCTCAAGCCACCCCCCATGTCGCCGGGGCCTTC
>JAJFFP010000001.1 GCA_021776595.1 Robiginitomaculum sp. | reverse complement strand
TTCCTCTCCCTTGAGGGAGAGGACCAAGGTGAGGGGATGGGGCGTTATAAGGCATATCTTCGCAGGTGCATTTATCAACCCACAAACCCCTCACCCCAACCCTCTCCCCAAGGAGAGGGAGAACTTATCCCGTGCATAGACCTCAAGGGACACTCACTACCCCTTAATGACCCTCACGCTGTCCCTCAAATACCCCTTAATTGACCCATAACACCCTTTTATGGACCCTTAAATCAGGCTTATTGACCCTTAATAACCCTGTGTTTGTTGGGGGTTACCCGTAATTATCCCCGCCCATGCAAAGCAAGCTATACTGGGGCAATTTGTGATCCGTGAGCATGTTCCCTGCGCTCATGTAGCGGGCACCAGCACCGCGATTGCACAAAGAAAACGTGCTCAGATAGCGAGGCTTGCCTTCGCGATAGCACAAAGAAAACGTGCTCATGTAGCGGGCACCAGCATCGCGATAGCACAAAGAAAAAAGGGCCAGATGACGTGTAAGCCGGGTTCTGTATCTCTTTACGCATAGCGAAAAGAGCGACGATCATTCCTCTGGGATGCTTATTGCTAAGCACCTCGCGCGACCGACCCGGATGACAGCGCAAAGACACGCCATGCGTCATCCCTATTTGGTCTTGCTCCGGGTGGGGCTTGCCATGCCCTTCTCATTACTGAAAAGGCGGTGCGCTCTTACCGCACCCTTTCACCCTTACCTCACCAGTTACGCGAACTGGTGGGGCGGTTTGCTTTCTGTGGCGCTTTCCCTGGGATTGCTCCCGCCGGGCGTTATCCGGCACCCTGTCTTTGTGGAGCCCGGACTTTCCTCGGTGATTTGCACCACCGCGATCGCCCAGTCATCTGGCCCAAGGTTTAGATCGGTGGTTTTTCGGCTTGCGTCAAGGTGTGCGGATCAGTCGGGCAAGGGCTTGTGCGGTGGCACAAGTCTGCGGATCGGCCTTGCCGGTTATGGCGTGGGGTAAAAACCGGCGCTGAAAAGCAGCGGTCAGGTTTTGCCGCGCTTCGGCATTTTCAGGCACCAGATAGCCTGTTTGGCCAAGATCGTGCCAAAAACCTGATGCTGACATCTCCTCGCCATTGGTAACTTCTGGCCATAAGCCAATGCCGGCATTGGCCAGAGATAGCCAGGGGAAGTGCTCGCCGGGGTCCTGCTTGCGGTCGGGGGCAATGTCTGAATGGCCAACGATATTATACGCGTCAATCTCGTGGCGCTTTATAATGTCACGGCATAAAGCGATGAGTGTATCGATTTGCGCCTCTGGATAAGCGGGCAAGTCAAAATCATGGCCGCCATTAACCAGTTCAATGCCGATGGAGGCACTGTTGATGTCGGTTATACCGCGCCAGTGACCAAGGCCGGCATGCCAGGCGCGCTTGTTCTCTTTGACCAGAGAAAAAATACGCCCGTCCTCTTCGAGCAGATAATGGGCAGAGACTTTGGCCGCAGGGTTACGCAGGCGTTCCAGTGCTTCTGCACCGGTGCGCATGCCGGTATAGTGCAAAACCAGCATACTGACTGGCAAGCTGCGGTCGTCATAATTGGGAGAGGGAGCGTCTATCATTACAGGCGCAGATCGCGGCGGATGTTAGCGAGGGCCAAAAGGTCCAACACCGTCCACGGTCCAGCCGTGCGGGCCGCGCCGGGCGTTGAGCGTATTACCATCACCTTCGGGGCGGCGGCGCGAGCCGGCAATGCGAAACATCAGCCACACCAGCGTCAAGGCACCGATGAGGATGGCGATACCGGCAACGGCGGCCAGGGCAAAGAAAAAGGTCGCCATGGCGGCGGCAATGGCAAAAGCAAATGCCCCTAGCCAAAGAACACCGCTGCGCAACCTGCTCATCAGGCGCGATACAATGCCGCCCTGATTATCAAACTCTATTTTTGCCGTGGTCATGGCCTGCTCCTTCATCATCGCCCCCCAAGGCAAGATGAGATGCTTATTTTGGCATGAAACTCGCCAAGGTCAATGCACAGCCTTGTGATCAACGCACCATCCGTTGCGGCAGGGCCATGTAATCAGGCAGAAAGACCACGTTCTTTACATATTTTTTCATAGGCGAGATTAATCATTGCCATTTTTTTGCTGGCCAGATTTTGCATTTCGGATGGCAGGCCTCTAGCCATGATTCGATCCGGGTGATTGGCGGATGCCATACGCCGGTAGGCTGTCTTGATGTCCTCGTCGCGAATGTCTTCATCAATGCCAAGGATCAGATAGGGGTCATCTGGCTCCCGTCCCAGGCGGCTGGCACGAATACGTCGGTATTCCAGCCCGGAAAAGCCAAAAATATCAGCCACATGACGCAAAAAGGCTTCTTCGTCCTCTGTGACCTGGCCATCGGCGCGGGCAATATGAAAAAGCCCGTCCAGTATATCTTCCAAAATGCACGGGCAGCAGCGAAATTTGTGGGCAATGCGTTTGGCATAGGATTCGTATCCCAGTGTGGTCTGGCGGAACAGGTTAAACAGACGGGCCACATCGTTCTGGGCGCTTTTGGGAGCGGAGAATACTTCGCGAAAAGCCGCGATCTCTTCAGGCGTAACCTGTCCGTCTGCTTTGGCGAGTTTGGCACCAAGCGCTATCAGCGCTGTGGCAAATCCGGCATCATCCACGCGGCGTCCGGGCTTTTGCTCATGTTCGTGCTCTACAAAGAAGGCAGCAGCACCAGCGGCGATGTCAGTAAATTTTTGCCAGATACCCATATGTTTTCGCTCTGTTGGAAACCTGTTTGAGCAAATACACACCCTTGTGGCAATGACTAATGGACGCGCCAAAACAGTTGCTCTTGCCCAAGGGGCTTTTCTTTGACAGCAAATTGCGTTCAATGGGGATCAGGAGGCGAGCATGGATGAAGCGGCGGGCAGGCAGGCAAAGTGGTCATTCTGGATTGACCGGGGTGGCACGTTTACCGATGTCATTGGCCATGGCGCTGATGGATCATTCCAAAGCGTCAAAGTGCTGTCCGAAAACCCCGAACGCTATGCCGATTCGGCGGTGGAAGGCATTCGCCGTATACTGGGCATTGAAAGTGGCAAGGCAGTGCCCGGCAATCGCATTGCCATGGTCAAGATGGGCACAACGGTGGCCACCAATGCTTTGCTGGAACGAAAAGGCGCTCAAACGCTGTTCGTTACCACCAGAGGTTTTGCCGACACGCTGATCATCGGTGATCAGACCAGAGAAGATATTTTTGCACTCGATCCAACGCGACCGGCCCCGCTTTATGACCAGGTGCTGGAAATTGATGAAAGACTGGCGGTGGATGGAGCGGTTGTCGTGCCATTGGACGAGACGGCTGCCCGTCAAGGGTTGCAGGACGCCTATGTCGCCGGTTGCCGCTCGGTGGCCATCTGTCTGCTGCATGGTTTTTTTAATCCGGTGCATGAGCAAAAATTAAAAGAAATTGCCAAAGAAGCGGGGTTTACGGCGGTCAGCACCAGTGCAGTGGATCCTTTGCAAAAACTGGTTCCACGGGCTTCTACTGTGTTGGCTGACGCTTATCTTTCACCTGTTCTGAATGATTATGTGCGCCGGATCAGAAACGAATTAGGCGATGTGCCGCTTTATTTTATGAAGTCTTCCGGCGGTCTGGCCCCTGCGGGGAATTTTCGCGCCCGTGATGCGGTTCTCTCCGGCCCGGCGGGCGGTGTGGTTGGTATGGCCAAAACCGCATTGGCTTCTGGTTATCCCAAAGTCATCGGCTTTGATATGGGTGGCACCTCAACCGATGTATCGCGCACTGAAGAGGGCGCGGTTGAACGAATGACAGGCATGGCGCTTGAAGGGGTGCATTTACGGGCGCCCATGGTGGCTGTGCATACGGTAGCGGCAGGCGGCGGCTCGGTGTTAAGCTATGAAGGGCAACGCGCCCAGGTGGGGCCTCAAAGCGCCGGTGCCAAACCGGGGCCGGCCAGTTATGGCTGTGGCGGACCGGCGGCGCTAACCGATGCCAATCTGGTGTTGGGACGTCTGGACCCGGCGTTTTTTCCGGACACCTTTGGCCCCGCCAGTGATGCACCGCCCGATGTGCTGGCTGCCAGAGAAGCGCTTGGGGTGCTGGCTGCGCAAATGGGCCTGGCCGATGCGCAAACGGCGGCGCTGGGTTTTGTTGAAATTGCAGTGGAAAATATCGCCCAGGCCATCAAGGCAATATCATTGGCCAAGGGCATAGACCCGGCTGGCTATGCGCTGGCTTCATTTGGCGGGGCGGGCGGGCAAATGGCCTGCGCTGTGGCCGGTGCACTGGGCATGAAAACCGTTCTGGTGCACCCGTTTGCCGGGGTTTTATCGGCATTTGGAATCGGTCTTGCTGATTTACGCGCAGAACGCAGCCAATCCCTGCTCTTGCCATTGGATGATGCTGGCCTGCAAAGCGTGAAACACCATGTGGACACACTTTATGGAGCGGCGGTGCCGGCGCTGTTACAGCATGGGGTGAAGGCCGATAACATACGGCAACACATTGAAGTTAATTTGAAATATGCAGGCTCGGATTCAATATTACCGGTGCCTCTGGGTGCAATAAACGATATGCGGGCCTGCTTTGATCGGGACCATAAGCGGCTTTATGGGTTTTCGCGCCCCGAAGCACAGGTGGAGATGGAATCTCTATTTCTGTCACTGGAAGCCCCGCCACAAAAAACAGAAGGCACGTATATACACAAACGATCATCTGACGAACCGCCAGGCCCCATCAAAACGGGGACTCTTCGCACGGTAGACGGGGAAGTAGCGCTGCCGGCATATGCTCTTTCCGATCTGGGCGCAGCGCAAGAGATCAGTGGTCCGGCTCTATTGGTCGATAGTCTTTCGCAAATTTTGCTGGAACCGGGCTGGCAGGCCAAAAGGCAGGACGATGGCATGTTGGTGATGAGCGGGGCCTCAAAACCGGCGACCAGCATCGCCTCAAAAGCGGCTGACCCGGTGCAACTGGAATTGTTTAACCGGCGTTTTATGGGCATTGCAGTGCAGATGGGGCAGGTGCTGGAGCGCACGGCACTTTCCGTTAACATGAAGGAAAGGCTGGACTTTTCCTGTGCAATTTTTGAAGCCGACGGTGCTCTGGTGGCCAATGCCCCCCATATGCCGGTGCACCTTGGCTCCATGTCCACCAGCGTGCGTGAAGTGATCAACCGTGTGCCAGACTTATTGCCAGGCGAGGCCGTGGCGCTCAATTCCCCCTATGCCGGGGGAACCCATGTGCCAGATATTACCGTGGTCATGCCGGTGGCCGATGAGAAAACCGGTCAACCGCTTTTCTGGGTGGCGGCCCGTGGCCATCATGCTGATGTGGGTGGGTGCCGCCCTGGTTCCATGCCACCATTTTCAACCTCGATAGAAGAAGAAGGCGTGATCTTTGATTGTGTGCCGATATTGCGGCAAAACGAGTTTCAGGATGAAGCGGTGCGCGAAGTGCTGGCCAGCACAAAATGGCCAGCACGTAACCCGGAGCAGAATATCGCAGACTTGCAGGCCCAGATTGCCTCCTGCACTTGCGGTGCCAACGAGATCGCCCGCATGGTGAGAAATTATGGCAGGCCGGTGGTGCAGGCCTATATGGGCCATGTGCGCGATAATGCCGAAGCGGCAGTGCGAGGGGTGATTGATCGCCTGCAATCCGGTGCTGCTCAAGTGCCGATGGATTGTGGGGCAATCATCAAAGTGCGCATTGATGTGGACCATAAAACCCGCAGTGCATTAGTGGATTTTACCGGCACATCGGCGCAAATGCCTAATAACTTTAATGCCCCGTCCTCGGTAGCGCGCGCTGCCGTGCTTTATGTATTCAGATGCCTTGCCGATGCTGACATCCCCTTGAATGAGGGTTGCCTGCTACCGCTTGAGATCATCGTGCCAGAGGGCTCACTGCTGGATCCAAAATATCCGGCTGCCGTGGTTGCCGGGAATGTGGAAACCAGCCAGCACATTGTGGATGCACTGTTTATGGCCAGTGGTAAAATGGCTTCAGCGCAGGGAACCATGAATAATCTGACCTTTGGTAATGACCGCCACCAGTATTATGAGACCATTTGCGGCGGTGCAGGAGCGATCGAGGGATGTAATGGTGAAAATGCCATTCACACCCATATGACCAATTCGCGGCTCACCGACCCCGAAGTATTTGAAAGCCGCTTTCCCGTGCGGGTGGTGTCACACACGGTGCGCCGCGGCTCCGGCGGGGCCGGTGCATGGAGCGGCGGGGCGGGTAGCATACGCCGTTTGCAGTTTTTATCGCCCATGAGCGCGGGATTGCTTTCCACCCGGCGGGAAACCCGGCCATTGGGGGTGAATGGTGGTGATGCTGGTACTTCTGGCAGGCAGAGACTGATCCGGGCCAATGGATTGATTGAAAATGTGGGTGGTTGTTTCCAGGCTGACCTTGAGGCCGGAGATGAGTTGGAAATACGGACCCCCGGCGGCGGTGGTTTTGGCACAAAATCTTAATTATTGAGCTTTAGTTTCAAATTGGAATGGCAGCAAAGCAAGATGCCTGTATGGGTCGCGTGTGCGCTGACTGCGCGTGTTCATATTACGTTCTGTCATATAGTTAATAAAATACAAAATAATTGGCAAAACCCCTAAAGATTTTACTAATCGTCATTGTTTCCCATAAATTCCCATGTTATCCCATAGGGCACTGAATAAGGGTTGGGGTGGAGGCAATAGCGGTTCCACCCAGGGCACAATGGGAGCCAGGCACACGTGTTTTTATCGACTTCCGAACATACAGCGGATGCGAAAAATCGGGTTTCGGTTCCGGCGAGTTATCGTGAGGCGCTGCGTGACGACCCCTATGATGCTATTTATGTCTTGCCGCATTTTGACGGACCGTTTCTGGAATGTGGCGGCGAGCAGTTCATCCAGCAATACCGCATGGATATTGCCAATTTGCCGCGTTATGACCGACTGCGCAAAGACTTGGAAGTGGCGGTTCTTGGTTCCATCAGACGTCTTGACTTTGACAGCACAGGGCGGGTGACACTGCCCAAAGAATTTATTGCCCACGCGAACATTGAAGGGCGTTGCGCCTTTGTGGGCTGTGATGCGCATTTTCAGATTTGGAATGCCGAAACACAAACGGCCAGAATGCAGGCGATCCGCTCACGCCTGGCAGAACGTCTTGCAGACCCTGCAGAAGCCGAGCGTATGGGTGGCGGCACTGATCTGGGCGCGTTAATGCAAAACAGTGAATCGCTTCAGGCCCTGTTAAAGGGGGAGAAGCTGTGAGCCACGCCCCGGTCATGCTTGATGAGGTTTGCAAGGCCATAAACCTGCAAAAAAGCGGGCGTTATGTGGACTGCACATTTGGGGCAGGTGGCTATTCACGGGCCTTGTTGAGAAAGCAGAATATTGCACTGTTGGCTCTGGATCGGGACCCAGCGGTTAAGTCGTTTGCACAGGAATTGCAGGAAGAATTCGGTTCAAAATTCTCTTTTGCGCAAACTCCGTTTTCTGAACTTGAGACGGCAATCAGTCAAAACGGCTGGGATGGCGTGGATGGTATCGTCTTTGATATTGGTGTTTCATCCATGCAGATTGACCAGGCGGAACGCGGATTTTCTTTCATGCGCGATGGCCCGCTTGATATGCGCATGAGCGATCATGGACCCACGGTGGCCGATGCGGTCAATTTTCTGTCCGCAGAGGCGTTAAGTGCGATTTTTCGCACCTTTGGCGAGGAGCGAGGCGCGCGGCGCGCGGCGGCGGCCATCGTAGAGACAAGAAAACAGTCCCCTATCACCAGCACGGGGGCGCTTTCCGCCTTGATGGCCAAAGCGCTGGGGTCCGGCTGGCAGAAAATTCATCCCGCCACACGGGTGTTTCAGGCGCTTCGTATCTATATTAATGATGAATTGGGTGAGTTGACGCGTGCATTGAGCGCCGCAGAAAGGGTGTTGCGCCCGGCCGGACGGTTGGTGGTGGTGACGTTTCATTCGCTTGAAGATCGCATCGTCAAGAATTTTTTGCGCGAACGTGCAGAAGCTCCGGCGCAGAACTCCCGCCACATTCCCCAAAGTGAGGAAGATGCCTTCACGGCCTCTTTTACTTTGCCAAGCCGCAAGGCGATCAAGCCCGGTGCCGATGAAATTATCCATAACCCACGGGCGCGTTCGGCAAAAATGCGCATTGGTGTGCGCGAGGATGCTCCCGCCTTTCCATCCTCACCACTTACTTTTCCTAATATTCCCGATCTTGCCAATTTGGAGGCTATGTTATGATCCGTGCGTTTTACGCTCTGGCAACGGTGATCACAGCACTGCTCGCGCTGGCGCTTTATGTTGCCAAGACAGAAGCACAAAGTGCACAGCAACGCATTGCGCAATTGCAAAACGGTATAACCGGCGAACTTGCACAGATTGCGCAATTAGAGAATGAACTGGCCTATATGGAACGCCCTGAGCGATTAAAAGCCCTCGCACAGGCACATTTACAATTACGTCCGCTTACCCCGGAGCAGGACATGTCTTTTGCTTTGCTGGACGCTACGCCTGTTGATCAAACCGAAGGGCGGCTGAATGGCGAGGGTGCTGCGGGCAAGGCTGGGCGCTGATGAAGGTGACGGTGCGCAATATGCTCCCCTTGGCGGATGTGGAACGCATTGACGCGGCAGAGCTTTTTTCTCTTTCCGGTACCCAACGCGCTGCGGTTCGCGCCGCCCGTCCACGCTTGCAGTTAATGGTGTTGGTATTCGCCTTTGTTTATGGTGTGTTGGTTGTGCGCTCCATTGGTTTGACTATTTTTGATCACAATCCCCAATCTTTCACAGCGCGAATGACCGCGCCGATTGCGCTTTCCCGCGCCCGGTTGACCGATCGGTCTGGCCGTTTGCTGGCATCAAACCTGGAAACCTATTCTGCTTATATTTCACGCACCAATGTGCGCGATGCCGCCGCGCTTGCCAGCAAATTATCGGGTATTCGCGGCCTGACGAGTAAAGAGATATTGCGGGCGCGTCTTGAGGGTAAAAAGGGCCGGGCGCGCATTGGCACCCGTCTTACGCCGGCGGTGCGTGATGCCATTTTTTCGTTGGGCCTGCCCGGTGTCAGGTTTGAAGTTGAGCAAACGCGATATTACCCGCGCGGCCGTTTTGCCTCTCATGCGTTGGGGTGGGTAAATGCCGATGGTAAGGGCACTGCTGGTGCCGAACTGGCTTTTGAAGATGTGTTGCTGGACCGTAATAGTAAAGCGCTGGCGCTTTCCATCGATACCCGTGTGCAGTTTGCCCTGGAAGAGGAATTGACACAGGCGATGAAAGAGTTTCGCCCCAAAGCGACGCTTGGTATTGTTACCAACGTCCGCACCGGTGAGATTTTGGGTATGGTCGGCCGACCGGATTTTAATCCCAACGCCCCCGGCATGGCTTCGCCGCGTGAGCGCCGTAATCGTGCCGCAACCGACCGTTATGAATTGGGCTCGGTTTTCAAGCCGCTAACCCTGGCTATGGCCTTTGACCAGGGATTGGCGGATCCTGAAGAGGTATTGGATGTGGTGCGACCATTGATTGTAAATGGTAAAAAAATCAATGATATGCACCGCAATCACCATAAAATGAGTATTCGGGATATTCTTGTTGAATCCTCTAATAAAGGCGCGGCGCTGATCGCACTGAAAGTAGGTGGAGAAATGCAGCGCCAATATCTGGCAGATTTTGGCTTGCTGGATGCGGCCAAAGTTGAGTTACGCGAAAGCGCACGACCCTTTATGTCCTCCCGTCGCTGGCGTCCCGTTAAAACGGCCACCATCGGTTATGGCCATGGCATTACGGTAACGCCGCTGGCCTTCGTGCAGGCGATGGGGGCGTTGGCAAATCATGGCAGGTTGATGCCGCTGACCCTGCGCGCCCGTGAAAAAGATTATGTGCCCGAAAGTAAAGCGGTGGTGTCGCCGCAAACGGCCCGCACAGTCTTGCAATTAATGCGCGAGGTTGTGACCCGTGGGACTGGAAAAAATGCCGATGTTAAAGGTTATGAAATTGCCGGTAAAACCGGATCTGCGGAAAAGCTGGACCCTAAAACCGGACGTTATGTCAAGGATCGCAATATATCATCTTTTGTAGCGATATTTCCGGTGCAGAACCCGCAATATCTGGTGTTTATCCTTCTGGATGAGCCTCAGGGCGATGCGCGCACCAGTGGTTGGGAAACCGCAGGCTGGAATGCGGCCCCTGTGACTGCGCGGGTTATAAGGCGTATTGGCCCGGTCTTAATGCCACACATGGTGCGCCCAAAAACACTGGCCAGCAATGATGGGATAAGCCATTGAAATTAGGCCAACTATCAAAGTCTTTGTCCGGACCGGAGGCGCAAATAGAGATTACCGGCCTAACCGCCGATAGCCGCGATGTGAATCCGGGGTTTTTATTTGCGGCACTGCCGGGCGAGAAAACTGATGGCAGAAAGTTCATCCCGTCCGCCATTGCCAGCGGCGCCAAAGCTATTCTGGCCCCATCAGATACACCAAACCCAGGTATTTGCCTGATAGAAAGTGATGCGCCGCGCCATGATCTGGCCAAAATGGCGGCCCGATTTTACCCTGCTCAACCGACCACTATCGTCGCGGTGACGGGGACCAACGGGAAAAGCTCTGCGGTTGAGTTTTTGCGGCAGATATGGGCCTTTGCGGGCAAAAAAGCCGCTTGTCTTGGCACGCTGGGCATCACCACCGATAAAGGTCTGGCGCCTTTGCATCACACCACGCCTGATCCGGTCAGCCTGCATCAGGCCATAGATGGACTTGATCGCGAAGGCATTGAATATCTGGCGCTTGAAGCTTCCAGTCATGGCCTGGTGCAAAACCGTCTGGATGGGGTGCGCATTACCCACACCGGTTTTACCAACCTCTCGCAGGATCATTTTGATTACCATGCCGGGTTTGAAGATTACTTTGCCGCCAAGGCACGGCTGTTTAGCACCTTGTCTTATCCGAAAAGTTCGGCAGCAATTGTGGTCGATGGCCCCTGGGGCAAGAAAATGGCACAGCTGAGCCGCGAGCACGGCCTCAAGGTTATAACAGTGGGTTGGGAAGGCGAGGATATTCATTTGCTGGAGCTGCATCCCCTTTCCCATAGCCAGAAACTTGATCTGAGTATTTTGGGGCAGCTTTATAGTGTGGAATTACCGCTGGCCGGGGAATTTCAGGCCCTAAACGCCTTGTTGGCGTTGGCATTGGCGATGCAGAGCGGTGTAAAAACCAGCGTGGCATTGGCAGCACTGGAGAAATTACAGGGCGTGCGCGGGCGTATGGAGCCAGTGGGCACCACCAGCAATGGCGCGCCGGTGTTTGTGGACTTTGCTCATACGCCTGATGGTCTTGAAAAACTGCTCAGGGCGCTGCGCCCGCACACCAAAGGTGATATTCATTTGGTGTTTGGCTGCGGCGGGGACCGGGACCCGCTAAAGCGTTCAAAAATGGGGGTAATAGCCCGCCAATTGGCCGACCATATTATCGTTACAGACGATAATCCACGGCACGAAGACCCGGTAAAAATACGTCATGCAATCATTAATGTATGCCCCGGTGCCAAGGAAATTGCGGACCGTGAAACGGCCATCAAAGAGGCTGTTTTGGCGCTCAGGGAAGGAGATGCCTTGGTCGTTGCGGGTAAGGGGCATGAAAGCGGCCAGATCATTGGTGATCAGTGCATTCCGTTTGATGATGCCATCATTGCGCGGGCCGCTTTGCAAGCCAGGGAGGCGCAGCATGGCTAAACCTTTATGGACGGCGATTGAGGTAGCACAGGCCACGGGCGCAGCTCTGGTTGATGGAGGTGAGTGGCAGGCCGATGGCATATCAATTGATACACGGACATTGAAATCTGCTGATTTATTTGTCGCTTTGCATGCCGGGCAAGATGGTCATGACTTTGTTGAACAGGCCTATAAGGCCGGCGCCGCAGCGGCACTGGTGGATCGGCGAACAGGGTCCGGGCCACAGGCGCTGGTTGATGACAGTTTGCTGGGTCTGGCCCGGATGGGCAGGTTTGCACGCAAACGATCTGATGCCTGCCGCGTGGCCGTAACCGGGTCGGTTGGAAAATCCAGCGTAAAAGAGGCCATTAATACGATTTTCAGCGCCGTAGGCCCCGCCCATGCGTCTGAGAAGTCATATAATAATCAATGGGGTGTGCCATTATCGCTGGCAAGAATGCCTGCAAGAACTAAACGCGCCGTATTTGAGATTGGCATGAACCATACCGGGGAGATTGCCCCGCTGGCCGAGATGGTTCGCCCCCATATCGGTGTGATTACCCGCCTGGCTCCGGCCCATATCGAAGCTCTGGGTTCGGTAGAGGCCATTGCCCGCGAAAAGGCGCAGGTCTGGTCATCCATGGCGCATAATAGTGTGGCGGCCATACCAGCGGATGACCCGCATTTTGATTTGCTAAAAACCCTGGCACAGGCTCACAAAGTTTCGCGGATCGTATCGTTTGGGTGTGCAGAGGGGGCGGATGTGCAGGTGACGCAATTTGCCAGCAATCCAAAAGGCGCAACCGGCAATATGCGCATATTCGGCGAGGAATTTGCCTTTTCCCTGGGGGTTGGTGGCGCGCACTGGGCTGCCAATGCGTCCGCTGCGGTGGCCGCTTCCCTTTTTTGCGGGGTTGAGGCCAAAGACGCGGTTGCAGCGCTTGAAGCGGTCAAACCCTTGCCCGGAAGGGGCGGTGCTTTTGCCATCAGGGCTGGTGCTGGCGAAGCCACTTTGCTTGATGATGCTTATAATGCGAATCCCGTTTCCATGGCGGCTGCCTTGCAAACCCTGGGAGGGTGGCCCGCGAAAAGACGCATTGCTGTGCTTGGTGAAATGCTGGAACTGGGTGACGCGGCGCGCCGTTATCATGAGGAGCTGGCTTGGGATATTCAGCGCGCAGGGGTCAATGTGGTCTATTGCGTTGGGCCATTAATGCGACATTTATTTGATGCGCTGCCGCAAAAACGTCAGGGCGGTTGGTATGAGAGTATTGACGATCTGACCCCGGTTCTTCATGAGATCGTAACGCCCGGCGATGTTATTTTGCTCAAAGGGTCCAACGGGTCACGCATACACCGGCTGGCCAGTATGCTGAAATCTGGCAGTCATTGAGAGGCTTTCATGCTCCATTATTTTCTATTCCCGCTTGCTGACCAATTTCAAATATTCAACGTAATGAAATATATTACCTTTCGCTCTGGCGGGGCGATGATCACCTCCATGTTGTTAGCATTTTTGTTTGGCAAACCCATCATTGACTGGTTACGCATCAAGCAAAAACATGGCCAGCCGATCCGCGAGGACGGACCGGAGCGGCACATTATTGAAAAAGCCGGAACGCCCACTATGGGCGGGGTTTTGATCTTGTTTCCAGCGGTGCTCAGCACGCTATTGTGGAGCAATTTAACCAATATGTATGTCTGGATTATTCTTGGCATTCTGGTCAGTTTTGGCTTGATTGGCTTTGCCGATGATTATGCCAAAGTGACTAAACGGACCCATGCCGGGGTTTCCGGGCGTTTGCGGCTGTTGTTTGAATTTGTGGTCGCCGGTATTGCGGTCTTTTTTGTGGTTCGCCTTACCGCTGGTTCTACCTCGCTGCCAACAAATTTTTCGTCATCGGTGGCCTTGCCGTTTTTCAAGGACGTAATGATTAATCTGGGGCCATTTTATTTACTGTTCGGGGCATTTGTCATTGTCGGTGCCTCCAATGCGGTGAATTTAACCGATGGGCTGGATGGCCTGGCCATTGTGCCGGTAATGATTGCCGCAGGCAGTCTGGGTTTGATTGCCTATCTTGTTGGGCGGGTGGATTATACCGAATATCTGCAAATACCCTATGTGCCGGGTACGTCTGAACTGGCGGTGCTGGTGGCAGCGTTATTGGGCGGTGGTTTGGGCTTTTTGTGGTGGAACGCCCCGCCGGCGATGATTTTTATGGGCGATACCGGCTCCCTTTCGCTGGGAGCGGCCATTGGCGCCATTGCCGTCTCGGTAAAACATGAAATTGTACTCGCCATTATTGGCGGTCTTTTTGTGTTGGAGGCGGTATCGGTGATAGTGCAGGTCGCCTCGTTCAAGTTGACTGGCAAGCGGGTGTTTCGCATGGCTCCCATCCACCATCATTTTGAAAAACTGGGCTGGGCTGAGCCAACTATTGTCATCAGATTCTGGATCATTGCCGTTGTGCTGGCGCTGTTTGGTCTGGCAACATTGAAATTAAGGTAGGGGTTAATAGTGATAACAGTCACGGGTTTTGCACAAAAGAAGGTTGCTGTTCTGGGGCTTGGCCGCACCGGGATGAGTGCCGCCCGTGCCCTGGTGGCTGGTGGCGCGGATGTGCTGGCCTGGGACGATAATGCAGCCAACAGGGAAGTGGCAGAGATGGCCGGGATTGCCTGTCACGATCTGGAAAAACGTGACTGGTCGGATATTGCGGCCCTGATCCTTTCGCCTGGTATCGCACACACCCACCCGGAGCCACACCATGTGGTAGAGCTTGCCCGCGCCGTGGATGTGCCGGTGATGGGGGATACGGAGCTTTTTGCCCGTTCCATTAACGCTATACCGGCAAAAGACCGGCCAATGGTATTTGGCATTACAGGGACAAACGGTAAAACCACAACAACGGCGCTGCTGACCCATATTTTGCGTGAGAGCGGGCAGGATGCCCATGCCGGTGGGAATATCGGCACGCCTTGTCTTGACCTGCCGGAGCCTCATCCCGGCATTATCTATGTGCTGGAGTTATCTTCCTATCAACTGGAATTAACCCAAAGCCTGCATTGCAATGGTGCTATATTGCTGAACCTGTCGCCGGATCATCTGGACCGTCATGGCGGGTTTGCCGGGTATGAGGCGGCCAAGCGCAGGGTATTTGCCAATCAAGCCAAAGATGACCTTGCGATCCTCTCTATGGATGATGCGCATAGCCAAAAAATTTGTGTTCATTTTCTGTTTATGAATGAAATCAAGGAGCAGGCTAAAACCATTCCGGTTTCTGCGCTGGCTACCCTTAGCCATGGCATTAGCTATGCTGCCGGGAAAATTTTTGACTCCATAACTTATGATGTCCCCCTATGTGTGGATATTGGTGATGCACCGGCCTTAATGGGAAGGCACAATGGCCAAAACGCAGCCGCAGCTTATGTGGCGGCGCGCCATGCAGGCTTGCCTGCCGATATGATTGCTTCGGCCATGCAGACTTTTACCGGGCTTGAGCATCGCATGGAGGATATTGGCACGATCAATGGCGTGCGTTTTATCAATGATTCAAAAGCGACGAACGCCGAGGCAGTTCGTCAGGCGCTGGGTGCCTTTGATGATATTTTCTGGATCGCTGGTGGCCGGGCAAAGGCAGGCGGGCTGGACGCGCTGGATCGTGCTTATGATGACGTGCGGCAGGCATTTCTGATTGGTGAGGCGCAAAACGCTTTTGCCAGACAGCTTAAAGGCAAAGTAGAGGCCACAAAATGCGGCACCTTGCAGATGG
The DNA here is from genome assembly GCA_021776595.1 of Robiginitomaculum sp. Classification (GTDB taxonomy): domain Bacteria; phylum Pseudomonadota; class Alphaproteobacteria; order Caulobacterales; family Maricaulaceae; genus Robiginitomaculum_B. Next base: position 11,157 of record JAJFFP010000001.1, on the reverse strand, counting down.
CGGTAAGGGAAGCCTTTAATACGGCTATGGAAGCGGACGTTTCCAATCCCGTGGTGTTGTTGTCCCCGGCCTGTGCTTCATTTGACCAGTTTAAGGATTTCAAGGCCAGAGGAGACGCCTTTCGTGCTGCCATGTCAGAGCTGAAAGACAAACAAAAACAACAAAAGTCGGCATAACCATGAATATGGTGCTGTCGTCCATTCTGAATTTTATCAGCGCGCTGCTAGACTGGTGGTGGAGCGTTGACCGGGTATTATTTTTTACCTTCTGCCTTCTGATTGCTATTGGTCTGGTTCTGTCGCTGGCGGCCAGCCCCGGTGCCTCGCCAAGTGCCAATCCGTTTTATTTCTTTACCCGCCACAGCGTTTTTGCCGCCCTTGGGCTTTTTATCATGGTTGGGATTTCGCTGGCAGACCCGATCACTGCCCGACGGTTTGCCAATCTGGTATTTCTGGGTTCCCTGCTGGTCATGTTTTACATAATTTTTGCCGGGCATGAAGTGAAGGGAGCGCAGCGCTGGGTGCGCCTTGGGCCGTTTTCCCTGCAACCGTCGGAGTTTCTAAAACCCGGCCTGGTGGTCACGGTGGCCTGGCTGTTTTCACGGGCCAAAACCAAAGGATCGCCGACCATGGCGCTGGCTTTTCTGGCACTGGCGGTTTCAATCGCCTTGTTGATGAAACAGCCGGATTTTGGCCAAAGTATTCTGGTAACGGCCAGTTTTGGCGTTGTGCTGTTCCTGTCCGGCATGTCGTGGTTATGGATTATCGGTCTGGGCACATTCATCATTGTCGGCATGTATGCGGCCTATTCATTCTTTCCTTATATTGCCACGCGTGTGCATGGCTTTTTAACCCCGTCTGGTGATGGTAATTCACAGACCGATCGTGCGCTTGATGCCCTGACCGGCGGCGGCATTTTTGGTCGTGGTCCGGGTGAAGGTGTCATAAAATGGATGCTGCCAGAAGCGCATACAGATTACATTTTCTCGGTGGCAGTCGAAGAGTTTGGCACCTTTGCCGCGCTTTTGATCATTACCCTGTTTGCTATTATTCTGTTTAAGGGGTTTTCCAGCGCTTTGCGCATGACCGATCAAACAGAGCAATTGGCAACCGCCGGGCTTGCGGTGCTGATCGGCCTTCAGGCGGCGATCAATATTGCCGTGAATTTGCATATTTCACCGCCAGAGGGCATGACATTGCCATTCTTGTCTTATGGAGGGTCATCCATGCTGGGGATGAGCATAACCGCCGGGTTGCTATTGGCCTTTACCCGCCGAAGGCCGGGCGCATTTGAATGAACAAAACCATTATTCTGGCCGCCGGCGGCACCGGTGGGCACATGTTTCCTGCGCGCGCCCTGGCGCAAGTTTTGCGCGACCGGGGCTGGCGCATTGTGCTGATTACCGACCGGCGCGGGGCCGCTTTAAGTGATGGATTTTCGCTGCAGGAAACACACATCATTCCGGCAGCCAGTCTTGGCGGGAAAAACCCTTTGCGTTTACTTGCCGGGGTCGTGGCACTGAAATTAGGGATTATAAAGAGCCTGTGGCTTACCTTGCGTTACCGTCCGGCGCTCGTGGCCGGGTTTGGCGGCTATCCATCTTTTCCGGCACTGGCGGCGGCGCGGCTATGTTTCAAACCGATTGTCCTGCACGAACAGAACTGTGTGTTGGGACGCACCAACCGGATGTTTGTCAAACAGGCAAAGCTGGTTGCCAGCGGATTTGAGGTGTTACATAAACTGCCGCCTGCTGCGCAATCTCGTCATGTAGTAGCGGGAAACCCCTTACGCAAAGGCATATTGGATCAGATGGGCAAATCCCCTGATAAACCGGCGGGGCGGTTGAACCTTCTGGTCCTTGGTGGCTCCCTGGGGGCCAGAATTTTGGGTGAGTGTGTGCCAGCGGCCATTGGATTGCTCCCAAAATCGTTGCAAAAGCGCCTTGATGTGGTCCAACAAACCCGACAGGAACAACTGGAATACGTAGCCAACATTTATCAAAGGGAAGAAATGCAAGTCGAACTGGCCCCCTTTTTTGATGACATTGCCGCACGGTTGAACAGAGCCGATCTGGTGATTGCCCGCGCCGGAGCGTCAAGCATTGCCGAAATTGCGGCCATGGGAAAAGCCAGTATCCTCATACCTTTGGCTATTGCCATGGATGACCACCAGACCATAAATGCGCAAATGCTGGTTGATCACGGGGCCGCTGATGTGCTGGCTGAGGAAAAACTGACGCCAGAACGTCTGGCATCACTGATCGCGGCGAGACTGGGGGACCAGGAGGAATTACAACGCCGGGGCGCGGCGGCCGGTGCGCAGGCCCGGCCCGAAGCCGCACAAATGCTGGCCGATAAAATCGAACAAATTGTGGGAACAGGAAATGCGTAAAGACTTACCCTTTGATATTGGCATTGTGCATTTCATTGGTATTGGCGGCATCGGCATGAGCGGTATTGCCGAAGTGATGATCAATCTGGGTTATGCTGTGCGCGGTTCCGATATTTCCGAAAATGCCAATGTGCAGCGTTTGCGCAAAATCGGCGCTGATATTCGTATCGGCCACCGGGCAGAAAATATCGAAGGGGTGGGCACGGTTGTCACCTCTACGGCAATCAAGGGCGGCAATCCAGAGGTGGATGCGGCCCGTGCAGCGGGTATTCCTGTTGTCCGGCGCGCCGAGATGCTGGCCGAACTGATGCGTCTTAAATGGTCCGTTGCCATCGCCGGCACTCACGGCAAAACCACCACCACTTCTTTAGTTGCGGCATTGCTGGACGGGGCCGGAATGGACCCCACTGTGATCAATGGCGGGGTGATCTCCGCCTATGGTTCCAATGCCAAACTTGGCGGCGGTGAATGGATGGTGGTGGAAGCGGACGAATCTGATGGTTCTTTTTTGAAACTGCGAGGCGCAGTGGCGGTGGTCACTAATATCGATCCTGAACATATGGAACATTACGGCACTTTTGATGCCTTGCGCGCCGCCTTTGACCAGTTTGTTGAGGCCATTCCCTTTTACGGCTTTGCGGTTTTGTGTCTGGATCACCCCGAAGTGCAGGCACTGGTCGCACGGGTGCGTGATCGCAAGGTGCTGACCTATGGTTTTACGCCGCAAGCCGGGGCGCGCATTGAAAATGCCTGTACCAGGGATGGCAATGCTGTCTTTGATGCTATTTTTGAAGGCAAGGAAGGGCAGGCAAGCGAGCGTTGGGATGCGCTGATATTACCTATGGCCGGGGATCATAATATCCAAAATGCCATGGCCGCTATCACCGTAGCGCGCGAACTGGGGGCGACCGAGAAAAACATCCGCCAATCCCTGCAATCTTTCTCTGGCGTGAAGCGGCGCTTTACCCGTGTGGGAACCTGGAATGGCGCGGCCATCATTGATGATTATGGCCATCACCCGGTTGAAATTGCTTCGGTTCTAAAAGCAGCGCGCAGTGTTACCGCAGGCAAGGTAATTGCAGTGGTGCAGCCTCACCGTTATTCCCGCCTGCATGATCTGTTTGAAGAGTTTTGCACCTGCTTCAATGACGCCGATATGGTGCTTGTTACGCCGGTTTATGCCGCCGGGGAAGCGCCGATCGAGGGCATGAATGCTGATGGTCTGGTCGATGGTCTGCGCACGCATGGTCATCGTCATGCAACCACCATTGATCGCAAGGCGCTGGCTGGCGCGATCAGCGAATGTGCGCAAAATGGCGATACGGTTTTATTTTTGGGCGCGGGTGACATCACCGTTTGGGCACAGGGTTTGCAAAAAGAACTGGAGGGCAAAGGTTGAGCGCTTCTGCTCTTTCCTCACGCCTGCCCGAAGTGCGCGGCAAGTTGCTTTATGACGTGACACTGGCCCCATACACCTGGTTCAGGGTTGGTGGCCCGGCGGACGCACTTTTCATACCCGCCGATGAAGCCGATTTGGCCCTGTTTTTGGCCGCCTGCCCGCAAGACATCCCGGTTTTACCGATGGGGGTGGCCTCCAATCTTCTGGTGCGCGATGGCGGGGTGCGCGGGGTTGTCGTGCGTCTGGGACCAGCATTTTCAAAGATTGATATTCAAGGTAGGAAATTACGAGTTGGTGCGGCAGCACTGGATAAATCTGTGGCCAAAGCGGCGGCCACAGCCGGATTGTCCGGGCTGGAATTTTATGCCGGTATACCAGGCACCATTGGCGGGGCATTACGCATGAATGCCGGGTGTTATGGCCGTGAAACTGTTGATTGTGTGCGCCAGATTATTGCCCTGGACCGGCTGGGGCGGCGCGTGGTCAGGACGGTGGATGAAATGGGCTATAGCTACCGTCATTCTAAAGCCCCGCAAGACTGGATATTTGTCGAGGCGGTATTTGTAGGCAAGCCCGATGATCCGGTGAAGGTTCTGGCCCGCATGGATGAAATAACCACCAAACGCGAGGGCAGTCAGCCCATACGCGAAAAAACCGGTGGGTCCACTTTTGCCAATCCCCCTGGTGCAAAATCATGGGAGTTGATTGATGCCATTGGCGCGCGCGGACGCCAGATTGGCGGTGCGCAAATGTCCAAAAAACATTGTAATTTCATGATCAATACCGGTAATGCCAGTGCGTTGGATTTGGAGCGACTGGGTGAGAGCATCCGCCATGATGTTTATCAGCAAAAAAATATTGATCTGCGATGGGAAATCAAACGCGTGGGAGAGAAAGCATGAGCCGCCATATAGCCGTATTGCTGGGTGGGCCTGGCCCGGAACGTGAAGTCTCGCTGGCCTCTGGCCGCGCCTGCGCTGATGCCCTCAGACGCAAAGGATGGCAGGTCAGTGAAATTGATGCCGGTCATGATCTGGCCGCTGTGCTGGATGCGCTAAACCCTGATATTATTTTTAATGCCTTGCATGGTGTCTGGGGCGAAGATGGCCGGGTGCAGGGCATTTTGGATACTTTTGGCAAGCCCTACACCCATTCCGGTGTGGCTGCCTCGGCACTGGCCATGGACAAGCACCGGGCCAAGGCGGTGTTGGAAATGGTGGGCATTCAATGTCCTAAAAGCGTGCTCGTTAGCCGTTTTGAAGCAGCAAAAAAACATATTTTGCCGCCGCCCTATGTTGCCAAACCCAATGCGCAGGGGTCTAGCGTCGGGGTGGTGATTGTGCGCGAAGGAGCCAAGCGCCCACCGATCATTCTGGGCGATGAAAAATGGCCCTATGGTGAGGAAATACTGATCGAAGAATATATTCCAGGACGAGAACTGACCGTCGCCGTTTTGGGGGATCGCGCGCTGACAGTAACCGAAATTAATCCGAACACTGCTTTTTATGACTATGAGGCAAAATATGCGACCGGCGGATCAGAACATATAATACCCGCAGATATTCCAATAAGAATAGAAAAATTAGTGTTAAAACAGGCGCTTGCAGCGCATCAGGCACTGGATTGCCGAGGTTTGACCCGTTCAGATTTTCGCTATGATGAAAAAAATAATGTATTAAGGTTACTCGAAATTAACACACAACCGGGCATGACTGCTACCTCGCTTGCACCAGAACAGGCGGACCATGTGGGAATCGTTTTTGATGACCTCGTGCAATGGATGGCGGAGAATACCCATGCCCCGTATGACACAGCGGGCAAAATCGAAGGTTAAGACCAGAAAAGCCCCGGCACGCCGGCGCAAACCTGTGTCCAAACGAAGGGCGGTGCCACGCAAGGCATCCAATTGGTTACATGCGCGTGCGCGCGATGTTAAAAATGGACATAATGTGCGGGGCACGATTGTCGGCCTCCTTGGCGGATTTGCCGCCACCTTGTTTGTCGCTTTGTGGTTTTCCGGCGGGTTGGGTGAAGCAATCCACTCCACCCGTACGGCAGCAGCTAACGCCCTCATGGCTGCGGGTTTTCGCATTGAGCATATCGAAGTCGTAGGCCCGACAGGCAATGTAATGAACCGGGACGATGCTGCTGCGATTCGTCAGGCTTTGGCAGCCGAAGAAGGGGAGCTGGTTTTCTCGATCAATCTGGTGCAGGCGCGCCGCCGTATCGAAAACCTTGGATGGATTCGTGAAGCGCGCATTATGCGCCAGCTTCCTAACCGCCTGACGGTGATTGTCATTGAACGTGAACCCTTTGCCCTGTGGCAATCCGAAGGGCGTTGGCGTGTGATCGGGGCCAATGGCAGCGTTATCGAATCCGCACGGGCAGAGAACTATCCTGATCTGACGCTGGTGGTTGGGCCGGGCGCCCCTGAAGCGTTACAGGCTTTTCTGGGAACCATGAAACAGTATCCCAATATTGCGGCGCGCGTTTATGCCTATGTTCGTGTATCCGGACGGCGGTGGAATTTGCGTCTGAAAAACGGTGCAGACCTGATGTTGCCGGCAGAATTTGAAGAGCGCACTCTTGATCTTTTCGAGAACGAGCCAAAACCATCTCACCTGCTGGATCGGTCATTCAAGCGCATTGATGCTCGCCAATGGGGCCGCATTTATATTCGCCCTGGCACAAGCCAGCCTTTGTTATCAGAAGACGAGGCAGAGCGCTTGTCATGAAGCAGGATAAGTCACAACGCGCCGCGCCAACGGCGGCGGCTCGTCAGGGCACCATTGGTGTCCTTGATGTCGGTGCCTCAAAAATTGCCTGTTTTGTTGCTCGCCCTGATGATGTGGCGCGCACGTCCATCCGCGTTGCCGGGGTGGGGCATCAGTCCTCCAAAGGCTTGCGGGGGGGCAGTATTATAGATCTTGATGCTACTGAATCGGCGGTTCGCCAGGCCATTGAGCAAGCAGAACGCATGGCCGGGGCTTCGATCACTTCCGTCACATTAAATTACTGTGGGCCTTCTTTGCGTGCGCAAAAAATACGCGGTATGGCCGCCATTAATGGCCGTGAAGTTAGCAACCGCGATGTAAAACGCGTGTTGAAAACGGCACTGGCGAGTTGGTACGATGAGGACCGCGTGGTGATTCATGCCATCCCCCAACGCTATAGCGTCGATGATAATGTTGATGTGCGTGACCCGCGCGGCATGTTTGCGTCGCGTCTTGGGGTGGAGGTCTGTATAGTCAGTGTGGATCGCAATCCCTTGCGCAATCTGGCGCTGGTTGTGGATCGCTGTCGCCTTGATTTGCGCTCTATCGTAGCCACACCCTATGCGGCAGGCCTTGCAGCCCTTGTGGATGATGAAATGCACTTGGGTGCCACGGTGATAGACATGGGTGCCGGGTCCACGTCCTTTGCCGCTTTTAGCGATGGGGCGCTTGTGCATCTTGGTGCGGTGGCGCTGGGCGGTGAGCATGTCACCAGGGACATTGCCCGTGGGCTTTCCACACCGATGGCGGCAGCTGAGCGGATTAAAACCATGTATGGCACCGTTCTGGATGGACCGGACGATGATTTTGAAATGATCGATTGCCCCGGCATGTGCGATGATCCTGGTTTGCGCACGGATCAGGCACCGCGCGCGGTTTTGACCAGCGTCATCCGCCCCCGCCTTGAGGAAATTTTCGAAATGGTGCGTGCTAAACTTGAAACCGGTGACGCTTTTCATAACGTAGGCGACCGTGTGGTGCTGGTGGGTGGTGCCAGCCAACTGGATGGTGTTCGTGAGCTGGCCGGGCGCATATTGAATAAACAGGTTCGGCTTGGCCGCCCATTGCGGCTTTCGGGCCTGGGCGATGCGGTTAACGGGGCGGGGTTTGCCGCCACTGCAGGCACGTTGCATCATGTGATTTCCGGGCCAAGAGAGGCCATATCCGGTGCCCCCGATCTGGCCGGTGGTCCCCGAAAACACCGAAATGGTGCTGAAGCGCATCCCGTGGGCAAGATATGGAACTGGTTGCGCGAAAATTTTTAACCAAAATTTTTTCATCCAATCGCGTCAATTATTTATTAAGTTTAACCGGGCGTTAAAGTTCAGGCATGCAGTATCGCGCCAATTGATTTTTAATGTTTAGGGGCTTGCCAATATGGCCATATCACTGACTGCACCCAAAGTGCTCGAACTCAAGCCACGTATTGTTGTTTTTGGTGTTGGCGGCGCCGGTGGCAATGCCGTTAACAATATGATCGAATCAGACCTGCAAGGGGTCGAATTTGTGGTTGCCAACACCGATGCCCAGGCCCTGCACTTTTCAAAAGCCGAATGTGCCATCCAGATGGGCCCTGCCATTACCGGTGGCCTGGGGGCCGGTGCTGATCCGCAAAAAGGTGCCCAGTCCGCTGAAGATTCTCTTGATGATATTGCCGCCCAGGTCGAAGGCGCGCATATGGTATTCATTACCGCCGGCATGGGTGGTGGCACCGGCACCGGCGCCGCCCCTGTCATTGCCCGTATGGCCCGCGAACGGGGTATTCTCACCGTAGGCGTAGTCACCAAACCATTTCGCTTTGAGGGCGACCGGCGGATGAAAATCGCCGAACAGGGTATTGAAGAACTGCAAAGCGAAGTCGATACACTGATCGTCATACCCAATCAGAATCTTTTTCGCATAACCAATGATAAAACCACCGTCACCGATGCGTTTTCCATGGCCGATGAAGTGCTCAACTCCGGTGTGCGCGGCCTGACCAGCCTGATGGTGCAACCGGGCCTGATCAATCTTGATTTTGCCGATGTGCGCACGGTGATGAACGAAATGGGCAAAGCCCTGATGGGCACTGGCGAAGCTGGCGGCGAGGATCGTGCAATCGATGCCGCCCGTGCCGCCATTGCCAACCCTCTGCTGGACGATGTGGCCATTCGCGGCGCGCAGGGCGTTTTGATCAACATTACCGGTGGTGCTGATTTGACCCTGCATGAAGTGGATGAAGCCGCTGAGCTCATCCGCGCCGAAGTGGATGATACCGCCAATATTATTGTCGGCGCCACCTTTGACGATAGCCTGAATGGTGTCATCCGGGTTTCGGTTGTGGCCACCGGCATTGATATGGATCAGGCGGCGCGGGCCAGCCGTGATGCCGTTCTGGACACGCCCATGAACACCCATGAACAAACACAGCCCGTTATGCAGGCACAAACGCCGCCCGTGCCTCCCCTGACGCCTGCAACAGAAGCGCCTGTGGCCTATAATGTCTCGCCTTCTGCCAATGAAGAGATCATGACAACCCATGAAACCATTGATGAGGCATTGGCAGCAGATACCATGCAAATGGCTCCTGAAACCTTTGAGGACGAGGCCTCGGTTATTGCCGATCAACCAATGCCAGACGTTGAATTGCCTGAACCCCGTCAGAGCCGCTTTGGCCTTGGCTTTTTGGGTCTGCGGCGCAAGCCATCTGGCCCGCCCCCGGCTTTTATTGCCGAGGAACAACCCAAAATGAACCACCATGCTGAACCGCGCCGTCAGGCCCCGGTTCCCGCACAGGAAGAGGAAGTGCCGGCGGACCTTTTTGGTGGCCATATCGATGAAGAACTGGAAATCCCGGCGTTTTTGCGCAGACAGGCGAATTAGCTTAACCTCCCGGTTTTTCCAGACCGGGATATTGCGCAAAATGGACCAGCCATTCCCATTTGCGGTGCTGCCAGCGCGCCAGCATACTTTAGCAAAACCAGCCTCTTGTGAAGGCGTAGGGTTGCATAGCGGCGCATTAGTGTGGCTGGACATACACCCGGCCCCGGTAAATACCGGTCTTGTATTCTATCGCTCTGATCAAGATCGTAATGATCCAGGCATAAGGCTTGTCCCCGGTGTGGTATCTGAAACCCGGCGCGGCACCAGCATTCAAAACGAGACGGGCCAGGGCATTGCCACGGTAGAGCATTTACTGGCTGCGCTTTATGGCTGCGCTGTCGATAACGCGCATATTTTTGTGCGTGGCCCGGAAGTTCCCGCCCTGGACGGCAGCGCAAAAGGCTTTGCCGACTTGATCGTGCAGACTGGCTTGGAGCGGCAGGAAGCCAAACGAAATTATCTCAAAGTTACCAAGGCCCTGGAAGTTGGCGATGGTCAAAGCAGGGTTTCACTGGCCCCGGCTGATGATTTTCAGATCAGTGCCCAAATACACTATCCGGGAACACTGATAGGCGAGCAGGGTTATACGATAAACCTCACGGCCATAGACTTTATCAAGCACATAGCCCCGGCGCGCACGTTCGCTTTAACCAGTGAAATCGAAGGTTTGCGTGAGGCAGGTCTGGCTAAAGGCGGCTCCTCTGAGAACTGTATTGTCGTTGATGGTATGAAGCTCATCAATCAGAGCGGGCTGCGTTTTAAGGACGAGTTTGCCCGCCATAAAGTGCTTGATATGATTGGCGATATTGCCCTTCTTGGTGCGCCGGTATTGGGGCGTTTTTCCTCTTTTTGCGCGGGCCACAAACTCAATAATGCGCTCATACATGCTTTACTGAGCGATGATCAAGCCTGGCAATGGCAGCACATAAGCTGATTACAAATTACATGATTATACGCCCCTGTGAGGGGGGGGCAGACAAACTCGATATATCCCCGCTTATGCGAGGGTTATTAAGGGGCAACAAGCCTGATTTAAGGGTCGATAAAAGGCTAATAAGGGTCACTTGAGGGGGTTTTCAGGGTCAGTGTGAGGGTCAGCAAGGGGTAGTGAGTGTCCCTTTAGGGTCTATCCCCGGCATAAACTCATTCTAAATCTCAAACACCTAACTTCGTCGCCCTCCGGCTTGACCGGAGGGTCTATAAGGCAGCGCCATTGAACTGAAATTCAGTATGTATCCTCCGGTCAAGCCGGAGGACGACGAGGCTAGGGATTACCTAAACCTTGTCCAACGGGGGCGCTTGCAGGGTATATTACCGGCATGTGGCACTCCATGCTTCGAGGTTCGCCTGTGGCTCTCACCTCAGCATGAGGCTGGCATTAAATTAAACACCTCAACCTGACCCCAGGCAAAGGCTATTATGGCTTCATCCTGCTGGTCGACAAAAGATAAGGAGGCAAGAAAAATCCCGGCAGGACAAGTGCCGGGATCAGTTATTGCTGGGGGGCAGGGGTTAAGGTCATAGTGTTATGACCTGGTAAGTTATTGAAGCCTGTTTCTGGTGGTGCATGAGGTTTTGCATATTCAGGCATCGGGTCAGGCTTGGGCGTTTAGGGGCAAGGACCCTGGTTTACGCCATAAAGGCGGCGAGAATGGAAACGCCGATAGTGGTTAGGACGGCGCCGTAAAGTACGACACCCATAATTGATTGCAGCGGGTTGTTACCAAAGCG